>NZ_OY781884.1:790000-1135000 GCF_963677155.1 uncultured Draconibacterium sp. | reverse complement strand
TTGGAACAAACTAATATATTTGTTGATTATGTATAGCGAAGATCGGAATTTTGACACAGACAAACTGCTGAAAGAGGTGTTTATTTCGGAGCCGGAATTCAAGCTGTCGGAGAATTTTACCGATGCCCTTGTTAAAAAGGTAGATCGACACTTTGCCTGGAAACAATACCTCAGGGAATTTGCCATTTACCTGGCCGTTATACTCGGAATTATGCTTGTTGTAGCGATAATGGCTTTTGTTTGGTACGGTGTTACCCTATCGGGGTGGCTGGCGTTCTTTACCCGAAATACATCGCTGGTGGTTGGCATAAACCTTTTACTGGTGTTTGTTTTGTTTGCCGACCGGGTACTGTTAAGGTATTTCATGTACCGGGCATCATCAGAGTAATATTAAAGTATCTCTGCATTTTTTGCCTTCCAGATATTGTAAAGGGAAAGCTATATTAATGCTTTAACACAGTTCCCATTTATTAAGCAATCTTTCCCTGTTTTATTTCTTTTTCTTCCGCAGGTAAATCACTTGTCCTATCTGGGGCTGTTCACCTTTTTTCATATTGTTGCGGCGGTAAAGCGGTTTTAGTTTTATACCATAAAGTTGCGAAATGTAATGCATGGTTTCACCTTCCTGTACACGGTGAGTTAGATGTTTTTTGCTTGCTTTTTTCTTTTTGTGCTGAATATAAACCACCTCGTTAGGAATCGGGCGGTGTCCGGGGCGTTGGTCGTTAAATTTATATAGTTCCCAGTCTTTTAATTCAAGTTCCTGAGCCAGCATTTCGTAGGTGTCGCCTTTTTGTGCCACCACTACTTTTACACGGTTAATTTTGGTAACCTTATGAGTGTTAAATGCCCTGATCGTAAGTCCTCCTTTTTTGTTGGCATCAAGTCCATTATGAGCCGTTTGTCCCCTCATCGGGCTAAAAGTCATTTTTTTGTCGAGGCGGTGCAGTTTGTTCTCCTCAATTATTCTAATTAAGCGTTTGTCGTAATCGTGTGCTGTAGCATAACCTGCCTTTTTCAATCCTTTTGCCCAATCTTTGTAGTCGGTAGGATTGAGCCGGAACAGTGAGGCATAACGCGGATTTTCCATCAGGAAATTGGTGTGGTCGATGTAAGAATCTTTCACTGAGCGGTAACTTCTGAAACACTCGTTACGGCGGTCGTCATCGTAATATACCTTTTTCCCTCTCCAGCTTTTTTTACATTTAATACCAAAATGATTATTCGATTCTCGCGACAGTTGGCTGTTGCCGTTGCCCGACTCCAAACAACCCTGCGCTATGGTAATACTGGCCGGTATTCCGCTGCGGTTCATTTCTTCAATAGCCACCAATTGCCACTGACGGATGTATTCCTCGCGGCTAATTCGTTGTGAAAATGCGCTTATGCTCAAAAAAATAAAAAGGATAAAGGAAATTATGTGTCTCATGTTTCTGTTACAACGTTTGCTGATGCCAAAAATAAAATACCTCGGGGCATTTGCCTATCAAATGTAAAGCATTTTATAAACAATGAAACGTGAGTAAGATAAGTTTATTGGATGCCGCGGGGAAAAAGATAACCCGGTTTAAAAGTGTGTCCTTCATTTTGTGTTTGTTAAAATTAAGGTGAGTGTAATTTAGGTTCGCGAAGAAATTATTTTTAATAGTTCGTTTTTATTTATTGGTTTAGTAAGATAAGCGTTGCAACCGGCTTCCAAAACTTCTTTTCGGTCGCCAACTTGGGCATATGCGGTTTGTGCTACAATAAATACCTTTTTATTAAACTCGCGTATGGCACGTGTTGCTTCAAATCCATCCATCTTAGGCATTTTCATATCCATTAAAATCAAATCAATATCAGGATTGCTTTTGCATATTTCTACCGCCTCAATACCGGTTTGTGCAACAAGCATATTTTCACTAAAATCTTTCAGTGCAATTTTCAAATAGGTTATCGAAAATTCATCATCCTCAACAATGAGTATCTTTAATGATCTGGCTAAGTTGTCTCGCATATCAGTCGAAGTTTGCTTTTCCTGCTGTTTTTGTTGTGTAGTGCTGTACGGAAGAGTAAAATAGAATTTCGATCCTTTCCCGACTTTGCTTTCCACGCCAATTGATCCTCCCAACATTTCAACGTATGCTTTGGTAATTGCCAGGCCTAATCCAGAGCCTTCGTAAGCCTGTTTATCTTCAATGTCGGCCTGTACAAAACGTTCGAATATTGCTTTCTGTCGATTTGCAGGGATACCAATTCCTGTATCAGTAACGAAAAACTCCAGTTCGCTTTTATCATTGTTTTCATGCTGAATGTATCCAAAATCAATTTTCCCGTTATGTGTGTATTTTATGGCATTTTTAATCAGGTTGGTAAGTATCGAGTTTAGTTTGTATTTGTCTGTTTTTATAGTGAATTGTTTTTCCAGAGATCTATTAATGAAAAACAGCTCAATGTTCTTTTTTTGTGTTTCGGGCAAGAAAAAGTCAAACAATTCGCAGAGTACCAGATTCAAATCTATTTCAGATTCTGAAAGTTCAACCTGGCCCGATTCAATTTTTGAAATGTCTATAATATCATTTATTGTGTTTAGCATTCGTGCGCCACTTGCTTCAATAATATTGATGTATTTATCTTGTTCAGTATCGTTTAGGTTGGGGCTTCTTAGCAGGCTTGCAAAACCCAGGATTCCGTTCATGGGGGTTCGTATTTCGTGGCTCATATTTGCCAGAAATGCGGATTTTAAACGATCAGATTCTTCGGCTTTTTCTTTGGCTTTAATTAATTCATTTTCGCGGGTTACAAGTTCGGTTACATCGCGGTGTATTCCTAAAATGTATTGCTTGCTGCCAACGTTCAGAAAACTGCCGTTAAGGTCAACATACAAAATCGATTTATCTTTTCTTACGAGTTTTGTTCGCGTAGAATCTCTCATGTTTTTGCCTTCTCTAAATCGGTGGAAGAAATCTCCTTCGGCATCGGGAGCTCGTAATTCAAATACTTTCATTTTCAATAATTCCTGCTCCGTATATCCCATCATTCTGCAAAACGATTTGTTCACAAAAACATAGTTGGCTTCCAAATCAGTAAGGGCAATGCCATCCATGGCTTGTTCTGATATGGCTTTAAACCTGATTTCACTGTTTTCTGCCTTTTCTTTGGCTTTAATTAATTCTTTCGAATAATTGTACTGCTTGGTCATATCCATTACAGTAGCTACCATAATGTTTTGCTCAATAAGAGGAATGTTTACTGTATCAATAATTCGTTGCCGCCCATTTTGTTGTGTAATTTTAATGTTTTCCCAGTGCATCTGTTCCGGATTTCCGGAATTGATATCCTTCATTATCTGAGCTACAATTTTTTCTCTGTAATCTTTATCAGGATAGATGTGTAAAAAGAAGTTTGAAACATCGCTTAGAACACTTTCTGGCCAACCATATATTTCAGTAAACTTTTTATTCATGTATGTTGCTGTGCCATCGTTGAATTTATTCAAGGCAACTCCAATCGGAAGATTGTCTAAAACGGTTTGAATGAAATGATTCTTTTCCTGTATCTCACGAATATATGCTTTTTGGTCGGTAATGTCTGAAATAATACCGTGCCACAATGTACTGCCATCTTCAAGTATTTGAGGTTTTGCTACACAATATCTCCAACGTAAACCCTGTTTGGGCAAAATCACTCTGAACTCGCTATCAAATAACGTTTGGTTTTTTGCTGATTTGTTTATTTCGTCAACAATATAATCGATATCATCGGGGTGGATACGTGTAAAGACAGACGAAGCATCTTCGCGAACTTCTTCGGGGGTTAATTCGTAAATGGTGTACATTCCCGGGCTGGAAAATGGGAAAGCTGACTTGCCATCGGGGTACATACGGTATTGGTATACAACTCCCGGAACTTGTGCTGTTAGATTATGAAGCAGATCGTAACTTTCCTTAAGTTCTTTAGCTCTTTTCCTAATTTCAGTGATATCGCGGTTGATGCCAATCATTCGGGTTGGATTTCCTGCTTTGTCGCGGATTACGATTCCATTGGCTGTTATATAGCGGATTGTGTTATCTGGCTGAATAACACGGAATGAGGTGTTAAACTTCTTTTGTCCACTTATTGCCAGATTTACTTCTTTTTTCGCCTCTTCTACGTCATCGGGATGCACACCTTTTTCCCAGGCTTCAAAATTGTTCGTAAATTCTTTTTTTGTGATTCCATACAATTCATACATCCTGTCATTCCATTCCAATGAATTCTTTTCTAAGTCAAGATCCCATATTCCGAGATTACCGGATTCAACGGCCAATTTTAGTCTGTAATCACTGTTCTCTGCTCTTTCTTTGGCTTCAAGCAGTTTTTTTCGGTTTAATACATGTTGGGTAGTATCGGAAAAGATTGTAGCAAAGAAATTCTTCTTCGGACTATAGGCAACCACATTATAATATTTGTTGAATAGTTGAGAATAGTGCTCAAAATGTATTGCTTTTCCCGTTTTTGCTACTTTCCCGTAGTTCTCAACCCAAATTTGTTCGGCATCAGGGAGAACTTGTTTAAATGTTTTGCCAATAAATTTTTTGGCACTCATTCCGGTTAATCTCTCAAAAGCTTTGTTAATTAGTACAAAACGATAATCAACAGGATTTTCATTTTTATCATATACCATTTCGTGCAAAGCAAAGCCTTGCTCCATATTTTCAAATAACAGCCTGAATTCTTTTTCGCTTTCCTCTTTTGCTTTTTCGGCATTGTGGCGCCGAAGTGCTACAGATAATAAATGTGCGTATGATTCGAGCAGTTCTATTGATGGAGAGGGGTGATCTTTTTTAAACGCAAGCATTGTTGTACCATATAGCTTCCCTTCAACAATATGCGTTATGGGATATAAGCGGTCTATACCTGTTGTCGTTCGTATGGCTTTATCTATAGATTTGGGGATGGCTCCGAATGTAACATCGTAAAAACTAGTTAAAGTTGCAACTGAATCTGCGGTTATAAGTTTATAGGTTTCATTGTCTACCGGTGTGGCAGTTTGGGCAATAGCTTTGCCGGCAATTTTGAGAATTGTATTTAAAATACCTTGGTCTGCATCAATATGGTTGAGCTTTAATTCTTTCTTTTGGGGGTTGTAATGGTTGAAAAGAGCCAATGTGGCTCCCGTATAATCTTTAATTTGTTTTAGTATCGTTTCAATAAACTTATCGTTGGGATGAATATCTGCTAGAGGAATGGCGATGGAGTTTAGAAACGAAAGATCGGAACTGTGCTCATTACTTTTTACTTCCAATTGTTTCCGTTTTGTAATGTCCCGGCCAATGCAATACATTATCTTTTCTTCAGGCAATGGCGTTGCAGTCCATTCAAAATATTTTACCGAACCATTTTTACAGATGTATCTATTTTCAAAATTAATGGTGAAATTGCCTTTCGATAAATTGCTTACTTCTTCGTTATTTTTCGAATGATCATCAGGATGGATAAAGCTTAAGAAAGGTTTTGAAAGTAGCTTTTCGTTTGAGTACCCAAGTGATTTTTCCCAGGCAGGATTTAGATATTTAAAATATCCGTCGAAACCGGCAACGCACATTAAATCTTGAGATAGCTCGAAAAAATGAGAGTTGAATACACTTTTATTAAAGTTTTTCATAACCGGTTTAATAGGTGCTTAACAAATATAATAAATTAATGTGCATAAAAGAATGTATTGCCAGCGATTGTAAAAAGCGAATCGAACTCTTGTGGGCAATGTTCTCTAGTGTCCTTGTACTTCGTTTATAACCGTTTAGCAATTGTGGGAATGTTTTGGTACGACGATATCGTATTTAACTTGATGATGATAATTGGAGTAAAAGGAGATTTTACTTACAAGTGGCCGGATTTCACTATGCATTTGTTTAATGCACCAATGTTGCCATTTAATATAAAATTGTACATTTGAGAAAAATACCCGTTTATGCGAAGGAAGGAACTCACAATAAAGGTTTGCGAATATGATGAGGTAGAGGAATTACCCGATAGCGATCAGAAATTGTTGCTGGCAGCCCGCGAAGCCACTAATAACGCTTATGCACCGTATTCAAAGTTTTGTGTGGGAGCGGCATTGTTGCTCGAAAACGGAGAGGTGGTAAGCGGTAGTAACCAGGAGAATGCCGACTTTACTGATGGCCTGTGCGCCGAGCGGGTAGCTCTGTTTTATGCCAACTCTACTTACCCCGATCAGGCTGTAAAAGCCATTGCCGTTACGGCAAGAAATTCGCATGGATTTCTGGAACTTCCGGCGCAGCCCTGCGGCTCGTGCCGTCAGGTACTGGTAGAAACCGAAACACGCTACAGTCAGCCCATTCGCATAATTCTCGATGGCCGTAAATACATACAGGTGCTTGAAGGCGCCGATAATTTGCTGCCCTTTGCGTTTAAACCGAAGGATTTGGAATAGGAGTGCAAGGCAAAAGATAAAAGTAGAAAGTCAAAAGCTGAGTACAGCTTTCATCTCGACGAGGAACGAGGAGAGATCTGTTTTAATTCTCCTTTACACGTTTGGGTTTTATCAAAAAAATCGTTGCAAACTTATTGACGCATTTGGGCATTAAATCATTTCCGCATTTACCAATCAATCCTTCACTCTTTCAGCTCACACTTCCACCGGACTAAACTTCCCGGCTTTAAAAAGTTTCATAAATTCGTCCCAAACCGGATCTTTTGGCGGATCAGCAATTATGGTAAGTGGTTCTTTGCGCACAGGGTGGATCAACTTAACCTGTCGTGCATGCAGGTGAATACCTTTGTTTTTGTTCGATCGTGGTGCACCATATTTTAAATCTCCTTTTATGTGTAAGTTCAACTGGCGCAACTGCACCCTTATTTGGTGATGACGCCCGGTATGGATTTCTATCTCCAGCAAATGGTAGCGGTCGATACTGGCCACATGGCGGTAGGTGAGGCTGGCAAATTTCGATCCGGGCTTTTCATCAGTATAAGCATAGCTTCGGTTTTTCTCCTGATCTTTGCGCAGGTAGTGTTTCAACGTGTCGGTATATTTTGGCGGACGTTTATCAACCACCGCCCAATACACTTTTTGCATACCATCTTTGGTTTGGAAAAGTTTATTTAGCCGTGGCAGTACTTTGCTGGTTTTCGCCAAAATAAGAACTCCACTTGTTGGCCGGTCGAGGCGGTGAGGCAGGCCAAGGTAAACATTTCCTGGTTTGTTGTATTTCTCCTTCAGGTAATGTTTCACCTTGTCTAAAACGGTTTCGTCGCCGGTTTTGTCTCCCTGCACAACATCGCCGCACACCTTGTTTATTGCAATAATATGGTTGTCTTCGTAAATTACGTCCATTTTCAGTGCTTGTTGTCATTTCGACGATCCCGAAACTTCGGGAGAAGAGAAATCTGTTTCTAAGATAAAGATTTCTCAGTCATTCTTCCTTCTAAATGACAGTAAGTTTAATCTTAATACTGCTCCTTATCGCTCGGAAAATCCTGCGATTTTACATCGTTTATATAATTTCCAACAGCCCCTTTAATTTCGGCTGCCAGGTTATGGTATCTGCGTAAAAAGCGTGGCGAGAATTGTTGGGTAATTCCCAGCATATCGTGGATTACCAGCACTTGTCCGTCAACACCGCCACCGGCACCAATTCCAATTACCGGAATCTTCAGCTCTTTGGCTACCCGTTCACCTAATTCTGCAGGAATTTTTTCCAGCACCAGCGCATAACATCCTGCTTCTTCTAGCAGCTTGGCATCACTAATCAGTTTTTCAGCTTCAGCATCTTGTTTGGCTCTAACTGTATAGGTCCCAAATTTGTGTATCGATTGCGGCATTAATCCCAGGTGTCCCATCACCGGAATTCCGGCCGAAAGAATACGTTTTACCGATTCAATAACTTCTTCGCCTCCTTCGAGTTTTACTGAATCGGCAGCGGTTTCTTTCATTATACGAATGGCTGAGCTTAGTGCTTCGCGCGAATTGCCCTGGTAGGTTCCGAAAGGAAGGTCGACCACCACAAGTGCACGGTTTACTGCACGTACCACCGACGCTCCCAGAAAGATCATTTCATTTAGAGTAATCGGCAGTGTAGTTTCATGACCCGCCATTACATTTGAGGCTGAATCACCAACGAGAATTACATCTACTCCGGCTTCATCAACCAACTGTGCCATACTGTAATCGTAGGCTGTTAACATCGATATCTTTTCTCCGCGCAATTTCATTTCCGATAAACGGTGCGTGGTAACTTTTCGGACTTCGCTATGTACTGACATGTCTGTTTGTATTCAAATTAGACAACAAAATTAACCAATCCTTTCATTTTAACCCAAAAGCAATCATTTTTTCGCTCGCTTACAGTCAGTGCTTAACTTTTATTAACCGGTTTATGCAGGTAGTTTTCAGAAGGTTTATTTTCTTTGTGGCTAATTTCAAAGTCGAAAAATGAGAAAACTAAATAGCGTATTCCCTCAAATTTGTTTGCTCCTTATTTTTGTATTTACCGTGTTTGTTGCCGGGGCGCAGCAGCAGGAGATCAATAACCAGGTGGTTTCGTTTAAAAAACACGAATTGAACTGGGGATTGATTTTGGGTGCGAGCAAAGAAACAGAAGAAATATTAAGCGACGAAAGCCGTTTTAATGAAGACCGTACATTGTTGAATGGTAAATTTAGAATTGAAAATACCTATTGGAATTTGCTGGATTATAAACAAGAACGGTTGAGTTTTCTATTTGATGTTGGTCCGTACGGTGGTTATGGCGATTATGTTGATAGCTCGAAAGTGGAATATATTACAGCCGACCAGAATTTTTATGGTGTGCGCACTTCGGCGGATATCGATTATAGTTACCGCTTTTATTACGATACGAAAAATTATACCGTAATTGATGTAAATGCCTGGGGACGTTACGAAGTGTTTAAACAAAAACTGGATGGAACCAGCATCGATTCGAAGGGAGCTAACACGCCGGTTGATGAAAGCGATACCAAAGATCGCCTGCGCTATGGTTTAAATGCTAAAGTCGGGTGGGGCTCGGGACGATTGAGCCCTATGAACCATTTGATGACTGCACATTATCTGCTCGAGAAATATTATCCGGGGCGGTTATTTTCTGATTACGAAATTGCACAGTTTGCTCAGGTAATTGCCAATATTAAACACAACCGCGATTTTAAGGAAGGACACATGCCTGAAAAAGAAATGGAGCAAGTGGTTGATTTTATCCGCAATACTTTTGTATTGGCGTCTCCTGAATTGATGGCTGCCGAATGGCAATTCAGCGAATTTGACCCGCGTTACCAGGGAAGCCGTTTTGAAATTGGTCCGCACTTTAAATATTACAACCAGGAACCCGATTTTCTTTTTGGTGGGTATGTTCAGTACGACAATGCCAAATATGTAAATGTAAAATGGAACCGTAATCTCTCTGCCGCACTGGTTTATAACCGCTACACTAAAACTGATATGGAGTATGTTGATGAGTATCTGGTTAACTCGAATTTGAGTCGCGACTGGGCAACGGCAGATATTAACCTCGGTTGGAGCTATTACCCTAATCTGAAAACGCAGTTCGATTTTGGAATGCGTTATGTGCCGGGTATCTTGTTAAACAACTTTGAAGAGGTTGGTGTGTTAAGCAATAACTTTATTCCTTATGTTGCTTACTTCACACAACTGAACAGCAAATCGAGAATTAAACTTAGCGCTGCCTGGCGTATCGCCGATGACGAACAGTTTGTTGTGCCGGGGCCTGAATTTTCGTTGGCTATATATCGAAGCAAATATTAAGATTGATTGTTGATAAAACTTCTGTATAAGGATAATAACTTAAAGTGAGTCTGCAAATATTATTGTCTTTTGGTAAGTTTTATCCGGGATTAGAATGACTTTTCCCGGATTAAACAAAAAAATATTTATATTTGCTTCTGAAAAATGTTAGCTGTTTTTGCAATTATAAGTTGGACTAAGTAATGATCTGCAAATACCCAACCTTTACAAGAACACTTAGAAACAATCTTTTACATAAAAATTTTAAAATTATGAAAAACAAATGTTTGCTCCTGATAATTGGGATGGTACTATCATTGGGGGTTTTTAGTCAGGAAACAAAGTCAGAACTAAGTTTTTACAATGGTAACCGCTTGGCGTTTGGTTTATTTACATCAGAAAGATTTTATCCCGAAATTCAAATTGAAAGTGATAATCTGGAGGTTCAAGATGCGAGGTATTCATTATTAATCAGGAATAACATCCCTGCAAAAGAATTTGAATTCTCGTGGGGACTTGGATATAGTTATTCTGATATTAATGATTCTTACGCAGTATTACCCATTGGCGTAAAAAAAACAAATCTGTTAAATCAGCATATTGCTCTGAATGTAGGATTGGAACTGGCAAGTGATTTTAGCGAGATAGTCAGAATAAAACCATTAATTGGTATCGGCATTAGCTTTTAATTATAAAAGAATCGAGAATCATTGAATAATACTTACATTCAATTTCTTTTTAAGTAGTTGCGCGAGAAGAATATAAATCGAATATTCAATAAAAGCCAATGTCTTTTATACTTTGATGCAACTTAAATTAGTTAATTTATAATCAAATTGTTTCTTTGCTAAAATGGTTGATAAGCGACTTCTGGTTATCAACCATTTTTTTATTTAGAAGGATCTCGTCCATATTTTGTTTGTAATCGTTTAAGATATTTTTCCGCGTTTCATTCAAATCGAGATACATCGATAATGTTGTCATTTCAAAAGATTTGGTTTTGTATTGATCGGAAGAGTACAGGAGTTTTCCTTTCTCAACGATTTCTTTGCGCAATACAACATTTACGTCTTCAAGTTAACCAGATAAACATCTTTGTTTAGAGCAGCAGCTAACTTTTCTGTATTTTCCATTTGGCAACGTTCGTAATTTGCGCTTCCGAAAGAAATGCCACATCAACGCCGTTTTCAGGGGGGGCCACTCCATTTGCAAAGCTTCCATACAAGTATACAGAGTGTACTCCAGCTAAATGTTTCTGAAGAGAATCAACAATAATATCTTTTGGTATGGGGCTCAAAATTTATTTGTATGTAATAAATGTAAATAGAAGTTTTTAAACCCGCAGGAAAATCTTCTTTTTGTACATGTAATAAAGTAATCCCCAAATGAGTGCAAGTCCAAACAGCAGTATAAGTAATTCTCCTGCGTCGTCCATCGGTTTGGTAATCCAACCAAAGAAAAATTCGGCTATAAACTTCATATCAATGATACGTACAAATAGGTAAACGAAAATGGAATTCATCCCAATTACCCTAAAATAGAACGCCCAGCGACGTATTTCCCAATGGTCGATAACGAGGAAGAACAAAGCCATCAGCAGAAAACTAATTCCACCGGCAAGCATATTAAATGTTGATGTCCAGCATTTTTTAATAATAGGGTAGAAGGTGGAGAAAGCAAGTGCCAGTATGATCAGTCCAACTCCGGTGGCAGCCATGTTGCCAATTTTTTGCCAGTCGGTGGTTTTGCGGTTTCGCAGAATGTTTCCGGCAATGGTGCCCATCAAGGTGATTCCTGTAGCCGATAGACTACACATTATTCCTTCGGGGTCGAATGTGCCGCCGTATAATCGTCCGGGTAAAAAAAGCTGGTCGATATAACCGTTAATACAACCTTCGGGAGTCAATACTCCGGCGCCAACTCCCGGCACAGGAATAAGTAACTGGATAATTCCAAAACCTGCAAGAATGCCTATCATCCAATATATTCGGCTTTTAAACGAATGGAAATAAATAACAATAAGCGATGCAAAAAAATAACCGATACCAATTTGGCCCAGTACACTGGCAATTCGTCCATCGGCAAAACCATTTTGGAAAGTACCGTTGTACAGAATTCCAAGGATGATAAGAATAACCATTCGTTTCAGCGCTTTCAATGCAAGGCGTTTTTTGGGTACGTTTTTTTCAATTTTGGCTATTATCGAGAAGGGGATAGCAACACCGGCGATAAACATAAAAAGCGGGAAGATCAGGTCTTCGAAATGAAAGCCTGCCCACTCGGCATGATGTATTTGGTGCCCCAGCCAGTCAGCGCCGGTTATTTTCGAGATTGCCGTTGCCAAAATACCGCCGCCGGTTATCCAAAACATATCAAATCCGCGAAGTACGTCTAACGATTGAAGTCTTTTTTGTGGTTCAGTCCGTAATGATTTAGTTGCCATAGATGTTTTAGTTTAGTCTTTTAAAAATAGTAAACATTCTGATTGATATAACTGGCGGTAGAATTTATTTAAGTGTTTCATGCTATATAGTATTTTGTTAAATGGTACAGTTGTTACGACAACTACAATACTTCCACAAAACCAATTCAGCAGGTGACTTTCAATTGAACCTGAAAGTCACCTGCTAAATCTAAAATCATTAATCCTTCATCTTTCATCCTTCCTTTCTGTCGTTTTGTCACCACATCTGACAGGATTTTTACTGAGCCGGGCCAATACCATGTCAGATTTTACATTCATTCCACTGATTTTTTCATGGCACAATCATTGATTATTTCCTGACGTAATTTTTAGAATAATAAAAACTTAAAAAATATAACAATGGGAAAAATTATCGGAATTGACTTAGGAACCACAAACTCTTGTGTTTCTGTAATGGAAGGTAACGAGCCTGTAGTTATCCCTAACAGCGAGGGAAAACGTACAACACCTTCTATCGTTGCTTTCGTTGAAAACGGAGAACGCAAAGTTGGTGATCCTGCAAAACGTCAGGCAATCACTAACCCTACAAAAACAATCTTCTCAATCAAACGATTCATGGGAGAAACTTTTGATCAGGTATCAAAAGAAGTAAACCGTGTACCTTATAAAGTAGTAAAAGGCGATAACAATACTCCACGTGTTGAGATCGACGACCGTAAATATTCGCCACAGGAAATCTCGGCAATGACACTTCAGAAAATGAAGAAAACAGCTGAAGATTACCTGGGACAGGAAGTGACAGAAGCAGTTGTAACTGTGCCTGCATACTTTAGTGATTCGCAGCGTCAGGCTACAAAAGAAGCCGGAGAGATTGCTGGTTTAACAGTACGTCGTATCATTAACGAACCTACTGCTGCATCGTTGGCCTACGGTTTGGATAAGATGGACAAAGACATGAAAATCGCGGTATTCGACCTTGGTGGTGGTACCTTCGATATTTCTATTCTAGAGCTGGGTGATGGTGTTTTCGAAGTAAAATCAACCGACGGTGATACTCACCTTGGTGGTGACGATTTTGATCAGGTGATTATCGATTGGTTAGCTGACGAGTTTAACAACGAAGAAGGCATTGACCTGCGCAAAGATCCAATGGCGTTGCAACGTTTGAAAGAAGCTGCTGAGAAAGCAAAAATCGAATTGTCGAGCTCTTCTCAAACAGAGATCAATCTGCCATACATTATGCCGGTTAACGGTATTCCAAAACACTTGGTAAAAACATTGTCTCGTTCAAAATTCGAGCAGTTGGCTGACACTTTGATCAACGCTACAATAGAGCCATGTCGTAAGGCATTGAAAAATGCAGGAATGTCGGCAAGCGATGTTGACGAAGTAATTCTCGTTGGTGGTTCAACACGTATTCCTGCTATTCAGGAAAAAGTAAAAGAGTTCTTTGGTAAAGAAGCTTCAAAAGGTGTAAACCCTGACGAGGTGGTTGCAATTGGTGCAGCTATTCAGGGTGGTGTTTTAACCGGTGAAGTAAAAGACGTTCTGCTGCTTGACGTAACTCCGCTTTCGTTAGGAATTGAAACCATGGGTGGTGTAATGACCAAGTTGATTGAGTCGAATACAACTATTCCGACTAAAAAATCGGAAACATTTACTACTGCTGCCGACAATCAGCCTTCAGTAGAAATTCATGTTCTGCAAGGTGAGCGTCCAATTGCATCGGGTAACAAAACTATCGGTCGTTTCCATTTAGATGGAATTCCACCGGCACCACGTGGAGTACCACAGGTTGAGGTAACTTTCGATATCGATGCTAATGGTATTCTGCACGTACATGCAAAAGATAAAGCAACTGGAAAATCGCAGTCGATCCGTATTGAGGCTTCTTCAGGTCTTTCGGATGATGAGATCAACCGCATGAAATCGGAAGCTGAAGCTAACGCAGAAGCAGATAAGCAAGCAAAAGAAACCGCAGATAAAATCAACCAGGCTGACAGTTTGATATTCCAGACTGAGAAGCAGTTGAAAGAGTATGGTGACAAATTACCTGCCGACAAAAAAGGCCCGATTGAAGATGCATTGAAAAAATTGAAAGAAGCTCATGCTTCAAAAGATTTGGCTGCAATTGATGCTGCAATGAACGAGTTGAACACCGTATTTCAGGCAGCTTCGCAGGAAATGTACAACGCTTCGCAAGCTCAAGGTGGTGCTGAAGGACCTCAGGGAGGACCACAAGCTGATCCGAATGCTGGAGCACAAGGTGGTGATTCAAAAGGAGATGACGGTGAAGTAACCGACGTTGACTTTGAAGAAGTGAAATAAGTATAGATTAAAAGATAAATAAAGGCCCTTTCATCTGATGGTGAAAGGGCTTTTTTTTGCTCATTCTTTAAACATTTTTCTCCTACTTGTGTTTGTGAAATGAGGATTAAAAAAGCAGAAATGAGTAACGAATACGAACAAACCAGAAGAAGCTTTCTAACAAAATTGGGATTAACTCTTGGAGCCAGTGTTGTGGCAGGAGAAAAACTTTCAGCAAAAGTATTGAACGATAAAGCTGAATTTCCGTTGGAAGCCGATCAGCAAAAATTGATGGACCGCTACGAAAACTGGATGGATGAATTTATTCCGGTGATTAAAACATTTCGGGCAAACCCCAACGATGAAGAAGCTGGTCGCCGTATTGCCGAACTTTCGGAAGAAGCAGAAGGCTGGCGCGAGCAACTTACCGTTTTTATGAAAGACGATAATTTTGCACGTTACTATATGACGGCTACTGAGCGCATGACCAAAGAGATTTATTAAAGACATTTTTTTAATTGCATAATTTTAGGCTTTTCATCGACTGATGGAAAGCTTTTTTTATGCCAACTGAAATAAATCCCTAATTTCGCGTTCTACCTAAAATGTGTTTTATGAGATATTTGCTTGCATTATTAATCTTTCTTCCTTCGTTGGTTTTTGCACAAACCAACCAAACCGATGCCAATGGTTTTCGCCAGGGGCTTTGGCAAAAAAAACAGGATAACGGGCGCTTGTTGTATGAGGGATATTTTAAGGACAACAAACCGGTAGGAGAGTGGAAACGCTTCCATCCGGGGGGACAGGTTAAAGCAATTATAGAGTATAAAGGCGATACCGCCTACACGCAATTATTTGATGTTTGGCGCAAAAAAGTAGCCGAAGGAAACTATGTAAATCAGCAAAAAGAAGGTGTTTGGAAAATCTACAAGAATGGACAACTTACTGCCGACGAAGAATATAAACATGGTTTGAAAAACGGTACATCGCATCAGTATTACGATACCGGCGAAGTAATGGAAGAAAAAGAGTGGGTAAATGATCAGGAAGACGGCGACTATCAGATATTTTATAAAAGTGGCGAACCTTATATGCAGTGCAAAATGAAACTGGGAATGCGGCATGGTTTGTTTCTGGTGAGCTACGAAAACGGCCGTCAGGAAATGGTTGCCGAATACCGGAATAACTTGCGCCACGGCGAATGGAAGTACTTCGATAAAGACGGTAATCTGCAGTACATACTTTATTACGATAACGGACTAATTCTGAATCCAAATGTTCGCGACAGTGTCGATAACCTGAAAATGAAAGAGCTGGAAAAAAACAAAGGTTCTATTCCCGATCTGGAGACATTTTTGCAAGATCCGTCGGAATATATGATGCGCGATCAGCGGCAGCGATAAAACTGTTTGCCGTTCAAGGTAAAAAGCTATTAATTCATTAACTTGGCTTTTTTAATTTTAAGGTGTAAGAGAAGCAGTGGTGTGGTTTGGTGCTCAGAAAACTTTTGCAGCACAGTGAATTGAACTTTTAGAAGAATGAGGTATACAATAATACTCCTTGGCGCGCTGTTATTGGGGGTGCAACAAATCAATGCACAGAATTATTTCTGGATCGGTTTTACCGATAAAAATAATTCTGAGTATTCGCTTGATCAACCTGAAATGTATCTTTCTGAGCGGGCTATTCAGCGTCGTATCAACCAAAATATTGCTCTCGACTCTTTAGATCTTCCGGTAAATCAGAATTATATCGACTCGGTGCTCACGCTTAATGTGGCATTGGTGCATGCCTCAAAATGGTTGAATGGTATTACCGTTCGCTGTGATTCGGCAACATTGGCCGACAGTCTCGGGTATTGGAGTTTTATTCGGGAGGTTCAACTAACGAAACCGGACATAAGTACCAAAAGTATATTTAATAAGTTCGCGGATGAAAATTTTGCAGATGTCACACCTATAGATACTTCACTGTATGGTAGTTCTGTTCATCAGGTAGGTATAATGGAAGGGCAGTTATTGCATAATGAGAACTTTCGGGGCCAGGGGATGCAAATTGCCGTTTTAGATGCCGGCTTTTACAAAGTTGATGAGCTACCTGCTTTCGACAGCTTGTGGACGAACAATCAGATTCTGGGAACAAAGGATTTTGTCAATCCGAACGATGAATTCTTTTTAACTTATTCGCATGGAATGAGTGTGTTGTCGTGTATGGGGGGAAATATTCCCGGAGAACTGATCGGTACTGCGCCAAAAGCTTCTTATTGGTTATTGCGCTCGGAAGACAATGGTTCAGAATACATTGTTGAAGAAGATAACTGGGTCGCCGCAGCCGAATTTGCCGATAGTGTTGGAGTCGATATTATTAATTCTTCGTTAGGATATACCGAATTTCAGGATCCCTCTACCAATCATACTTATGCCGACATGGACGGAAATACAACACGTGTTACAAGGGGAGCAAATATTGCTGCCTCGCGCGGTATTTTGGTCTTTTCAAGTGCCGGAAACGAGCGGGATAAATCTTGGTTTCGAATTGTGGCACCATCCGACGGGATAAATGTAATTGGTGTTGGAGCAGTGGATATGGATTTTGAGCCGGCCTATTTTTCATCTGCCGGTCCGGCTGTTGATGGGGCTTTAAAACCGAATGTGTCGGCAATGGGCTACCAAACCACTTTGCAACGATCTTACGGAACTGTTGGATTAGCTAATGGAACCTCATTTTCCTCGCCGGTATTGGCCGGAATGGCGGCCTCGCTGTGGCAGGCTTACCCCGAAAAAACAGCCATAGAAATAAAAGATGCCGTGGAGAAAAGCGGACACCTGTATAATTCGCCTGATTCGTTGCAAGGCTACGGAGTTCCGAATATGCAAGTGGCGTGTTCTTTATTGAATCCCGCATCGGCAGAAATAACACCACATAATAAAAGCTGGACTATTTTTCCCAACCCGGTAAAAGATCGGATTGTATTGCAGTCGAAAACAAACTTGCAGGCTGACCAACTTGATATAAAACTTTATGCACTGGATGGTCGGGTAGTAGACAGTTGGCAACTTCCGGCTGCCCCCACTGTTACGCTAAATAATCTGGGAACCACAGAGTCGGGAATTTTTGTGCTTCTGGTAAAAACAAAAACCGGAGTTGAAACCTTTAAGATCAATAAAATCAGGTAAACAATGAACCAGCAACTCACCCTTTCGGAATTGAACCAAAAAATTAAAGATGCATTGCTTGATGCGTTTCCGGGAACGGTATGGGTAGTTGCGGAGGTGAGCGAGTTAAAGCATAACCGAAGTGGGCACTGTTACCTGGAGTTGGTTGAAAAAGAAGGCAACACCATAACGGCGAGATCGCGGGCAACCATTTGGTCGTACACTTATCGCATGTTAAAGCCTTATTTTGAAACCAGTACCGGGCAACTTTTTAGCGAGGGAATAAAAGTGTTGGTTCAGGCAACGGTTGAATATCATCCGGCGTATGGTTTAAGTTTAAATATTAGAGACATAGACCCGACTTACACGGTTGGCGACATGGCCATGCAGCGAAAAGAGATTATAAATCGTTTGAAGGCCGAAGGTGTTTTTGCTATGAACAAGGAATTGGAGTTGCCGCTGGTGCCTCAAAAAATCGCTGTTATTTCGTCGGCAACTGCTGCGGGTTATCAGGATTTTATGAACCAGTTGGAAAACAACGAATACGGTTTTAAATTCTACCCTAAACTGTTCGAGGCTTATATGCAGGGAGCGGAAACCGTTCCCTCAATTATTCATGCGCTGGAACGGATTTTTATACACGACGACTTTTTTGATGCCGTAGCAATTATTCGAGGCGGTGGGGCAACGGCCGACCTGAGTAGTTTTGATGATTACGACTTGGCGATGAACATTACCCAGTTTTCGCTGCCGGTAATTACCGGAATTGGCCATGAAAAAGATGATACGATTATCGACATGGTTGCGCACACCCGCATGAAAACACCAACGGCAGTAGCCGAATTTTTTGTAAACGGTGTTGAACGCTACTACGAGCGTTTACTCGAACTTGAAAATGATATTGTGCAGTTAACCCGCGAAATGTTGGATATGCAGCAGGAAAAGCTGGAGCGAGTTGCTGAAGGATTAAAGTATTCAGTAGCCGAATTTATTAACGACAGGCAAAAGCAGTTAAACAAACGCGGTAACGAGTTGCAGCAAAATGTTAGTCGGTTTTCGTTTAAAAGACACAACGAATTGAGTAACCTGAAACATAACCTTGATTCAGGACTTTCAGTGTGGTTTGTAGAAGCGAAGAACGATATTGGCAAAAAGCAACGAATTATGCGGAGGCTTGTTGGAGAGGCTGTGTTTAAAGAGGATGCAAAATTAAGTCATCAACAGGATCTGTTATCAGGGCGTGTGCGAAATGTGCTTGCAAAAGAGCGTGATCGCATCCTGATAAACGAAAACTCAGTACGTCTATTGAATCCTGAAAATGTATTAAAGAGAGGATTTACATTAACTATGAAAGAAGGAAAAATAATAAAATCGAGCAAAGATGTTGTGGTTGGCGATGAGCTTGAAACCCGATTTGCCGATGGAACTGTAGAAAGTAAAATCACAAAAAAATAAGATAATGGCAGCTAAAAAGGTTTCATACAGCGAGGCGATGGCCGAGATAGAAGAAATTCTTGAAAAAATAGAAAACGAAGAACTGGATGTGGATGAACTGGCCGAAAAAGTAAAGCGCGTTTCGGTGTTACTGAAAACCTGCAAAGATAAATTAACCAAAACCAACGAACAGGTGGAACAGATTTTAAAAGAAATGGAAGATTAATCACTAAATTAATAAGAATGAATGAGAAAGATAGAATTGTAAAACTTTACACCGGAGACGAAGTAACCGTGCAGCACTTAAAGCAGGAATTGGAAGCCGCTGGAATTGTAACATTGGTAAAAGATGGTTATAACCAGGGAAATGCTGCCGGGTTTGTTGGCGGAACGCCTTCAGTAATTGAACTTTTAGTTAATGAAAAAGATTTGTCGCGGGCGCAGGAAATTCTAAAAACAATACAGGGAGCGTAAAATATGTATACAAAAGAACAAGTAGCACAGACCATTGACCATGCAGTTTTAAAACCGGAACAAACATTGGCCGATTTGAAAGCGAATGCCGAAATGTGCATTAAAAACAAGGTTTTTAGCATGTGTGTGAAACCTTGCGATATAAAGGCCGCCAAAGAATTGCTGAAAGACAGTGGCGTAAAAGTATCGTGCGTACTTAGTTTTCCGCACGGAGCTGATGCAACGCCGGTGAAAGCATTTCAGGCTAAACAGGCTATTGAAGACGGAACCGATGAGATTGACATGGTGATGAATATTGGCCGTTTTTTATCGGGCGAATACGATTATGTTCGCGACGATATTAAGGCCGTTGTAGAAGTCGCGCATCAGCATAATATTTTAGTAAAGGTTATTCAGGAAAGTGGTTTCTTGTCGCCGGAACAAATTGCCAAAGCTTGCGAGCTGTCGGAAAAAGCAGGTGCCGATTTTGTAAAAACATCCACAGGATTCGGACCGGGTGGTGCCAAACCTGAATACATTGAGGTGATGGTAAAAACCGTTGGCGATAGAATGCAGATAAAACCTTCGGGCGGTATCCGCGACTGGGAAACAGCAGTTGCCTTTTTGGAGCAGGGTGCCGATCGTTTGGGAATTGGTTCAACAGAAGCAGTGCTTAACGGTGCCACAGCAAGCGGCGATTATTAGTCGCTTATTTTTTTCTGAAAGTCGAGTAAAAATTAGTAGCAAAATATGCTTCAAAATTTATAGACTCACCTTGATTGTGCATACAACACAATGGTCCCTCTCTTCGCGAAGAGAGGGAGTGAGGGAGAGTTTGATGAATACTGTTTTATGTCCATTCCTGTTGGTGATTCCCGGGAATGATGAATGTTAATACGAGTTGTAAAAATAAGCGCATTGTACTTGTATAAGAAATTTCGCTGAAATCATCTATTTCAAGTAAAAAAGCGCATATTTGTGCTTCATTTTTTTTTGAGAGAGAGGGGAGTAGGATGTATTTTTTAAACGGAGACAGAACATATATAAAGCCTGAAAACGCATGTAAAGGCTTAGGTTTACAGCTTCAGAATTGTCTGGAGCAGCTGGAAAAAGTTAATTCAGGGAAACGGGTCTTTAAGCTCAATTTTTTTGTCGATACCAATTCAAATTCAGAGTACGATAAACTGCTAAAGGATGTTCGTATTCAGGTAAAAGAGCTGATTGGAAGCGAAATGCTGATCAGCTTTATCTCGCAAGCACCACTAAGTTGTAAGGTGATTGTTGAGGCATATTACTACGATCCTGAAAACTGGGATTGTCAGATGCTTTCGGAAGGAGAAAACAGCACGGCCTTGTTTCTGAACGGTACAACCGAAATATTGCTGGGAACCGTTCATGCCAATCAAAACAGCGATTGTAAGTTAAATGCAGAAAAGGCTTTTGATGAACTTGTTGAGACTTTCGAGGAAGCACAGTTTCCGTTGAATTCGATTGTGCGCCAGTGGAATTACCTGGAAGATATTTTGGGATTTGATGGCGAAGAGCAGCGTTACCAGGAGTTTAATAACGTGCGCTCGAATGCCTACGGAAAAGCTTTTGAGCAAAGTGGATACCCGGCAGCAACCGGAATTGGGATGAGCCATGGTGGAGTGATTATTGAATATGTTGCAATAAAATCAAAAGAAGTGTACACGCAGCCAATTGAAAATCCCGATCAGATTTCGGCACATCAATACACCGAAGAAGTTTTGGTTGGCGAAACGTGTAATCTGAAAACAACTCCAAAGTTTGAGCGTGCGCGTTATTTCAGGTATCGCAATAAAAAGATGCTTTTTATCTCAGGAACAGCATCTATTATCGGAGAACTTACGGTTGGAGTTGGCGATGCTGCTAAACAAACCGAAGTTACCATTCAAAACATGCAGCGTTTATACTCAGATGAGGTGCTGGCTGCTTTACCCGATAACGCGAGCAATCCGAAATTTGGACATGCGCGGGTGTATGTTAAAAACCGAAAGGATTATGTTGGCATTCATAAAGTGGTAAAAGAAAAGTTTGGAGAATTGCCGGTGGTGTATATTCTTGCCGATATTTGCCGCGATGAGTTACTGGTAGAAATTGAAGGAAAAGTGATTCTGGAGTAACAAAAAGATTGTCATTTCGAACTTGAAGCATAAAGGTAAGAAATCTGTTGAATTGAGCGATCTCTCCTCGCTTACTCGTCGAAGTGACAATCTTTTATGGAGCTATCAGAATTTGAAATCTATCCCAACTAAAAAGTTGGTTCCCGCCTGAGTAAAATAACCATCTTGTTTGTAACGTTCTCCACCCAGATAGTAAGAATAAACCCAGGCATTCGATTCATATTTTTCGTTAAAAAGGTTGTTCACCATGCAGTGTAAGACAATTTCATCGAAGAAACCCGTTTTAATATTATAATCAACTTTTAGATTGTTTAGAAAATAGGCATCAAGCACTCTGTTGTTGTTTGATGTGTTGTCGATATATTGTTTCCCAACATAATTAGAAATCAAGCTAATTGAAAAATTTTTAGCAGGCGTAAACAGTATTTGGCTGTTCCCGATAAAGTTGGGCGAAAAAGCCAAATCGGTAGTTCCCAGTTCAAACACTTGTTGCCCGCCGGTATCCCAGTCGTCAACATATTCTATAAAATCTTTTATTTTGTTTTTGCTAAAGGTTGCATTGGCATTCCATTGTAAATTGCGTGAGATTTTCCAACCAGTTTGCAGCTCCAATCCTGCGCGGTAACTTTTGTCAACGTTTAGCATAATTACGCCACCTACATCATTTATCTCGCCGGTTAAAACTAGTTGGTCTTTGTAGTTCATATAATACAAATTGGCGCCTGCCGTAAAGTTCGACGATTGAAAGTTATAACCCATTTCCCAGTCGTGCAAGGTTTCGTGTACCGGCTGTTTTCCATTCGGGTCAGCATCTACAAAATTGTCGCGGTTAGGTTCGCGGTTGGCTACCGCAAACGATACATACAGTTTTTGATTATCCGTTGGCTGGTAGAATATTCCCAGTTTTGGATTAAAGAAGTTAAAGTCATGCTCTTGGCTAATGTCTCTCAAATCGTCATTGATACCCGTAATTTTATAGTTGATATTGCGGTATTGCAAGTCGGCATAAACGTTTATTTGTTCTGCCAATTGGTAACTGAACTTTCCGTATACGTTAAAATCTTTTTTCAACCCATTGCCACGGTACCACTCGTAGTTGGGAGCCACATCGCCTAAATATTGCGCCCAAATTACATTTCCAAAGTGATCGCCATCATAGGTGTTCCAGCCGCCACCCAAAGTAAAGTCAACGCGGTCTTTTTTATGAGTCAGTGCGAAAACAAGGCCGTAAAAATCATTGTCGAGCCATTTTCGGTTAACTACATCCGATGAAAAAACGGTGTCGTTACCTACAACAGGATATGGAATATTGTAATCCTTTTTTAAATCTTCACCGGCTTTATAATTTTCGTAATATCCATGTCCTCGTCGATAATGAAGTCCTGTATTGAGGTGCAGGTATTCGTTAAACTGGTGCGAGAAATGCAGGTGATAATAATCCTGTTGATAATGATCAATCTGATTGTCGTAAGTATAATAATTGTAAGTACGGCTGTCGGAGTTAATCATGTGTTGGGTTTGCTCGGGAGTATAAAGCCAGTTGTTTTCGTATTCTTGCATTCCTTCCATATCGTTATTTAAACGTACTGAAGGAACGCCCCACCACGACTGGTAAGTTTCTTCCAACCCCGAGAAAACATTGATTTTAAGAACCGACTTTTTGGTGTAGTAGCCTCCTGAAACAAAGAAGGATTTTAAGTCGGAACTGGCACGGTCGATAAAACCATCAGATTTTAATTTACTTAAACGAACATCAAATGTAAACTTTCCATTCATTAATCCGGTACCTGCTGCAATCGTGTTTTTTAAGGTATTAAACGAACCATACGATATGCGGTATTCCGAATAAGGATCTTTGTTTAGCGTATTGGTTTGCAGATCGATAGATCCGCCAAATGCTGCAGCACCGTTCGCAGAAGTTCCAACTCCTCGCTGAACCTGTACATTTTCAAGAGATGAAGCCAAGTCCGGCATATCAACAAACCAGGTTCCGTGCGATTCCGATTCCGAAATTGGTATTCCATCGATACTGACATTAATACGGTTTAAATCTGTTCCGCGAATTCTGAAATTGGTGTAACCCACTCCGGCGCCTGCATCGGAGGTTGCCACAAACGACGGTGTAAGTTGCAACAGATACGGAATGTCTTGTCCCATGTTCATTTTGGAAATCTCGTCGCTGCTTACATTGCTGTAAGCTACCGGTGTTTTATTGCCTGCACGTGTAGCTGAAATCAGCACCTCGTCGGTCATAATAACGTTGGGTTTCAGATCAACTTCAATGTTTTTACTTGCCGAAAGTTGAAGATCGATTTTTTGTGGTTCGAAACCGATAAACGAAACCAGCAGGGTGTAGTTGCCGGGTTTTAGGTTTTTGAATTCAAAACTTCCGTTGGCCTGGGTTGATACGCCATAAAACGATTTCTCGATTACTACGCTGGCACCAGCCAAAGCTTCTCCATCTCCTTTAACAACGCCTGTTAAATTAATTTGCCCGAAAGCAATTACTGCCATCAATTGCAACAGCAGCATCAAACTAAGTCTTTTCATTTTTTTGAAAAATTGGTTAATAAACTAACCAATGAGGTAGGAACAAATCCTTTTCGCTCTCCCTACGCCGGTGCTAACCGGATCAGGTTCTTTGAGTATAATCTCAGTCCCGATGTTTTTATCGGGACACCCCATTGCGTAAATGTCGGGGCAAAGTTATAAAGGTTTTTTTTATTGAGCAAAATAGTGCAAGAAATGTACTGATTGTATATGGATTGTTAAATCAAGGGAGCTCTAATTTTAGGAACGTGTAGAGACTGAAATTATGTAGTAGAACCGATCTCGATGCTTAGCCTTCGGGATCTAATGGGTTTTATTTTTGTTTTCAGATTCGTACCTTTAAATGAGTAGTTTTTATCAGTGGCAGATTTTTAGGAAAATAGCTTTCAATATTGCATAAACGATAACAATTAGTAAAAATCTGTTTGATTCTCAGTCAATTAATAAATAAAATTCTATAATTGCAGAATTTCATAAGGGAAAATGGGAGATCGGGATTACAATCTTTTTTTGTATCAGCTTAATAATAAAGAGTTAGAGGCTTTTGAGTTTCTTTATCGTTTTTATTATAAAATTCTGGTGCTGTATTCATTGCAATTTATTGATCAGGAGGATGTTGCCAATGATTTAGTCCAAGAGGTGCTGATTTCTTTGTGGGAACAGGAATTAAGTTTCGATTCGTTTTCTGCTGTAAAAGGCTTTTTGTACAATTCAGTGCGAAACCGTTCGCTTAACCATTTGAAACATTTGAAGGTTGAAAATAGGTATATTCAACTTAAAAGCCATGACAATAATGAACAGGAAGATATATGGAAGGAAATAGAGGAACAGGAAATATACCGTCAGGTATTTGCTGCAATTGAAGAACTTCCCCCGCGCTGTAAAAAAGTTTTTGAAATGCATTTACAGGGTAAAAAGAATAGTGAAATAGCATCTCTTTTAAACCTTTCAATTGAGACTGTTAAAACACAAAAAAAGAGAGCCATGCGCCATTTAAGAAAAAGGATGGGATCGCTTTTTGTCTTGATGGTGGCATTTGACATATTGCCCTGATATTTACTTTTCTTCTTTCTTTTTGAAAATTATTTTAAATTTTTTGTACCCCCTTTTTCATATTTGGTTGTTCTTGTTTCAAAAGAACACAAAATGAGTAAGAATAATATAAGCCATCTTATTTCTGGTTATCTTCTTGGAGAGCTCAATGAGAACCAGAAAAAGTTATTGGAAGATTGGGTTAATAAGTCAGAAGAAAACCGGAAATTTTTTGATGAAATATGTTCGTCAAAAAAGGTGTCAGCAACGTATTTTACCTATAAAAAAATTGACTACGGTAAAGCTTATCAGAATTTTTTGATACAAACCGGACAGCAACAAAAACGTACCTCAATTACTCCATGGCTGAAGTATGCAGCAGTAGCCCTTTTGCTTATTGCTCTTTCTTTGCCTGTTGTTTACTATTCTTTATCCGACAGATTGAACCCCTCAGAAACAATTATGCCCGGAAATTCGCAGGCAGTATTAATTACCGATGACGGAACCGAAATGGTATTGAAAAGCGATTCTGCTATTCAAATAAAATCGGGTAGCAAATTAATTGCCACGAACGATGATGGAAGCATTCACTATAACAAATCAACCGATAAAAAAGCGACCGAGCGCTACAATACACTAATTGTTCCACGCGGAGGAGAATACCGGGTAACGCTGGCCGATGGTACAAAAATTCATTTGAACTCTGCCAGTGAGCTTAGATATCCTATTGACTTTGACTCGAATAAACGAGAGGTTTATTTAAAAGGTGAAGCCTATTTTGAGATTGCGAAAGACAGCACCCGACCTTTTTATGTAATTGTTGACGATGTTAAAGTTAAGCAGTATGGGACGCAATTTAATGTTAGTACCCGGAAGGAGGGTCAGGTTAATATCGTCCTTGTAGAAGGAAGTGTAAGTGTTTTAACCAACAATTCAGCTAACGAATACATGCTCGAACCGTCGCAGCTGGCTAGTTATAGCAGCGATGATCAATCTGTTGATATTAGAAAAGTAGATGTTGCCCCTTATGTTGCATGGAATAACGGGCGTTTCATTTTTGAAGATGAGAAGTTGTCAGATATCATGGAAACACTTTCGTTATGGTATGATGTTGATGCGGAATTCAAAAATCCTGAGCTGGAACAAATCCGGTTTACGGGTAATGTTTCCCGCGAGGCACCAATCAATACGATCTTAAGTGCGATCGAGTTTTCAAATGAAGTTAAGATAACTGTTCGCGAAAAAAATATAATAATTAATAACTAAACTCTTTTGGAGGGAGTAGAATTTAATATCCAATGAAGCTCAGTTTTAGAAAATACTTATTAGTACCACTGTTTGCTTGCTGCATTGTAGCTATGTCAAGTCAGTTTGCGTACTCTCAGAAAGCAGACAACAACGTTTCGCTGAATCTTAAGGATGCGACATTAAAAAAGCTATTTGAAGAAATTCAGAAACAAACCGATCTAAACTTCGTGTTTCGTTCAAACGATGCTCAAAAAATGGGGGGCATCACTTTAGAGGTTAAGAATAAACCTGTTGTTGAAGTACTTGATGAGGTTTTTAAAGAAAGTGGATTTAAATATAAGATTGAAGACAAGATAATTACAGTCAGGTTTGAATCCCCACCTACAAAAAAAAAGAGTGATGCGAAAAGTGAGGCTTTACAACCCAAAAAGTTAATGGGAACAATTACCGATTTGAAAAATGAACCTGTAACCGGTGTTAATATTTGGTTGAAAGGAACTAATATTGGAACAATATCTGATGTTGCCGGGAATTATTCAATTTATGTTCCGCAGGATTCCTCGTATGTATTGCAATTTACTTTCATTGGTATGAAAAAACAGGAAATTGCGTATAACGGGCAATTGGTTTTGAACGTAAAAATGGAGGATGATGTTTCAGAGCTTGGTGAGGTTTCGGTTGTGGCAACCGGAATGTTTACCCGTAATACTGAAACTTATACCGGAGCAACACGAACATTTCGGAAAGAAGATTTGCAAAGAATGGGTAACCAGAATATTCTTCAGAATCTTAAAATTCTGGATCCTTCATTTGTTGTTGCCGAAAATGTTGATTTGGGAAGTGACCCTAATAAATTACCCGATATTCAGTTAAGAGGCGCTTCAAGTTTAGCCGTTGACATAGAAGGAGAATATGCGACTTCGCCTAATCAGCCTCTTTTTATTTTAAATGGTTTCGAAACAAGAGTTGAAAAGGTTTATGACATGGACATGAACCTGGTGAGCAGTATTACCTTATTAAAAGATGCAGCTGCTAAAGCAATTTACGGTTCGAAAGCTGCAAATGGTGTGGTTATCATCGAAACTGTTCAGCCTGAAAAAGGAAAATTGAGAGCCAGTTATAGCGGAAGTGTTGATATCACTGCTCCTGATTTAACATCGTATAACCTAACTAATGCTGCTGAAAAATTGCAGGCCGAAGTGTTGGCCGGAAAATATACTTCGCTTAATGCTTATACACAGGCCGAACTTACCAAACAATACAACGAATTGTATAAAGAAGTGGTGAGGGGCGTTAATACCGATTGGCTGTCGCAGCCGCTGCGTCTGGGAATTGGTCAGAAACATAGTCTTTATCTTGATGGTGGCGACGAGGCAATGCGCTATTCTGCAAACCTGAGTTATAATAATGTTGCCGGTGTTATGATTGGTTCTTCACGAACAACTATCTCGGGAAATATTACGCTGGCATATCGCTATAAGAGTCTTTCTTTCCGGAATCATTTATCAATAGATGACAATGAGGCTAAAAATTCTCCTTATGGTAGTTTCTCCGACTATTCAAATATGAATCCGTATTGGAGAATACACAACGAAGACGGAAATCTGATTAAAGAATACGGTAACGGAGTTTACAATCCACTTTTTAATGCAAGCCTTAAAAGCAAAGATTTAAGTAACTACACATCAATTACCGAAAATTTTTATGGAGAGTGGAATGTGGATGATAATCTTCGGATAACTACCCGGGTTGGTTATACTCAGAACTTAAGCGGAAGCGATGTATTTATTCCTGCATCGAATACCCGATATGCAGATATTTCTCCATCATCAGCCGAATACTTATTGCGTGGGCAATATACCCAAACAAAAGGAGAAAGCGTTTCTGTAAGTGCAGATGCCGGGGTGGCCTATTCAATTCAAAAAGATAAGCACCAACTTTTCACCAACCTGATGTACAATATTGAACAATTGGTCTCTGAAACATCAGGAATGACAGTGGTAGGTTTTCCTTCTGATAAAATGGATTACATCTCTTTTGGAAGTCAGTTTCGGGAAGGGAGTAGCGCATCTGGCGACGAAAACTCTGTCCGCAGTGTTGGAGGAATTGGTTCAGTAAACTATTCTTACGATAATCGTTATCTGGCTGACGCTTCTTATCGTTTAAACGGATCTTCAATGTTTGGGGCAAAAGAACGTTGGGGAAGTTTTTGGTCGTTGGGATTGGGATGGAATGTGCATCATGAGGCGTTTATGCGGGATGTGAAATTAATCGACCAGCTAAAAGTCAGGGGCTCAGTCGGGTACACCGGATCGCAAAACTTTAATTCGTACCAGGCAATTTCAACCTATTCGTACATAACCAACAGAACGTATAATGGCGACATGGGACTTATTCTGAAGGGGTTGGCAAACGAAAACCTGAAATGGCAACAGGTTTATGACCGAAATATTGGTGCCGATATGAGCCTTCTGAATAGTAGGTTGCAGGTTCGTTTCGACTTATATAATTCAACAACTACCAATTTGTTGACAGATGTAACACTGCCTCCTTCGAATGGTTTTCCAACCTATCGCGAAAATTTGGGCGAAACCACGAACAAAGGCTTTGAATTTTATACAAGCTATAGGGTGTGGCATAACGAGGGAACCAGTAACTCATTGAACTTATTCTTTGGCATTAATCATAATACCAACAAAATCTCTAAAATTTCCGATTCATTGGAAAAGCTCAACGAGCAACAGGATGAAAATAAGCAGGAAACAGGAGGAGATGATGAAGCGGTTAAGGCTCAGCAAAAACCTTCCACCCGTTATGAGGAAGGCCAAAGCATGACGGCAATTTGGGCGGTGCGCTCAATGGGAATTGATCCAATAACGGGGAAAGAAGTTTTTCTGAAAAAAGATGGAACAACAACATACGACTGGAGTACCGATGACCAGGTTGTTTGTGGCGATAATACGCCAAAATTCCGTGGAAATTTTGGAGGTAATTTACGGTACGAAGGTTTAGAATTGAGCCTTGCTTTTACCTATAAATTCGGAGGACAGATTTACAACAGTACCCTTGTTGGTAAAGTAGAAAATGTTGATGTATTGAATAATAATGTGGATAAAAGAGTTTTGACCGAACGTTGGAATACTCCCGGAATACCTGCTAAATATAAAGGCATTACCGATTATTCAATAACCAAACCAACTTCACGATTTGTACAGGATTTGAATGAAATAGTTTTTTCATCGGTTAATATCGGATATAACTTCTCAAAAACGAAACTGGTGAAAGAAGGTCCTGTTGAGTATTTAAAAGTATCCTTTAATATGAATGATGTAGCCCGGATAAGTTCGGTGAAACAGGAATTTGGTTTGTCCTATCCACGGGCAAGGGTATTCTCATTTTTAGTACAGGCAAGGTTTTAATCATTAAGAGTGCAGAAAGTATGAAAAAGAATAAAACGATAATAATTAGCTTATTACTGGCAATATTTTTTACCTCGTGTAATGAGTGGCTTGATGTAAGCCCAAAAACAGAGATAAAGTCAAGCGATAATTTTAGCTCGGAACAAGGTTTTAAAGATGCTTTAACCGGGGTGTATCTGCTAATGGCCGACGGTTCGTTGTATGGCCGTGAACTTACTTTTGGAATGGTGGATGTGCTGGCACAGTACTATACCGGAATTTCCCAAACAACACATTCTTACTATTATCCTGCTGAATATGCGTACGATAACGATGCAAGTATTTCCATTATCAACGGAATATGGGGAAACATGTATAACGCTATTGCAAATGATAATGAATTGATTGCCAATTTAGAGATGGCCGATTCGACCATGTTTACCGGCCGGAATTATAGTCTGATAAAAGGAGAAGCTCATGCATTGAGGGCATTTCTTCATTTTGATGTTTTAAGACTTTTTGCTCCTGCGTATAGTGTAAACCCCGATGCAAAAGCTATTCCTTACATAAAAGATGTGAGTACTTATGTTACTCCAATGTCAACTGTTGCTGAAGTTTTGGAAGATGCTCTTGCTGATTTGGAAATTGCTGAATCGTATTTGGTGAAAGATCCTGTAATAGATGCAAATACAGAAAGTTCAACCGATGATGTAACTTATGAACGCGACCGTGGATATAAGTTCAATTATTATGCGGTAAAGATGTTGCAAGCCCGGATATATTTATATAAAGGTGATTATGACGCAGCTTACAATGCCGCAAAAGAGGTGATTGATCAATCTCATTTTGTATGGACTCCTGAAAGCGAAATCAATACAACTGATCCCAATTATAGAAACTATGTTTTTACCGAAGAACTTGTTTTTGCCTTATACGACAGCGATTTGAGTGATTCTTATACCTCATATTTTACCGGGAAAACAGGATTGTATATGCTGGACAAAAATTATGAAGGGCTATTTGAATTAAATAAGTCGGGGTACTATGGAGATTACCGTTACACCTATGTAACAACCTTGCTTGCCAACGATAACATTCGCGTGTCGGCAAAATTAAAACAACCAACAAACGGATCAACTGCTTATCTATATCGTATTCCGCTTATGCGCATCAGCGAGGCATATTACATTGCTGCTGAATGCCAGTTAAACGACAACAATATTCCGGCTGCACTTGATTTTCTTACAGCCGTTAGAATTCAGCGAAACTTACCCGACGATTTATCGGAAACACTTTCACCGGATGAAGTTAGAGATGAGATTTATAAAGAATATGCCAAAGAGTTTATGTGCGAAGGACAACTCTATTATTATTTCAAAAGGTTGAATACAACACATATTCCGATACCGGCCGTTACAAACGGAGCATTAACATATTCTTACGAAATACCCAATTATATTTTCCCACTGCCTGATGATGAAATTGAATATGGAGGACGAAACAATGAATAGAGGATTAATAAAAATATTGCTGGGCGTTATTTTCCTGCCTATACTATTTTCCTGTGAGAAGGATCAGGAGATAGAATATTTGCTTGATGGTAAAGTATACTTTAACGAGCGTACCACCGTATCTTCAGTTGAGCAACGGGTAACAGAGAAGAACTTTTCTTTCGCTTTGCAGAATTCGGCATTAATGATTGATACCTTTAAGATAAAGGTGAAGTTAATGGGCTATTTGTCAGATAACGACAGGTCTTTTTCTGCTCAGGTTGTTCCCGACAGCAGCTCTGCAGTGGAGGGAGTGCATTACAAACTCCTCGATGGTGTAATTAAGGCTAATGAATATGTTTCCTACCTGCCGGTTGTGCTTTTCCGTACCGATGATACAAAGGAAGAGTCAGTATCAGTTTTACTTCAACTAACTGATAATGGAGAGTTGAGCCCCGGCAATTCAGAAGATATACAATTCAGGTTAACATGGGGAGATATTTTATTGCGCCCGGAAAATTGGCCCGAATACTTCTTTGGCAGCTACAGTAATAATAAATACCGGTTTGCGATTGATGTTTTAGGCTTAACCGATTGGCCAATGACGGGGCGTGTTACACCCGAAAGAGAAGAAGGTGTTTACACCATTGCCGAAATACAACATTTTGCCAGTGAACTGAATAAAGCCTATCAGGAATACCGCGAAGCAAACGGCCCAATCTACGTAAACGATGATGCCCCGGTTTTAGAAGAAATCTATTATGGTTCAAATTAGAAAGACGATTCAAATAAAAGAAATGAAGCATTTATATAAAATATTTTGGATAGCAATAATGGCAATCCTCGTAAGTGCATGTTACGAGGATAAGGGGAGCTATGATTACGCAGCACTCAACGAAGTATATGTTGACGCTGAAGCTAATTCATCTTTTACCATAAGTCAGTTTGATACGCTTTCTATCAGGCCCGACATAAAATTTACCTTGGATGAAATAGACGAAAGTAACCTCGAATTTAAATGGGTTATTTATAAAGATGTGTGGAGCAAAAATGAGTCTTCCATAAAAGAACTTTCTCAGGAAAAGAATCTAAAGGTACGAATACAGGAAGAGCCGGCATCTGAAGCTTATGCTGTTGTACTTTATATTACAAACAAGACAAATAAAACGGTTTCGCAAATAAAGTACACCGTAAATATTTTGCCAAGTGTTGTTTCGGGCTGGATGGTATTGCACACCAATGAAAAGGGGGAAAGTGATCTCGATTATATTGCAACTACCAATGCCGTTCCAACACTTGACAGTACAAAATGGCTGCACAACATTTATTCTTCGGTAAATAACAGAAAAATTGTTGGTGAGCCGGCTTTTGTTTCAGCAGCTCGTGTTAATAGAACCGTAATTGATTATATATATGTTGGCACCAACCAGGAATTCTTGTTAATTGATGCAACCGATTTTTCATTGTTGGATGAGAATGGCGGATTGTTCAAATCGGCGCCTGAAGTTATAACTCCTCAATTTGTTAGCAGGTCGCAGTTTTGTAATAATATAACCCTGTTAATTAATGATGGTAAGGCGTATAATATTAACAACCAGGCATCGCAGTATTGGGATTATCAGTTTTCGCGGGCTTTAGAACCTGGTTCTTCACTTTCGGGCGATGTGGAGCTGGCTCCTTTTGCATATTTTGCCGACGACTGCGCAGCTTCAGTTGGCCATTCAGCTATTATGTACGATAACCTGGGCAAGCGCTTCGTGCGCATTCCGTATTCGTTTTGGGAAGAAGAGCCTTTGGCATCGTTGCCTGTACAAACCAATACTAATAAGTTCGATGTAAATAACATCGGGAAAGATATTTTGTATTTGGGTAAAGGATTTAACGGACATGCTTTTGCTGTTTTTACTGATGGTACAAGCCGTGAACTTTACCGTGCAAACTTTAATATTCATGCAGTTACTTATGATGACCAGGCGAATGAGATTGAAAACGAAGCCGTTCACTCTTTAGCCGTTAATAAGTACGACCTTAGTGGTTTACCTGAAATATACGACGCCAAATTTTATGATTGTGGGCCTCTTGGCAATTTCTTTTTATATGCCTCTGATAAAAATATCTATTCTTATAGTTATGCTTCATCAAATAAAGTAGCCACCAAAATCAATGATCCGTTTCCTGATGATGAGGTAATTACATCAATGAAAATATACAATAGCAGTTGGTTTTATCCATTGGATGATGTAAACGGTACGCTGTTATATGTGGCAACCTGGAATGGGACAGAAGGGAAACTATATGAATTTAAAATAAACAGGGCTTCTGGTTATCTGAATAATAAAAATGAAACAGACACTGGTACAGTTAATTTAAAATCGCCAACCAATGTTTTTCCCGGGTTTGGGAAAATTACAAGTATGTGTATAAAGCTGGAAGGAAATGATGAATAGAATGAAAAATAGAATGATGACTAAATTTTTGAAGTACGGAATTGCAGCTGTTTTAGGAATGTTGGTATTTCCTTTAATGGCTCAAAATGCGGATGAAGCTCTAACGTTTGAACCTGAGTTACTTGTTGTTGGCGAGCCTGTCGCAATTAGTTACAATAACAACAAAACTAATCTTGCAAATGAAAAAGAGATTAAAGCAGTAGTTTATTATTGGGAAGATTATAGCTGGATTGCTCAGGATTTGCCTATAACTCATAAAAACGGAGTTTGGAATGGTAAGTTTAATGTGCCTGAAAACGCTGCTTTGGTCGCACTAAAGTTTTATAACGGAAATAATTCTGACACCGGGGGAACAAATACTTACGTTCAGTTTACTGTTGATAAAAACAAAAAGAATTTGCCGTCGGCATACATTGGGTGGGGTTTGTTAAGAACAAAAGGATTTGAAAAATACGCTATTCCTTCTTATGTTTCCGGTTCTGACAAAATAGATGATTCTGTTTTTTTGTACTGGTGTAATCAGGAAATCACGCACTTCCCTGGTAATCGTATAAATGTATTCTACTTTGCAGCAAAAGCCATAGGCCGTATTGGCGATACTAAAAGTGATAAGTTAGGATTGATCGAAAATGATATTCAGGGAATTATTAAGCAGGAAGCTTTGGGGAAGGCCACTGAAAAAGACCTTATTCGGAGTATAGATGTGGCAAGTACAGTACTGAAGAACGATTCTTTGGCAACTCAAATTAAAAAGCTTGCATTAGAAAAATACCCCAACGGAATACTTGCCCGCGATGCTGAAATCTGGCGTATTTTCAGGATAAGCGATGCGGACAGTAAAGAAAAGGAGTTCGAAGCTTTTATCAAACGTTTTCCACCGCAAGAGTTTGCAGATGTTGAAACCGAAACATCGCTGTTATATCTTGGAAAAACGTACCAAAGTATAGTTTATAATCAAATTGTAACGCACAATAATTACGATTTAGCATACAAGTACATTCATTATATCCCTTACAGCATGTTGGGTACATTTTTTTGGCATATGGTTCAAATGCCGTATGATCATGAACAAATGACAGCCGAACAATTATTGCCTTTTGCCCAACTTTTGATGAATGAAATGTTAAGTCGGCCCAGAGGGAAAGCTTCATTAGTGTATTCTCCGCTTGAGTGGGAAAAGAAATTTCTTGCTGAGAGGAAAGATGCGCTTTTAGCTTATGCTAAGATCCTTAACGAAACCGGAGCAACTACAGAAGCATTCGAATGGCTGCAAAAAATTGAGCCTTACTTTGAAAATAAGTCGTCCAACTTTACCAGTTTTTATATCGAAATGCTGGATAAAACCGGAAATGAGTCTGAAATTATTCCAGCAATAGAAGCAGGGGTGAAGCAAAATGCCGCTTCGCCTGAAATGCTGGATAGATTGAAAGAACATTACATCCAGGAACACGGTTCTGCCAGTGGTTTCGATGCCTATGTAAACTCTCTTAAGTCAGGAACAAAGGTTGCGAAGCAGCAAGAGGAGATAGAGAAATCGCTGGTTAACAAACCTATAAAGCTTTTCGCACTAGAAAAGCTAACCGGAGGAACTGTAGATATGAGAAAACTGAAAGGGAAAGTAATAGTGCTTGATTTCTGGGCAACATGGTGTGCTCCCTGCAAAGCTTCAATGCCGGGGATGCAAATGGCGGTAAATAGGTTTGAGAATGACGATGATGTTGAGTTCTTTTTTGTTGCAACTCAAGAGACCAGGCCTAACTATAAAGATGTAATCGGTGATTTTATAGAAAAAAAGAATTATAGTTTCAATGTTCTTTTAGATGCTGTTAACCCTGAACGAAAGACAAAGGATTATGTGTACTCTGTTTACACAAAAACTTTTCATTTTTCAGGAATTCCTACAAAAATGGTTATTGACAAAAAAGGGAGATTGCGATGGTACTCGGTTGGATATAAGGGGAATGCATCCGAGTTAGCCGATGAGATTTCTTACGTTGTCGAACTATTAAGAGAAGAAGAATAACAAATAATTATTAACTTAAAATTGAACAAGTATGGGAAAATTCTTTACTTCGGTCACACTTGGTTTTCTATTCATGGTTATAGTTCCCAGCTCTTGGGCACAGAGTAGTTCTGAAGCAGTTCGTACGGTTAAAACGTATAGCTATGCATTGGGCGAAACAAGACCTGAGTCTTCAGATTCGGAAACGAGTTATTTTTACAATTCAGATAACCAGCTTGTAATGGAACTTACTCCTTCGAATATGAAGGTTTACCACTACAACTCTGCGGCTTTAAAAGATAGTTTAATTGCTTATTACTGGAACTCTGACCAAAAAAGCTGGACATTGTCTTCAAAAACCTCATACGAGTATGATACCCAGGATCAACTGATCAGAGAGAATTCATATGGATCTACAGGTGAAATCACCTCTTATTTCTTATATGAAAACTATGTAAATGGGCTATACCAGGATCGCAAAACCATGTCTCCTGACGGGATGTCTATTTATTATTGGTCGCATCTGGACTACACTTTTGACGGAAACGACGTAGTTGCAGAAATTCAATCCAGAATAGCATCAACAGAGTCAGTTAACGATACAATTATTCTGGGAAAAGTAGATTATAGCTATACCGATGCTGTTAAAACAAGCGCTGTTTTTTCTGCTTATATGGATTCAGAGTATTATGCCGATACATTGGGTACGTGGTCTGAAAGTTATGCATACGATGGTTCAGGAAAACTAACGGTAAAATCTGTTACATCAGTAAGCCGGTATGGAAAATATGTGCAGGATTTCGATTATTTGTATGAAACTTATAATTCCGCGTATGCACCTTCAGGAGTTGTTGCCGCGTTAAAAACCGGAAATGATGTACTTCCAAATATTGTTGAAATTTCGTGGAATGCCGCTTCCTCATCCGATGTAACGGGTTACCAGGTAATGTGCGATACGATTGTTTCTGATATTATAACTGGAAACAGCTATACCGTTCCTTCGTCTGCGATGAATGGAAAGCATATATACGCCGTGTTGCCTGTTGTAAGTGGCACACTCCGGAACATCTCGGAAATGGTTAGTCTAACGGTAAATGATGAAGGAGTTCTTCCTGCTGAAAACCTGAAAATAACCGCTGTATCAGCAAAGAACGATGAGGATGGTTCTTATGATGTAACTTTAACCTGGGATGCTCCTGAAACAACCTCTGCAATTCAGAATTACAGGGTTTATTACTCTTCTTACGACTATATTGAGACCAGTGAAACAGAAGCTGTAGTGAATATTCCTTCGTATTATGCCGAAAGTACAAATGGCGAAGGCGATACTTATGGTGCAGAAATTTCCTTGTATGTTGTAACTTTTTACGAAACCGGGATATCCGCAAATTCTGACACCGTAACCTGCGTTCCTTATGATGGAACAATAGGTGCTCAGGCACAGAGTAGTTCTGAAGCAGTTCGTACAGTTAAAACGTATAGCTATGCATTGGGCGAAACAAGACCTGAGGCTTCAGATTCGGAAACGAGCTATTTTTACAATTCAGATAACCAGCTTGTAATGGAGCTTACTCCTTCGAATATGAAAGCTTATCATTACAGCTCTGCGGGCTTAAAGGATAGTTTAATTGCTTATTACTGGAACTCTGACCAAAAAAGCTGGACATTGTCTTCCAAAACCTCATACGAGTATGATGCCCAGGATCAGTTGATCAGAGAGAATTCATATGGATCTACAGGTGAAATCACCTCCTATTTCTTATATGAAAACTATGTAAATGGGCTATATCAGGATCGCAAAACCATGTCTCCTGACGGGATGTCTATTTATTATTGGTCGCATCTGGACTACACTTTTGACGGAAACGACGTAGTTGCAGAAATTCAATCCAGAATAGCATCAACAGAGTCAGGTAACGATACAATTATTCTGGGAAAAGTAGATTATAGCTATACCGATGCTGTTAAAACAAGCGCTGTTTTTTCTGCTTATATGGATTCAGAGTATTATGCCGATACATTGGGTACGTGGTCCGAAAGTTATGCATACGACGGTTCAGGACAACTAACGGTAAAATCTGTTACATCAGTAAGCCGGTATGGAAAATATGTGCAGGATTTCGATTATTTGTATGAAACTTATAATTCCGCGTATGCACCGTCAGGAGTTGTTGCTGCGTTAAAAACCGGAAATGATGTACTTCCAAATATTGTTGAAATTTCGTGGAATGCCGCTTCCTCATCCGATGTAACGGGTTATCAGGTAATGTGCGATACCATTGTTTCTGATATTATAACCGGAACCAGTTATACTGTTCCTTCTTCTGCGATGAATGGAGAGCATATATACGCCGTGTTGCCTGTAGTAAGTGGTACACTCCGGAACATTTCGGAAATGGTTAGTCTAAGGGTAAATGATGAAGGAGTTGTTCCTGCTGAAAACCTGAAAATAACTGCTGTATCAGCGAAGAACGAGGAGGATGGCTCTTATGATGTAACTTTAACCTGGGATGCTCCTGAAACAACATCAACAATTCAGAATTACAGGGTTTATTATTCTTCTTACGACTATATTGAGACCAGTGAAACAGAAGCTGTAGTGAATATTCCTTCTTATTATGCCGAAAGTACAAATGGCGAAGGCGATACTTATGGTGCAGAAATTTCCTTGTATGTTGTAACTTTCTACGAAACCGGAATATCCGCAAATTCTGACACCGTAACCTGCGTTCCTTATGATGGAACAATAACCGCAGTTGGCGAGGTTTTACAAGCTACTTCGTTAAAGATGTACCCAAATCCGGCAACTGATTATTTGAATTTCTCTGAACCTGTTTCAGTAAACATATTTAATATGCATGGTCAATTGGTTAAAAGCATCAATACGTTCAACAGTAACATCGAAGTGTCAACCTTGCAAAACGGTGTTTACCTTGTTGCATTAAAAAATCTTAAGGGAGAAATTGCCAGGAAAAAAGTGATTATTAGTAGATAATTAGACCGTTTGCTTTTGAATTATTTCGCCATCCGGTTTTTTAACATGGATGGCGAAATTTTATATAAATGATTTGTTGTGAAGCGATTTTTTATTTTTTGTATCACCTTGTGTGTTGTTTTTCAAACAGAAGCACAAAATTATATTAGCGAAGATGTTACCTGTTATTCCGATTCTATTAGCCTTTGCGGTAGTTTAACATATCCTGAAGGTGCGGGGCCTTTTCCAACCATAATTATTGTTTCAGGAACAGGTAAACAAGATCGTGATGGTCGTTTTGCGGAGCATCGCCCTTTTTTCGAAATTTCAGATTATCTGACCCAAAGAGGTTTTGCAGTGTTGAGAATGGACGACCGGGGAGTTGGTGAAAGTTCAGGAGTTTACGAAGAGGCAACTACATTGGATTTTGCTGATGATGTTCTGGCTGAGATCAAATTCCTAAAGAATAAGAGTATTGTTGATACTACAAAAATTGGACTGATTGGACATAGCGAGGGTGGGGCAGTTGCTTTTATTGTGGCGTCATCGTCGCCCGATATAAGTTTTGTTATTTCTCTTGCCGGATTAGCTGTCGATGGTTTTGAGAGTCTTGTCTTACAAAACCGGGCAATCTTAGAATCAGATAAAAATCTTACCAAAGATTTGATAGAAGATTACATGCAGCTTTATATTGCTTTGTTTCGGACTGTAAAAGAAACGTCTCTTGATAATGATATTGAGCTTCCTCTTCAAAAAGCATTTGAACAATGGAGGAAACGGCAACCGGAAGAAAAACTGAAGGCATTGGATATGGTAAATGGCCACGACCAAATGTTTATCAACAGCTATATTCGTGCGGCGCAAACACGATGGTACCGACAAATGATTAAATATAACCCTGCTGAATACATTTCAAAAATAAAGGTTCCGGTATTGGCCCTTAATGGAGAAAAAGACATTATGGTTACACCCGATGAAAACCTGGCAGCTATAGCAACGTTTCTGGATGAAGCTGGAAACAAAAATTATAAAACAATAAAACTGGAAGGGCTTAACCATATGTTTCAGCATTGTAATGAATGTACAATGGCAGAGATACCCTCGTTGCCCGAAGCAATTTCTCCTGAAGTGCTAAGAATAATGGGCGACTGGTTGAAGGAATTATACCCATAAAATGCTGCTTCGTTAGTTTTTGATATTGCATACTAAATCGAAGCATTTTTAAGATTCTAAATAGCCTGAAAAGTCTGAGAATGTATTCGACGGTAAATATTGTAATGGAGAAAATCTCGAAATAGCGAAGAAACTGTTTTGTTTTAATGCTAATTTCAGGCAGTGTTTCAATTGAAGAAGAAATTAGGGAAAGAACAATTAAAGCTTGTATAAAAAGATCAAAAGAACGGCCTGTTTTAGTGCTATTGTCTTCTATTACGTTTCGTAATTTATCTTTCCAATTCATTTTAATTAGGAATTAAATATTTTTCAAATCCCTTCCGGTGTTTTTCCGACAATCTGGCCGGGCGCATGGTTTTGGTATTAATAAATAATCCTTTTTGATGGCCTGTTGCACATAATTCATCATTCTCATTGTAAAACCTGAATTCAAGAATTGCCGAGGCGTTATTTAGTTTCGAAACCCAAAGTTCAATTTTTACCGAATTGTGAATAAAAAAGGGTTTCTTGTATGTAATACTGGTATCTGTTAAAATGGGTAATATTCCTTCGTTTTCGGTTAAATCAGTAACCGGGAATCCCATTTCTTCCAATAACTTCACCCTTCCGTTTTCCATCCATTGGATGTAAATAATGTTATTTACATGGCCAACAATATCAATGTGATAAGTATAAACGGGTTCTTGAAATGTTAATTTTTGCATGTTTATTCTGGATTGAAATTCAGTTCGGCAAATTTATATTTTTTCTGCACAAAGAACTTCCACATGATGCTTTTCGAATAGATCTGTTTATGATTATTAACACTTGCCGATTTTAACAAATTCTTTCTTTTTTTGCGTAATGCCGAAAGGTTTTTGTAGAAATCGCGATGTGCTTTTGCCACAGCACCGAAAGCTTTAAATTCGGTGCCCACTAAAAACTTAGCAGCGGCAACTCCATCCAAAATCATTCGGCTTAAAAACAGTGGAAGAAAATTCTTTTTAGGCAGGTTTTTATACAACATATAAAGGTTGTTACGGAAGTTGAGATATACCTTTTTAGGATTTCCATATTCAAGGCTTCCGCCTCCCAGGTGATAAACTACACTGCTTGGTTCGTATACAATTTTGTAGCCCTGATTTTTCCAGCGCCAGCACAAATCAATTTCTTCCATGTGTGCCCAGAAATCAGCATCAAGGCCGCCTGCGTTTTTAAAAGCTTCGGCCCTTACAAACATACACGCTCCGGTTGCCCAAAATATTTCGCTGGAAGTGTTATATTGATTTTCATCCTTTTCGACATGGTCTAGAATACGGCCACGGCAAAACGGGTAGCCAAATTTATCGATGAAACCTCCGGCGGCTCCGGCATATTCAAAAAGTTCGGGTTCATTAAAACTCAAAACTTTGGGCTGAACGGCAACAATTTTTTCATTTTGCTCAAAATGGTCGATACAAGGTTGAATCCAGTTTGGTTTCACCTTAACGTCAGAATTTAGTAGCACGAAATAATCGGCGTAAATTTGATTTAAAGCCACATTGTAACCTTTGGCAAATCCATAATTTTTTTTGAGGTCAAGCAATGTAACTTCCGGGAAATTGGCTTTCAAATACTCAATAGAATTATCGGTTGATCCGTTGTCGGCAACAATTATTTCGATGTTTTCGCCTTTTGAATTTTCGATTACGGATGGGAGATAATCGGGAAAAAGCTTTACCCCGTTCCAGTTTAAAATAACTATGGCAATCTTTTTGTCTTTGCTCATAAATCAGCTCAAAAGTAGTTTTGCGATCAGCAAAGAAAGGTTTTCTTTGTCAAGATTTTCAAGAACTTCGCCTATTTTTCTTGTTTTCTCTTTGTCGTCTGATTTTACCAATGCATCAATTTCTTTTACCTGTTTTCCGGTTAATTCGTCCTGAAGTAATTCCCAAACTTTTTGTTGTTCTTTTTTTTCTTCCGGGAGTCCCAATGTTTCAAGTTCTGCGATGGTGGCTTCCAGAATCTCTCTGGCACGCATTTTTACCGGATCTTTATCTTTTGTTTTTCCGGCAGCAGCGGTGTCACGCAAACTCCAGCTCGAATAATCGTAATGCAGATCCTGAATGAGTTTTAACTTCGAGTTTTCTTTCCCGAAAATACGTTCCAAAAAAATGAGGGTGTGTGTTTTCCAGGCATCAAGATCGAATTTCTTTTCGTCTAATTTTGCCAGTTGCTCCCGAAGAATTGCAATTTGTTTTTCTGCCATGGTGATTTGTTTCCTGCAATTTACAAAAAATCACGACTGTCATTTCTAACGAAGCGAGAAATCTGTTTGCAATTTGTTTTGTTGTAGTAGATTTTTTCTCTCACTCTTATACTTAACGACATTATTCTCAAGTCAGGCCCTGAAACAAGTTCAGGGTGACGTTCTTAATCCGGCGTAAAATTTCCACTGGATGTCATGCTGAAATGATAAGTGTGACTATTTTGAACCCAGATATTTATTTACGATTCCAAAGAATTCCGGGAAATAAGCATTGCTGGCTGATACAATTTCGCCACCAAACAACCAGTTGTTGCCACCGCTAAAATCGGTAGTTTTTCCGCCTGCCTGTTGCAGAATAAATACGCCTGCTGCAACATCCCAGGCATGTAGTGCATGTTCGTAAAAAGCATCGAAACGACCGGCCGCAACGTAACACAAATCAATGGCTGCCGATCCAAAACGGCGAATTCCGCGAGTTGATTGCATCAGTTCTTTCATCGCTCCAATGTATTCATCTACTTTATCAAAATCGTAGTATGGGAATCCGGTAGCAATCAGCGTGTCTTCCGATTTTGATCGCTTGGCTGTTTGAATGATTTCTTCGTTGCAGTAAGCCGGGCCACCTTTCCACGAATAAAACATCTCGTCGGCGCCAATCTCGTAAACAACACCCAATACCAATTCGTTCCCTTCGGCCAAAGCAATACTAACCGAGTGCGGTGCTAATCCGTGCAAATAGTTGGTTGTTCCATCCAACGGATCGACAAACCATGTGTATTTTTCGTTATTTGATTCGGCAGTTCCTTCTTCGGCAACAAAACCGGCTTCGGGAAGCAGCTCTTTCAATGAATCAACAATTTGTTTTTCTGCCGTTTTATCAACGTAGGTTACCAGGCTGGCAACACTTTTAATTTCAATATTTTTCTCAGAAATATTTTTTTGTTCGCCACGTATAAAATTACCAGTGCTGTGGGCAATATTTTGTACCTGAAAACAAAGTTCTTTGTAATCCATGTCTATTTGTTTTGCACAAAAGTATTTAAAAATCAGGCGTTGAAATCTACAGCAACGTTACCGTTTGGCAGAATTGACCTTAATTTTACGCTACCCAGCTTATTTACCAGTTCTTCTTGATAGGGCACTTCCACTTTGATGTAGTTTTCGGTGAACCCAAACATTTTGTCTTGTTTTTTCTGGGCCTCGAAAAGTGCTGTTTGTGATACGCCAATATGTTTTTCATAGAAAGCCCTCAGCTTTTTCTCCGACAAGCTAATGTATTTCTGTGTACGGTTTTTGCGCTCTTCCACATCTACTTTCCACGGAATTTTCAAGGCCTGCGTTCCACTTCTTTCAGAGTAGGTAAACGCATGCAGTTGCGAAATTTCCAAACTATTGAGGAAGTCGAACGATTCCTGGAAATACTTTTCTGTTTCTCCGTTGGTACCGGCAATTACATCAACACCAATAAATGCATGTGGTACAATTTCGCGAATGCGCTCTACTCGTTTTCGGTACAAGTCGGTAGAGTATTTTCGTTTCATCAGCGACAGAATTTCATCGGAGCCCGATTGCAAAGGCAAATGAAAATGCGGCATGATGACTTTCGAGTTGGATACCAGTTCGATAATCTCGTCTTTAAGCAAGTTGGGTTCAACCGATCCTAAACGCAGTCTTTCGAGGCCTTCTACTTGTTCCAGTGCTTTTAACAGATCAAGAAAATTCTCGCCGGTAGATTTGCCGAAGTCACCAATGTTTACACCAGTAAGTATAATTTCTTTATATCCTTTCTGAACGGATTTTTGTGCTTCTTTAACCGTATCTACAATGTTGTCGTTTCTGCTTCGTCCGCGTGCATACGGGATGGTGCAAAACGAGCAATAATAATCGCAACCATCCTGTATTTTCAGAAAACTACGTGTGCGGTCGCCCCACGAAAATGCTTTGTGATAGTTTTTTATGTTGGCTAAGCGAGTTGTTTTAATCTCGGTAGTTTCGCGTTTTTGCAGGTCGCCGAGGTAGTGAGGGATATGAAACTTTTCCTGTGTTCCCAACACCATGTCAACACCTTCGATGTGACCTACTTCGTCGGGTTTTAGCTGCGAGTAGCAACCCACCACAATTACCATGGCATTTGGATTTTGTTTTACGGCCTTGCGTACAATATTACGACTAGCCTTATCTCCCTGGTTGGTAACAGAGCAGGTATTAATAACGTATACATCAGCTTTTTCATCAAACTCAACACGATCAAAACCAACCTCTTTAAAAGAGCCGGCAATAGTCGACGTTTCTGAAAAATTAAGTTTACAACCCAATGTGTAAAAAGCAGCTTTCTTCCCCTTGTAATCCATCTGTCTATCTTGAATTATTCTAAATAGGCTGCAAAGGTAGAAAAAAGCTGCTTATTGCAAATACTTCTTTCTGAATCAATTATTCTATGTTACGTCATTCCGAACTTGTTTCGGAATCTTTTCCGAGTAGATGCTGAAATAAATTCAGCATGACGCTTCTATTTTCAATGATTTATAACAAGTTACTGGCAAGTTCGGCCAGATAACTTCGTTCGCCTTTCACCAGATTAATGTGTGCAAATAATTCCTGGTTGCGCATGCGATCAACCATGTAGGCCAAACCATTCGATTTCATATCGAGGTAAGGCGAGTCGATCTGCCACAAGTCGCCGGTAAATATCATTTTGGTTCCTTCGCCGGCACGTGTAATAATGGTTTTAATTTCGTGCGGAGTAAGGTTTTGTGCTTCGTCGATTATGAAGAAGGCATTCGATAAACTTCTTCCGCGAATGTAAGCCAGTGGCGTTATGTTTAGTTTTTCTTCTTTCACCATCTCTTCAATAAGCTGGTATTCGTTGCTTCGCGGATTGAAAGTATGTTTAATTACAGCTAAATTATCGAAAAGCGGTTGCATGTACGGATTGATCTTTTCGTTGGCATCGCCCGGCAAATAGCCAAGGTCGCGGTTACTTAATGCTACAATGGGGCGGGCCAGAAGTATCTGTTCGTATTGGCGGTGTTGCTCAATTGCAGCAGCCAGTGCAAGCAGTGTTTTTCCGGTTCCGGCCTTTCCGGTAAGAGCCATTAGTCGTACTTCCGGATCCATCAGCATATTCAAACTAAATGTTTGTTCTGCATTACGTGGTTTTATGCCGTAAGCCGATTTTTTCTCTACCCGGTAAATACGTTCCGATTTACCGTCGTATCGCGCCAATGCGCTCGATTGGTTGCCTCTGAATATGTAACACTCGTTGGCATCGGGCGTAAAATCTTTCACGTCGGCTTTCGCAAACGAACCTTGCTGGTATAGCTGATCGATCATTTGGTCGTCAAAATTATCGAACGTAGTGATGGTTTTATCCAGTATATTCTCGTCGGTAACCTGGTCGGTTTTGTAATCTTCTGCTTGTATGCCCAAGGACTTGGCCTTCATCCGAAGGTTGATGTCCTTGCTGATCAGTACCGTTTTTCGGCGTGGATAAGTTCTGGCTGTAAAATCAGCAATAGCCAGAATTCTATGGTCTGGAATATCTTCACGAAACGAAGCTTTTAGTTCATCCGAGAACGGTTTTCCGGTTTCAATGCGTAATCGGCCTTTTCCTACACCGAGCGATTTCCCGCCGTTAAAAATGTCATCTCCAACAATTTCATCGAGCACCCTGGTAAATTCGCGTGCCTGAAAGTTGATAAGGTCGTTTCCTCGTTTAAACTTGTCCAGCTCCTCGAGTACTGTAATCGGAAGGATAATGTCGTTATCCTGGAACTGGTAAATACAGGTGTGATCGTGTAAAATTACGTTGGTGTCGAGAACGAAAATTTTACTCTTTTTAGTTTTACTCAGCATATATAAATGATTTGTTCTAAATGTATATAATTTCGTCAGAAAACGGGGGCTGATGCGCCAAAAATTAATAAACTTGCAGCAGTTAATAAATATTGAATTCATTGGATTACAAAGCTACTTTAGACTATCTGTTTAGTCAGTTGCCTATGTTTCAGCGAACTGGGCCCGCTGCCTATAAGAACACTCTGGGAAATACGTTGAAACTGGATGAAAATTACGGTCATCCACACCGGAAATACCGAACCATACACGTTGCCGGAACGAACGGGAAAGGATCGGTTTCGCATATGCTGGCTTCAGTGCTTCAGGCGGCCGGGTACAAAACCGGTCTATATACTTCGCCACACTTGAAAGATTTTCGTGAGCGCATAAAAATTAATGGCCAAATGATGCCGGAATCGGCTGTGGTTGATTGGGTGAGTAATTTTGTAACTAACAATGATTTGTGGAAAATTCAGCCATCGTTCTTTGAACTGACGGTGGCTATGGCATTCGATTATTTTGCCCATCAGGAAATTGATGTGGCGATAATGGAAGTTGGGCTTGGCGGACGGCTCGATTCTACTAATATTATTACACCCGATGTAAGTATTATTACCAATATTGGGTTAGATCATACCAACCTGCTTGGAGATACTTTGGAGAAGATTGCTGGCGAAAAAGCCGGAATTATAAAAACGGGTGTTCCAGTGGTAATTGGAACAACGCAAAAAGAAACAGCTCCGGTTTTTAATGAAAAAGCACAAGAAGTTGATACTTCAATTTATTTTTCTGATCAGGAATACAACGTGGCCTATTCGATGTTGAGTATGGATGGCAGGCAGCAACTCAATGTGCAAAAAGAGGGGAAGGATGTGTATCCTCAGTTAGCATTGGATTTATTGGGGCAATACCAGCATAAAAATATTCCGGCTGTATTAAAAGCTGTTGACCTTTTAAATGGAAAGGATTATAAAATAGCAGAAAATTGTTTGCGCGAAGGACTGGCAAATGTGGTTACAACTACCGGATTGCTGGGCCGCTGGCAGGTAATTGGTACTAATCCGTTAACGGTTTGCGATACCGGGCATAATGAAGACGGAATTAAGTCGATTGTTCAACAGCTTGAAAATACAGCTTACAAGCAGTTGCATTTTATTTTTGGAACGGTTTGCGATAAAGATCCGGAGAAAGTTTTGGCACTTTTACCCAAAGAAGCCAACTATTATTTTGTAAAAGCTGATATCGCCCGGGCAATGAATGCAGATGAGTTGGCAAAACGAGCAAACGAGTTTGGGTTGGTTGGTGAAGTTTATCCATCAGTAAACGAGGCCTATAAGAAAGCAAGACTTGTTGCAGATAAAATGGATATGATATTTGTAGGGGGCAGCACATTCGTGGTGGCAGAGGTACTTTGAGAAAATTCTTGAAAAAACTTTTGCAGAACTGAAAATAGGTTTTATATTTGCAGCGCCTTACTGAAAAGGGGGCGCGTTCAGAAACAGAAATAAGCATATTGGGGGGTTAGCTCAGTTGGTTCAGAGCACCTGGTTTACACCCAGGGGGTCACTGGTTCGAATCCAGTACTCCCCACAAGAGAGGTTGATTTTGGTTGACCTCTTTTTTAATGTGCTTTGCTATTGATGTTATAATATTTGGGGGGTTAGCTCAGTTGGTTCAGAGCACCTGGTTTACACCCAGGGGGTCACTGGTTCGAATCCAGTACTCCCCACGAAAAGGTCGACATAAGTCGGCCTTTTTTTATTATATGTCTTTCTACTGTTACTGCGTAATCCAGCTAATAATCTTAGCGTCATCAGGTTTTACTTTAGGTTCAATTACGTCAACTAAATTTCCGTTTTCGTCAATCAGGTATTTTTGAAAGTTCCAGCTAACTTCCGAATCCTGTTTTCCGTTTTTACTTTTCTGAGTCAGCCATTGGTATATCGGATGCATATCATCGCCTTTCACCGAAATTTTCGACATCATGGGGAATGTAACTCCATAATTCATTTCGCAAAATTCAACAATTTCGGAGTTGCTTTTGGGTTCCTGGTTGGCAAAATTATTGGCCGGAAACCCGATGATAACAAAATTATCGCCACCGTATTGCTCAAAAATACTTTGTAATTGTTCAAACTGTGGAGTAAGTCCGCACTTTGATGCCGTATTTACAACCAATACTTTCTTTCCTTTTAATGAGGAAAGGTCGAAATCATTTCCTTCAATATCCTTTACAACAAAATCGTGTAGCGAACTTTGCCCAAAGGCTGTGATTACTGCCAGGAATAAAATGTTTATAAGAATCAGCTTTTTCATATTTTTAAATTTTTTACACCTAAAGAACAGCCGGAATGCCTGAAAGTTTGTGTGGAGTGATAAATGGGGCAGTTAAGAAGATATTTGTGTAGAATTCCTCTTACTTGTTTTTCTTTTTCTCCAGTTGCTCGCGGGTTTTTCGTGTAGAAAAATAATTATCCGATTGATCTTTCTTCCAGAGGGTAAAAAGTTTGCCAATATTTTCGGAAGGAGAAAAACGGACAATGCTTAATGAAGAGGCCTCTGAACGCATCAAATCGTTATTCTCTGTCGTTATTGTTGTTACCGGATTGGTTTCCTCTTCTGCCATGCGAAATTTAACGGGGGGAGAGTAGTCTTTCATAAAAGCAATATTTTCCTTTGCTTTGTCTGTTTTTATTGTTTGTTCGGGTGATACTACTACTTCCTGAATGTCGATATTTTCAGAAATTAATTCAACTTTTGGATTGACAAGCAGGGCGTGTACCGAAACAATTTTTCGAAAATAAGAAATATGCGAAAGTACCAGCGAATCGCCTGGAGAAACCCAAATAGAGAATACTCCGTTTTTCAGGCTGATGTCTTTATCGTGGTTGTTCAGATTTACGACATACACATCACTAATGGGATAGTCGTATTGATCGACAATCTGTCCCTGAATTAAAAAACGTTTAATTTGCCCAAACGATGTCAGAAACAGAATTGAGAGTAAGATGGTAAATATTGTTTTCATATCCGGTCTTGTTTTTGTTTTGAAAGAATCGTTGTTCTAATCATGGGGAAGACCCTCAATAGTAGTACGAAATTCGGGCTGCTTTTGTTCAGGTTCTTTCGCCTGTTTTTGTGTTAAATTTTACACATATTCAATCTTTACCTTTTTAAAGAATTTGTGTATCAGTAATTTTACGATGCGTTTTACTACGAATTTTCGGAGTTCGAGTTCCAGTGGTTGCTCCGGATCCTGATGTGCCCAGTTAATACGGGTTCCAACAATAATATCGATGCAATCGTGCTGTAGTAAAAGCTTTACAATTTCTTCGGGCGGGCTGTCAGTCAGTCGGGTATCGCTATCGTAATTTTCCAGTATTTCCTCTACTTTTCCCAGGGTTAGAATTCCTTCCGTAACCATTTCGAAGCCTTGCATTTTTGCTGTTGGCGGTAATTCTTCCAGGTTTTTATTGCCGTGCTGAATTTCAACTGTTAGGTCAAGTTCGCGGGCAATAATTTCGGCAGTGGTTCCTCCGCAAATAATTTTCTTTCCTTCGAAACCCTGAATTCGGCCAACAAAATCGTAGTCTTTTATTTTGTAGAAAGGCGGACCGGTAATTAGCATAAATTTTCGTGGTTCGCGAAAATACATTACGCCACAACTGGTGTCGTCTTTTACCGAAAACTGATCGTTCATTACCGCCTGATTAATAATTTTGCGTGCCAGTTTTGTTGCCGAAATATCGGGCATTCGTTTGATCTGGTTCAGAGCAAAATCCTCGATGTTTTCCATTCCCCATCCAAGCGGGTAGTGCTGGTCTCCAAGGCCCGATTGTGGCACTCCGTCCGACATGAAAATTATGCGGTCTTCTTTCCGGGCAGTAAACTCTTTGCAATGCAGTACTTTGCCCAGATTTTCTTCGCCCTCAATGGTTCGGTTGTATTCTTTTCCCTGCATGGCAACTCCGTTTCTTAATACCAAAATTTCAGGGTTGTCGTAGTTCACAATTCTAATATGTCCTTCATTGTCCAACTCAATAATGGTGAACGTGGCATAGCTTTCTTTTCCGTCGCTACTTTTGGGTAGCGTTTCCATAATTATGCGAGCGGCTACTTCGGGTTTGGTGTGCAAAAGCGAATATTTTAAGGCCATAGTAGAAGTTAGTGTGGCTAAAACACTGGCTTTTATTCCATGTCCAATGCCGTCGCTCAATACTAAAATGGTGCGTCCTTCTTCGCGAATAATGCTCGACTGAAATACATCGCCACAGGCAATCTCTCCTTTTGGGCGCTTTTGTTGGAAGTCTATTTCAACGTGGTAATCAGGATTTGTTGTCGTCACCATAGCGATAGGTTTCAATTATGGAGTTTAGCAATTCTTCGGTTTCGGCTGCATTCTCGCCTAGTAGAAAGGCAATTTTCTGTACCGTTTCAATATTTTGTTTATTGATTTTGCGTGCCCGGTTAATAATTTCGTCCTGTACCAGCATTGGTGCCGACATATCGCGGAAAACAACGCCAACTACTTTGTTTTTATATAGTGTTCTAACCGAAACGTGCATCAATTTATTGTTGAATTTTAAATCTCGTTCAGCCAGTTCGTCGCCTGATGTAAGGACGCTCGAAATCATTTTATAAATCAAATCAGGCACCAATCCTTTTACATCGGCACCGGTAAGCCCGGGAATGGTTTCGTATAATTCTTCGGTGTCTTCGCCCATTAGTTTGGCAAAATATTCATTGGAGTCAACAATTTTAAAATTGCTGTCTACCATTACAATCCCCGACGATATTTTGTGAATCATTTGCGACGAAACCTGCATGGTTTCCTGCGCTTTCTCCAGGCGTTTTTCGGTTTTTTTCAATTCGGTTATGTCGTTGATTGAACCTACAATCCCAACAATTTTATTCTCGTTGTCGCGAATCACTGCTTTGTTCAGGATTACGTGGTGCGAGGTGCCGTCGCCATGCCGCACTTGCGTGTTGTACACCTGAACATCGGGATTGGCAATCAGTTCTTTGTCTTGCGCCAGATATTTGTCGGCCATTTCTTTTACGTGTACTTCGTGCAGTGGTTTGCCCAGTATTTGTTCTTTTGTTTTACCTGTAAATTTTTCGTGTGCGGCATTACACATCTGGTAAATGCCTTCAGTATTGCGATAGAAAATAGGTATCGGTAGAGCATCAATAATTTTCTGATGAATAGCCGGGTCTTCGATATTGCCGGTCAGAAATGATTCTTTATCGTAAATCATGATTTGTCTTTTCAAGTTTTGCCAGGGTAAAATACGCATTTTACAAGGCATTTAAAACCTCAGAAGCTTGATATTTTTGGTAATTGTTTAAAAACAGATTTTTGAAAATCGATCTGGCAGAAAAAGAGACAAATAGGGCTTGTTTTTATTCATTATAAATTCGGAACAACTTGACTTGCAGCAGTAAAAAAAAGAGGTAGTAGGATTATCTTTGCGCCAAGTTTTAAACGAACCAAGTGAAATTATCTGAGATTATTGATTTGACCAATGCGAAAGTGGTTGCCGGAGATACCGAAAACGACCATGATTTGCAGAGAGCCTTTAGTTCCGATCTGATGAGCGATGTTTTGACGCTAGATACGGAGCATATACTTTTAATTACAGGACTGACTAATTTGCAAATTGTTCGCACTGCCGAGATGGCCGACATTGAAGTGGTATTACTGGCACGTAACAAAATTGCGACACCAGAAATGATCGAGTTGGCCAACGAAACAGGTCTGGTTCTGCTGGAAACACCTTATTCTATTTATCGTTCAGGCGGGATACTGTTTGAAAACGGTTTAGATCCGGTTTATTAATGAAGCAGGAATTCGACATAGCGAGTGGCGATTTTAGCAAGGCCGGAAGAGCTTCGAGCCGAATAAAAAAGATGCTGAAACAATTGCAGGTTGATCCGAAAGTGATCAAACGAATTGTGGTAGCCATATACGAAGCCGAGGTAAATGTTGTTGCTCACTCTGTAGGAGGAAAAATGCGGACTGAAATTGACGGAACAGGAATTACTGTAATTGTACAGGATAACGGACCGGGCATTGAAGATATTGAAAAAGCGATGCAGGAGGGCTACTCAACCGCTACCAAAGCCGTTCGGAATATGGGGTTTGGAGCAGGAATGGGCTTGCCAAATATTAAACGAAATACCGATGAATTTACTATTGAAAGCGAGGTAGGAGAGGGAACAGTATTAACTTTCAGAAATAATTTTTAGAAGATGAAGGTTGTAGAAAAATATCATGCCATAACAGTTGACAAAGATAAATGTACGGGCTGCACGCACTGCATGAAATCATGTCCAACCGAGGCAATTCGGATACGCGGGGGAGTAGCAAAAATAAATTCTGACCGATGTGTGGATTGCGGAAACTGTCTGCGCGCGTGCCCGGTTGATGCTTTTTATGTAGAGCACGATAGTTTAGAACAACTGAATAAATACAAATACCGGGTGGTGCTTTTTCCATCGGTAATGATTGGGCAGTTTCCCGAAACTTATACCGAGGGTAAAATTTACGAAGCACTGCTGAAACTTGGATTTACGCATATTTTTGAGGTAGAACAGCCCATCGGTTTGTTGATCGATGAGATAAAGAATGAAGTTGAAGAATCGCCCCGTAAACCAATGATTTCATCGTTTTGCCCTGCAATTGTTCGGTTGATACAATCTCGCTACCCGTCGTTGGTTGATAATATTGTTCCGGTAAAGGCACCGCACGATCTGGCGGCGTGTCATGCTATTGAATTGTTAGCTAAAGAAGGAGTGAAACGCGAGGAAATAGGTACTTTTTATGTGTCGCCTTGTTCGGCCAAAATGGCTGCCGTAAAACGTCCTTTGGGCGAAGAAGTATCGGCAGTGGATGGCTTGATTAAAATGAGTGATTTGTACAATCACATCATGCGGGTAATCGAAAAGGAGGAAAAAACCGACACCGCTCCCTTGCGCAAAAATTTAACGCTCGATGGAATTCTATGGAGTCTTCCGCGTGGCGAAGCAAGGCATTTTAAATGCAATTCAATGGCGGTTGACGGCATACACAATGTGGTTAAGATTCTGGAGCGAATGGAGAATGATGAGGTTCCTGTGTTGGATTTTCTGGAGCTGAAATCGTGTCACCAGGGATGTGCCGGTGGAATTTTGCTTACGGGTAATCGGTTCTTAACTGTTGAGCGATTGCAAAAACGATCAAAACGATATCCGCATGCTTCATCTATTGATATTTCGGCAGTAAGCTGTTTGGGGATAAAAGATAAAATGAAAGCAGAGCCAATTGAGCCAAGATATGTTTTTGCTCTGGATTCTGACCGGCTAAAAGCACTGGAAAAGATGCAGAAGGTAGATCGCATTTTATGCCAGCTGCCGGGAATTGACTGCGGTAGTTGCGGTGCACCCAATTGCCACGCACTGGCCGAAGATATGGTGCAGGGTGAAGCAAAAATGACAGATTGTATTTTCTTACAAAACAGATACTTAAACGAAGAAAAAATAAACATCGAAAAAGCGACAAAGAACCTGGAAAAAGCCTGGGGAAAAAATCGTTTTGACGCTGACTGTAACAGAAGAGGAGGTAGAAATGAAGGTTTCTGAACTGGTTGAAAAATTTGGATTAAAAGTTTTTTCCGGCGAATCCGGATTAGAGAATGAAATTTCCGGCGGGTACGTTTCCGATCTGCTGAGCGATGTAATGGGAAATGCGCAGGAAGGGCAGGTGTGGATAACACTGCAAACACACCAAAATGTAATGGCCATTGCCTCGTTAAAAGAACTGGCAGCGGTAATACTGGTAAAAGGCTTTGAGCCGGAAGAGGATACCATTGAACGCAGTAACGAAGAAGGAATTCCGGTACTGGGCACCGACAAAGCTACATTTGAAATGGCCGGTAATTTATACATTGCTTTAACGTAATACGATGCAAAAATTCAGGGCCGACCTACATATTCATACCGTACTTTCGCCCTGTGCTGATCTGGAAATGGCTCCGCGAAAAATTGTGGAGCAAGCCAGGAAGGCAGGATTGCATATTATTGGAATCACCGATCATAATTCAACCTTAAATGCTAAAGTAATTTGCAATTTGGCACGCGAAGAAGGAATTCTGGTACTTACCGGTGCAGAAGTTACTACCAAAGAAGAAGTGCATTGCCTTGCTTTTTTCGAAGAGGATGAAGCTCTTGATAAGTTTCAGCAGTATTTGGAGCAGAATATTACCCGTATCCCAAATCCGGATGGCCACTTTGGTTATCAACCGGTTGTTGACGAAAACGAAGAGGTGTTGGAGTTGGTTCCGTATTACCTTACATCTGCATTGAAAAAAGGTATTTCGTCGGTTCAAAAATACGTGTACGAACTGGGCGGTATTTTTATTCCGGCGCATGTTAACCGTCCACTAAACGGATTGTTTAGCCATCTGGGTTTTGTTCCAGAAGATCTTGAGTTCGATGCGATGGGAATTACCGGAAAAACCAGCGAAAAGCATGTTCGAAAACATTATGAATTAGATGATGAAATTTCGTTAATTTATAATTCAGATGCTCATTTCTTAGAACAGATTGGCACTCGTTTTTCGGTTTTTAATATTCAGGAATTGTCTTTTGTTGAAATAAAAAAAGCTCTTAATCAGAGAGATGATAGGTTTGTTGAAGCGTTATGAAAACACTGTCGGAACATATTCTGGATATTGTGCAGAACTCGGTAAGTGCAAAGTCTACATTGATTGAAATCATAGTTGAAGAGGACAAAATAGCAGACCTTTGTTCATTAATAATTAAAGATAATGGCTGCGGGATGAGTAAGGAAACGCTAGGCAAAGCCATTAATCCGTTCTTTACATCAAGAACCACCCGAAAAGTGGGTTTAGGTATTCCCCTGTTAAAGCATAATGCTGAGGCTGCCGGTGGCAGTTTCTCGCTGCAATCGGAGGTGAATGTCGGCACCGTTTTAACCGCCCGTTTTCAACTGTCGAATATAGATCGGCCTCCGTTGGGAGATATTTGGGAAACTTTGTACCTGATGTTTTTAAGCTATACCGATGGAAATTTGGTGTATCACCACAAAACAGAAAAGGGCGAGTTTACGATAAGTTCCGATGAGTTGAAAGAAGTACTTGGCGATGTTTCGTATCAGCAAAAGGAAATACGCGAAGGGATTTTGGAACTGATAAAATCGAATTTAGAAGAAATAAAAGTAACGAAATAACGAATAAACGAGAAAACGATATGACTAAAATTAAAACACTGGCTGATCTTCGGAAAATGAAAGAAGAAGCGCAGTCGAAAATTAAACTTAGGGAAAACAGTGCCGACCCTGATCAGGTTGTGCAAGTTAAAGTGGGCATGGCCACATGTGGTATTGCATCAGGTGCTAAAGAAACCATGAAGTACTTTGTGGAAGAGCTGGAACAAGAAGCCATTGATGCGGTTGTTACGCAAACCGGTTGCATGGGCTACTGCTATGCAGAACCAACTGTTGAAGTAAAATTGCCGGGAAAAGAACCGCTGGTTTACGGACATGTTAACAAAGAAAAGGTTCACGAAATAATTGATAAATACATAAAACGCGGCGAGTTGGTTGACGGAATAATTCCTGTAAGTTTTAAAACCATTGACGACTAATTAATAAACCTTTAACTATGACTGATTATAAAATGCATCTTTTAATTTGTGGTGGTACTGGGTGTAAAGCATCGGAAAGCGACGAAATTAAAAAACGGCTAACCCAATTGATTCAGGAGCTTGGACTTGAAGACGAAGTGCAGGTAGTATCGACCGGTTGTTTTGGCTTTTGCGAAAAAGGCCCCATTATTAAAGTATTGCCCGATAATACTTTTTACGTGCAGGTTTCGCCCGACGATGTGGTTGAAATCGTTCAGGAGCACATTGTAAAAGGCCGTCCTGTAAAACGCTTATTGTACACCGATCCTACTAACGATAAGCAGATCAGCAATTCAAAAGGTATGGATTTTTACAAAAAACAAATCCGTATTGCCTTGAAAAATTGTGGTTTTATCAATCCTGAAAATATTGACGAATACATTGCCCGCGATGGTTATCAGGCTTTGGGAAAATGTTTGTCGGAGATGACAGCCGAAGAGGTTATAAAAGAAGTGAAAGACTCCGGTTTGCGTGGCCGTGGTGGTGGCGGTTTCCCAACAGGATTAAAATGGGAGATCACAAAAAATGTAGAGAACAATCAGAAATATGTGGTTTGTAATGCTGACGAGGGCGACCCTGGTGCATTTATGGACCGCTCCATTTTGGAAGGCGATCCTCACTCGGTGTTGGAGGCAATGGCCATTTGCGGTTATTGTATTGGTGCCGACAAGGGACTGGTTTATATACGTGCCGAATATCCGTTGGCTATTCAACGTTTAAAAACTGCCATCAAACAAGCCGAAGAATATGGCTTGATTGGCGACGATATTCTAGGCAGTGGTTTTAATTTTCATATTGAATTGCGCTATGGTGCCGGAGCTTTTGTTTGTGGCGAAGAAACTGCGTTGATCCACTCGATGGAAGGTTTACGTGGCGAACCAACATTCAAACCGCCGTTCCCATCCGTTTCCGGTTACATGGGAAAACCGACCAACGTAAACAACGTGGAAACCTTTGCAAACATTCCGGTGATTTTGAATAAAGGTGCCGAATGGTTTAGTAAAATCGGTACCGAAAAATCAAAAGGAACAAAAGTATTTGCCCTAGCCGGAAAGATTAATAATGTTGGTTTAATTGAGGTGCCAATGGGAACAACACTGCGCGAAGTAATTTACGATATTGGCGGAGGAATTAAAGATGGAAAAGAGTTTAAAGCCGTTCAAACCGGTGGTCCGTCGGGAGGATGTTTAACTAAAGATTTCCTGGATTTACCAATTGATTACGATAACCTGCTGGCATCCGGATCGATGATGGGATCGGGGGGAATGATCGTAATGGATGAAAACGATTGTATGGTTTCCATCGCTAAGTTTTATCTTGATTTTACGTTGGAAGAGTCGTGCGGAAAATGCACACCATGCCGTGTTGGAAACAAGCGCCTTTACGAATTGCTGGATAAAATTACTCAAGGTAAAGGGGAAGAACAGGATATTGAGAAGTTGAAAGATTTAAGTGTGGTTATTAAAGATACGGCACTTTGTGGCTTGGGACAAACTTCGCCAAATCCGGTGCTTTCAACCATAAAGAATTTCGAACACGAATATAAGGCACACGTATTGGACGGAAAATGCCCGGCAGGTCAGTGTAAATCGCTATTGCGTTATGATATTGTTGAAGATTTGTGTACCGGTTGTACACTTTGTTTCCGCAATTGCCCGGTAGGAGCTATTTCCGGAGAGCGTCGTCAGCCACATTTTATCGATCAGACTTTGTGTATTAAGTGTGGCGTGTGTTTCGAAAAATGTAAATTCAATGCAATAACCCTAACCTAATCAGAAAACTGGAAATCATGGATATAGTAAATCTTACAATAGATAATAAACCGGTTGTGGTAAAATCAGGAACCACAATTCTTGAAGCGGCATCAGGTGTTGGCTTGCATATTCCAACACTTTGCCACATGAAATTGGATGACCTGAATATTGAAAACAAACCGGGTGGCTGCCGTATTTGTGTGGTAGAGGTGGAAGGAAGAAGAAACCTGGCACCGGCTTGTTGTACGGAAGTGAATGAGGGAATGAGGATCAATACACACTCGATGCGGGTAATTAATGCGCGCAGAACGGTAATGGAGTTGATTCTTTCCGATCATCCTTTCGACTGTTTGATTTGTGCAAAATCGGGCAACTGCGATTTGCAGGATATGGCGCATAATCTCGGAATTCGCGAGATTCATTATAAAGGTGAGCAGTCGACTTACCGAGAAGATACTTCGCCGGCAATTATTCGCGAGGTAGACAAATGTATTATGTGTCGCCGTTGCGAAACCATGTGTAACGAAGTGCAGACTGTTGGTGTTTTATCGGCCATTAATCGTGGTTTTGAATCGGTTGTTTCACCAGCTTTCGAAATGAATCTTGATCACTCGGTATGTACGTACTGTGGTCAGTGTGTAGCTGTTTGCCCGACAGGAGCATTAACTGAAGTTGACGAAACCGGAAAAGTAATTCGTGCGCTATCCGATCCTACCAAAACGGTAATCGTACAAACAGCTCCTGCGGTGCGTGCTGCGTTGGGCGAAGAGTTTGGTATGGAAGCCGGATCGCTGGTAACCGGTAAACTGGTGGCTGCTTTACGCCGTTTGGGTTTCGATCATGTTTTTGATACCGACTTTGCTGCCGACCTTACCATTATGGAAGAAGGAACTGAATTGCTGAGTCGTTTGGGAAAACATTTGGCAGGCGATAAAGATGTAAAACTACCGATACTTACTTCGTGTTGTCCGGCATGGGTGAAATTCTTTGAGCACCAATTCCCGGAAATGAAAGATATTCCTTCAACAGCACGGTCGCCACAGCAAATGTTTGGTTCTATTGCCAAAACTTATTTTGCCGACCAGTTGGGAATAAAGCGCGAAGATCTGGTTGTGGTTTCGATTATGCCATGTGTGGCTAAAAAATACGAGTGTGGTCGCGATGAGTTTAAAACCAATGATAACCCGGATGTTGATCACGCAATTACTACACGCGAGTTGGCAGCACTGATTAAACTTTCAAATATTGAATTTAAATCACTGCCCAACGAAGACTTTGATAATCCATTGGGTGAATCAACAGGTGCCGGAGTGATCTTCGGAACAACCGGTGGAGTAATAGAGGCAGCAGTTCGTACGGCGTATGAAGTGCATACAAAAAAAGAATTGCCACGACTTGATTTTGATGAACTACGTGGTATGGAAGGAATCCGTGAAGCAACAATTGATTTTGACGGCTTGCCCATAAAAATTGGTATCGCACACGGTTTAGGTAACGCACGTAAACTGCTGGAGGATATTCAGGCAGGAAACAGCGAGTTTCATGCCATTGAGATTATGAGTTGCCCCGGCGGATGTATCGGTGGTGGTGGACAGCCTTATCACCACGGTGATGCGGGCATTCTGAAAAAACGTCAGGCTGCTCTGTATCGGGAAGACAAAAATAAGACACTGCGAAAATCGCACGAGAATCCGCATATTATTGAGTTGTATGAAAAGTTCCTGGGTGAACCGATGAGCGAAAAAGCACATCATTTATTGCACACGGAATATTTTGACAGAAGATAGTTAATGAATGCTTTAATGCAGAAATGCTTAAAACCTAAAAGTCTAAAAAAATGCCAAAAATAAAATTAGCAGAAAATACGACACAACTCATAAAAGATATTTGTAAGGAGTTTGAAAATAAAGAAAGTGAGCTGATAAATGTACTTCACCAGGTGCAAAGCAAATTGGGTTATTTGCCTGCTGAGGTGCAGGAAGTAATCGCAAAAGAGCTAAAAACATCGGTGGCAAAAGTGTACGGAGTTGTTACTTTTTACAGCTTTTTTACAATGGTCCCGCAGGGCGAGAATCCAATCTCGATTTGTATGGGAACGGCCTGTTATGTTCGTGGTGCCGAGCAAGTGCTTAACGAATTCAAACGCCAGCTGAAAGTTGAAGTGGGTGAATCAACCGAAGACGGGAAATTCTCTATTAACTGCTTGCGCTGTGTGGGAGCCTGTGGTTTGGCTCCGGTGGTAACCGTTGGCGAAAAAGTGTACGGCAGGGTAGCTCCAACCGATGTAAAAAAGATTATTGCCGAATATCACAATCGTTAGTCGATTGTATAAAATATTGTTCTATTGAAATTTTCCCTCCGTATTTTACGGGGGGATTTTTTTTTGAGAATATTAAGGCCTAGGAAGAAATACTTTTGATAAACTGAATACTACGTTCGTTAAAAACATCGGGCTGATCGATATTACAAACGTGGCCGCTGTTTTTTATAATCTCCAGTTTCGAGTTAAAATGTTTTTTCACAAGGTTCGATACCGTTGGTAAAAACATATGATCGCGGTCGCCCATCAGATACAAAACAGGAGCCGATGCTTCTTTAATCAAAAATTCCTGCAAATTATCTTTGATTTCCGTTGACATGTGCAGCCATTTCTTAAATTCTTTTTCGCCTAAACGAATAGCTTCTTTAATAAATAGCTTTCTCGATTCAATATCTTTTTTATAAGGAATAAGAATCCATGCATTGATTCTGTATAACCACATGTACGGGAAAATAGTTTGCAGCAATTTTGCCACCGAAACCAGGGCATTGATTCGCTTATTAAACTGAACTACAGCTCCACCTAAAATAATTGATTCGGCACGGCCGGGAGCCAGTTTGTCCATGGCGCGAATAACAATACATCCCAAAGAAATGCCTACCAAATGTGCTTTCTCAATTTTCAGGTGATCCATTGTTTTGATGACATCCAATGCAATTTCATCAAAAGCATAAATCTCTGCCTGGGTATATTCTTTTTTCGATTTACCATGCCCGCGTAAGTCTACCAAAAGCACATTGAAATGTTTTTTGAATTCGCGCAGTTGCCTAAACCATACCACGTTACTTCCCCCAGCGCCGTGTACAAACACTACCCAGGTTTTCGAAGTCTTATGTGGAAACACTTTGTTGTAAAGCATGGTGTAAAAATAGAATTATTTCGAAATAACGACAAAGCTAATTTTTTGTTGAAAACTTAAAAATCCTTAATACATCTTAAGAGTTTGCCAATTTGTATTCAGCCTTATACAGTTTTTTATGTGTTTCGGCAAGCAATTCTTTTAACGGAATATGGGCTGGAATTATAGATGTATCTATTTTATCCAGATTTGGTTGTGTAGGCAGTTCACCCGGAAACCAGTGACTTTTTTCTTTAAAAGTTTTATAACGGTATTTGGCAAAATCAATCATGTCATACGATTTCCATAGCCGGCGTAAACGCAGCACTTCTGGTATGTTAATTCCCGACGGATCGTTTTGCATCTCAAAACCTTCGTACACGGCATACGGATCGTCAAATAAAAAGCTATCCAGTTTTAGTTTTGTTTCGTAATCTGCCTTACTCCATGGCGATGTAGTTGGGAAAATGCTTTTCATTTCCTTAAAATGTTCTTTTTCTGTCATCCCGAACGAAAGCGTGTGAATAGCAGGATTATTCAAACAAAACCGGGCATTCCATTGAATAGGAGTTAAAGGCGAAGTGGCATCTTTTACCTTGGCCGGAGCATTAAACAACTGGCCGCCTTTGTCGTTTGGCGAGATGATAAAAACGCCCATGTCGTGTACTTCGGCAATTTGCACGGCAGCCAGATTGCGCTGGTTGAAATAGTAGTAGTGCAGGTTTACGAATTCGAACAAACCGGTTTCAATAGCGCGCACAATTATTTCCATTGGCGCGTGTGTGCTGAAACCCACATGTTTTATTATGCCTTCCTCTTTTAGCTTTAACAGTGCTTCAACCGGGCCACCGCTTTTGCAACTTTGTTCCAGCAACTCGGGTGTGTTTATTCCGTGCCAGCCATAAAAATCGAGGTAATCGGTTTGCAAATCGCGCAACTGGTTTTCAATCATTTCGTAGGTGGCGTCAGCTGTCATTGGGTTTCCTTTGGTCATTAAATGGTACGAAGTACGCGGAACAGCCAATTCCTCATTTAAAACCTTACCATAAACAGTTTCGCTTTTTTTGTAGCCCCATGCTGTTTCAATGTGGTTAATACCTGCATCAAATGCCAGTTGAACCGTATTCAAACATTCTTCTAATGTATCTTTTGGAATGTCTCGCCGCGGATCGTCCCATACATGTTTAAAACGCATGCCTCCCAGAGTAATGGTACTCAGGTGCTTTTCGGTTCTCCCAAAACGCCGGTATTGCATTCCTTCTTTTTTATTCAGAATTTTTGACATAAATAGTTTTGTTTTGCACGTGCAAAGTTTAGCATTTACGATGAGTCATTTAAACGTTTGTTTTTTCGTATTGTTTGAATTGACAAATAGTTAATGTTTTGTATCCATTATTGGTAATATGGAAAGGATGTGCTAAGATGCAGAATTAAACATCAATGGGCAAATGCCAAAACATGCGGTCGCGAATTTGAAGAGAGGCGGATGTTTGAAATGAATGATTTGTATTAATTTGCGATGATGGTACAAGATTATATTTTCTAATTATCTTTGCTCTCATGCAAAAAAACGATTCTGAAAAACCATTGATTTTGGTTACAAACGACGATGGAATTCATGCAAAAGGGTTGCGTGAACTGGTGGAGGTAATGCAATTTTTTGGCGATGTTGTGGTCATTTCTTCTGAAGTATCGATGTCGGGAAAAGCTTGTGGTATTACAGTTGATCAACCGTTGCGGGCAGTGCCTGTAGAAAAGATTCATGGTGTGCCAACATTTAAATGTAATGGTACTCCGGTTGACAGCGTAAAATTAAGTTTTAACAGTTTGCTTGAGCGTACACCCGATTATGTGGTATCAGGAATTAACCACGGTTCAAATGCATCAATCAGTGTAATTTACAGTGGAACAATGGGAGCTGCTATCGAAGGAGGTTTACACGGTGTGCCGTCTATTGGTTTTTCGCTGGAAGATTACAGCTCCGATGCAGATTTTTCGAAAGCCAAAATGGTTGTGGCTCGTGTTTTTCAGGGTGTTGTTGAAAATGGTATTCCGGCGTTTACTTGTTTAAATGTGAATATTCCGAAAGGGAAACCCCAGGGTATTAAAGTTTGCCGGCAGGCGCACGGAAAATGGATGGAAGAGTTTGAAAAAAGAATCGATCCGCACGGAAGAGAATATCACTGGCTTTCAGGATATTTTCAGAACTTGGACGAAGACACCGAAGATACCGATGTTTTTGCATTAGAAAACAATTTTGCCACCGTAGTTCCCGTTCGGGTTGATATGACTAGCTACGAAACCATGGAGCAAATTAAGTCGTGGAAGTTTTAATCCATCTTCTATGCCTAAAAGCAAACAGAGTAAATACGACAAAGTTGGAATTGGGGTTTTAACCGGCCTGGTTTTACCACTAATTATTTTTTTTATCGTGTACCTGGTTGGCGAAAACGATATGTCGTTTATTGATTATATTGCCGGAATGAGACGAATACAGGCGCTCGTAAAGATTGGAAGCCTGTGTGTTTTTACCAATGTTGGAGCCTTTTGGATCTTCCTAAAATTGAAATACGAAAAGGCCGCCCGCGGAGTGTTGGGGGCCACCATTTTATATGCCATTGCGGTATTAATTTTAAGAGCAGTGTAATATGCGTTACTACATTATAGCTGGCGAAGCATCGGGCGATTTACATGGCTCGAACCTGATGAAGGAACTGAAAGTGGTCGACAAAGAGGCCTATTTTCGTTTTTTTGGCGGCGATAAAATGCAAGCGGTTGGTGGCGAGCTGATAAAACATTACCGCGAAATGGCGTTTATGGGTTTTGTAAATGTGATTCTGAATATCAGAACCATTAAAAGAAACATGGAGTTCTGTAAGAAAGATCTGCTCAGCTATAAACCCGATGTCCTCATTCTGATTGATTACCCTGGCTTTAACCTGCGCATTGCTGAGTTTGCCAAACAAAACAATATAAAAGTATACTATTACATTTCTCCAAAACTCTGGGCCTGGAAAGAATACCGCGTTAAAAAGGTGCGGGCTTTTGTGGATGAAATGTTTACCATTTTTCCTTTTGAAACGGCTTTTTATAAAAAGCATGGTATTGATGTGAATTATGTTGGGAATCCGCTGTTTGATTCGATTACGGAATTTGAAAAAACAGCCAAATCGGCAGCTGAATTTAAAGCAAAAAATAATTTGGATGAACGCCCGATAATTGCCTTGTTGGCGGGCAGTCGCGTTCAGGAAATAAAAGGAACCTTGCCCGTAATGAAAAAGGCTGTTGAAGGTCGGAATGATTATCAGGTGCTACTGGCAGGTGTTTCGTCGGTTGACAAAGATTTGTACGCTGGTATTTTGCAGGGGAGTAGCATAAAAGTGCTTTACGATTCTACCTACGATCTGCTGAATAACGCGCATACAGCTTTGGTGGCCTCCGGAACGGCAGCTTTGGAAACCGCATTGTTTCAGGTGCCGCAAACCGTACTTTACAAGATTGAAGGAGGCATTTTGTTGCATTATATTATGGTGGCGGTTTTAAAAATTGACTGGGTGTCGCTGCCCAACATTATTTTGGGTAAAATGGCAGTAAAAGAGCTGCTTCAAAAAGATATGACCGTTAAAAAAGTTTCGGAAGAATTGAATCGTTTGCTGGGCGACGAAAAGTATCGAGAAAGGATTCTGGCTGATTACCGGGAAATGCAAAAATTAATGGGCGAGCCGGGGTGCTCGAAACGGGCAGCCGAAAAAATGGTTGATTTGTTATCTTTGAGTTCTGAACATAAATCGTAAGAATACAGGTGTATAGCTTATTCAAAAAAGAAATAAAAGCTTTTCTCGGATCGCTGATTGGTTATCTGGCGGTATTGGTTTTTTTATTGGTTACCGGTTTGTTTCTGTGGATTTTTCCGGGCAATTACAATATTCCGGATAACAACTATGCAACATTACAGGGGCTTTTTACACTGGCACCGTGGTTGTACCTGTTTTTGGTACCTGCCATTACCATGCGCATGTTTGCCGACGAAAAACGCAGTGGTACCATCGAAATTCTTCTAACTCGGCCGCTGGCTGATTTCCAGTTGGTAACGGCAAAATTTTTGGCTGGGCTGGTGTTGGTTGTTTTTTCTTTGTTGCCCACTTTGCTGTATTTTTTGTCGGTTTATTGGCTGGGTAATCCGGTTGGAAGTATCGATACCGGTGCAACATGGGGATCGTTTATGGGACTGTTTTTCCTGGCAACCATATATGTGGCCATAGGTATTTTTGCCTCATCACTCACCGACAATCAGATCGTTTCTTTCATTTTTGGAATGTCGCTGTCGTTTATCTTTTACCTCGGTTTCGAGTTTGTGGCTTCGGCAGAAGTTCCGTATTTGCTGGAGCAACTTTTTTCGTGGCTGAGTATTAACGATCACTATCTTTCCATTTCGCGTGGAGTGGTTGACATGCGCGACATACTCTATTTCCTTGGGATGGCCTTTTTGTTTTTATATGGTACTACCCTGATTATACGAAAAGGAAAACTCCGAAAAACGAAAGCAAAAGTTCGGGCTGTTGTAATTCCACTGGCCGTTTTGCTGATACTCGCCATTTCATCCAACTTTTTATGTCGTATTGACCTTACGGCTGAAAAACGTTATTCGTTATCGGATGTAAGTAAACAAATGGTAAGCGGCCTTGAAGGTCCGGTGGAGGTGGAGTTGTATTTAAGTGGCGAATTGGAGCCTGGTTTGCGAAAAATACAAAACGAAGTATTGGAGAAAATTGCTGTGCTGAATGCTTACAGTTCAGCTCCAATTCGGGTACGCATTTTTAATCCATACAGCATTGGGAATATCGAAAAGCAGGAAGAGTTTATTGCCGGGCTGGTAAACAGAGGTGTGCCACGAATTAATTTTGGGCATAAAACCGAGCAAGGCGTGAGTTCGCGTTTTATTTTTCCGGGGGCGATTATTCGTTATCAGAACAAAGAGCTGGCGGTTAATTTCCTGAAAAATAATCCGTACACCAGTTACGAAAATAACTTTAATCATTCAGTGGAGACCATCGAGTTCGAGTTGGTAAATGCATTTCATAAACTGATGCGAAAGAAAAAGTCGGTGCTGGCATTTTTACAGGGGCACGATGAAGCTAATCAATACGAAGTGGCCGATATTGCACGTGCACTTTCTTCCGATTTTGAGATTGATATGATGGAGGCCGCTGATTTGAAAGATTCGGACGTTGATATTTTGGTGATTGCCAATCCGAAAAAAGAATTTCCGGAAACCTCGAAAATTGCCATCGACCAATATTTGATGAAAGGAGGAAAAATCATGTGGTTGGTTGATCCGGTTCAGGTAAGCCTCGATAGTTTGAGCAAAGGATTTCAAACCTATTCATTTCCAAACGACATGAATATTGGCGACCAATTGTTTCGTTACGGTGTTCGTTTAAATTATGAATTGCTACAGGATGTAAACTGTATTCAGATTCGCGTAAATACAGCGGCGCCGGGTAATCCGCCACGTTACACTTTGCATCCGTGGTATTATTCGCCACTGCTAACACCCAACGATAATCACCCGATTAGCCGAAACCTGAACTGGGTAAAAACCGAATTTGTTTCATCACTCGATACCGTTTCTGCCAATTCAACTGTTCGAAAAGAGGTGATTCTGAGTACATCGCCTTATGCACGTCGGATAAAAGCACCGTCGTCGGTCAGTTTGGCAAACATCAATAATCCACCGGCACGCGAGTTGTTTACGCAGTCGAATATTCCGGTTGGCGTTTTGTTGGAAGGCGTGTTTACATCGAACTATAAAAACCGGATGGTGGAAAACTACGGTTATTCATCGGCTGATATGATTACGGAAAGTCAGCCAACACAAATGATAGTGATTGCCGATGGTGGAATGATAACCAACAAAGTAAATTATTCTACCAATCCACCTAAAATTCAGGAACTTGGTTTTGATGAGGTTTCGGGGCAGGTTTTTGGGAATAAGGAATTTTTGATCAATGCTATTTCATATCTCGATGATAAACAGGGAATAATGCAGCTGCGCGGCCAATCGTTAAAAATGCGCTTACTCGACAAAGTAAAACTGCGCGAGGAAGCTGCTTTCTGGAAATGGCTAAATGTACTACTGCCACTGCTTTTAATCATTGTTTTTGCACTGGTTTACAACCTTGTTCGTAAATACCGATACAATCGTTCATAAAATGGGGTAAAATCAAACGAAGCACGGTAGGGATAATTCATGAAAGTTTGTATATTCGTGTACTTAGATTGGTTGTAAATTAGAACTAAATCAAAACAAGAATTCAAAAAAATAAATCGAAATAAATGAAGTTTGTAGTTTCAAGCACCGAATTATTGAGCCACCTTTCTGCAATTAGTAAGGTAATCAGCAGTAAAAGTACAATGCCAATTCTCGATAACTTCTTGTTTCAGTTAAGCGAAACAGAGTTAACCATAACAGCTTCCGATCTGGAATCGACTTTAATTACCAGCCTTGAGTTGGATAATATTGAAGGCGAAGGAGCCGTTGCTGTTCCGGCAAAGTTGATCACCGATACGCTGAAAGAATTTCCGGAACAACCGCTGACATTTCAGATCGATGGTGAATCGTACCTTGTTGAAATTTATTCCGACAATGGTAAGTTCAGCATCATGGGACAAAATGCCGAGGATTTTCCGGAGCAACCACAGTTGGATGAGGAAGGTGCATCGTCGATTGATGTTAGTCATGTTGTGCTTCAGAAGGGAATTGAAAAAACTTTGTTTGCTACGGCCGACGATGAGTTACGTCCGGTAATGAACGGTGTTTACGTGGAGTTGACACCAGACTTTATGAGCTTTGTAGCATCGGATGCACACAAGCTGGTGCGTTACCGTCGTTTGGATGCAAAAGCAGAATTCGAGTCTTCGTTCATTTTGCCTAAAAAACCGGCGAGTTTATTGAAAAACCTGTTGCCAAAAGAGGAGTTCGATGTAAAATTGGAATTCGACGATAAGAATGCCTTTTTTACCTTGAGTAACTACAAGCTTATTTGTCGTTTGGTAGAAGGAAATTACCCAACTTATAATTCGGTAATTCCTACTAATAATCCAAACAAAATGATCATCGATCGTCTGAACTTCTTCAATACTGTAAAACGTGTTTCAGTATTCTCGAACCAGGCGAGCAACCTTGTAAAACTCAATATTACCGACAACCAATTAGTGGTTTCTGCCCAGGATATCGACTTCTCAATTTCGGCAGTTGAGCGTATCAATTGCGAATACGAGGGCGAAGAAATTGAAATTGGTTTCAAATCAACCTTCCTTCAGGAAATTCTTACCAATATTTCAACCGGCGATGTAAAGGTAGAAATGAGCGATCCAACACGTGCAGGTTTGTTGCTTCCGGCTGAAAATGAGGAAGACGAAGACATGTTGATGTTGTTGATGCCAATGATGATAAACGTTTAAAAAGATACAACGATAAACCCAAAAGGTATCCGGGAACGTAGGTTTTAGGGTACCTTTTTTAATTCATACCCACCATGAAGTTACATTTAAGAAACGCTTTGGTTTTTTTAGATCTGGAAACCACCGGAATAAATATTGTTACGGATCGAATTGTAGAAATTGCTTTAATAAAAGTAAATGTTGATGGTACCGAGGAAGAAAAGCTGATGCGTATAAATCCGGAACAACCGATTCCGATAGAGGCTTCTTTAATTCATGGAATTTATGATGAGGATGTAAAAGATGCACCAACATTTAAAGAAGTAGCCAAAACGCTGGCTAAATTTATTGAAGGGTGCGATCTGGCAGGTTTTAACTCCAATCGTTTTGATATTCCTTTGCTGGCCGAAGAGTTTCTGCGTGCCGAGGTGGATGTAGACTTTAAAAAGCGAAAATTTATTGATGTGCAGGCCATATTTCATAAAATGGAAAAACGTACACTGGCAGCAGCTTATAAATTTTATTGTAACCAGGATTTAACCGATGCACACAGTGCCATGGCTGATACGAAAGCGACCTACGAAGTGCTGAAATCGCAGCTCGATAAGTATGAGGGAGTGGAGTATGAAGATGCTAAAGGGAAAAAATCAATGCCAATCGAAAACGATGTGGATAAATTGAGCGAATTCTCGTCGTACGACCGAAATGTAGATTTTGTAGGTCGCATTGTTTACGATGAAAATGGCGTGGAAGTCTTTAATTTTGGAAAGAATAAAGGAGTGCCGGTTGAGCAGGTTTTGCAAGAACAACCCGGTTACTTTGGTTGGATACTAAACAGCGAATTCCCGCTGTACACTAAAAAAGTGCTTACGCAATTGAAATTGAAAATGATGAGCAAGTAAAGCTTGTCATTTCGAAGGAGGGACGACTGAGAAATCTGTTGCTCTATTATTTCAATTGTTACAGGTTTCTCACTTTGTTCGAAATGACAACGAAAATGTAAAAGCTTTGAATCATGAAAATAATTTGCATAGGAAGAAATTACGTGGCTCATGCCAGGGAGTTGAGGAACGATATACCGGAAGAACCTATCTTTTTTATGAAGCCCGATACTGCCTTGTTGAGAAATAACGATCCGTTTTATATTCCGGACTGGACCAACGAGGTGCACCACGAAATTGAGTTGGTGATCAAGATAAATCGTATTGGCAAAAATATTGAAAAACGTTTTGCTCACCGTTATTATAACGAGGTGGGACTGGGAATCGATTTCACTGCACGCGATGTACAGGCGCAATTAAAAGCAAAAGGTCTGCCCTGGGAGAAAGCAAAAGCTTTTGATAAGTCGGCAGTTTTAAGCAATACTTTTTTGCCAAAAACTATTTTCCCCGATCAGGAAGCGATCAGTTTTCGTCTGGACATAAACGGAGATACGGTGCAGGAATCACATTCAGGAATGATGATCTTCGATTTTGATGAGTTGATTGCCCATATCTCGAAATACGTTACCCTTAAAATTGGCGACCTGATTTACACCGGAACGCCTGCAAATGTTGGTCCGGTTGCCATTGGCGATCGTTTGGAAGGGTATTTGGAAGACAAAAAATTGCTTGACTTTGAGATTAAATAGGAATTAAATTAGAATATCTTGCACCGGTTTTTAAGCCGGTGTTTTATTATAAACTATTGAATCTGGCTTTAGCCTTTAAATCGACAAAATGGAGAATCATCATTTTGAACTTGAAATGCAGGTTCGTGATTACGAATGCGACATTCAAGGCATTGTAAATAACGCTGTTTATCAGAATTATCTGGAACATACGCGCCACAAATTTCTAAACCACGTTGGCCTTGATTTTGCACAATTGCACGAGGAAGGAATTGATGCTGTAGTTATAAAAGCCGAGTTGGAATACAAATTTCCGCTACGCCCCGGCGACGATTTTTTAGTGCGTTTGAAGATTGGTAAACAAGGTCGTTTGCGTATTGTATTTTTGCAGGAGGTAATTCGTAAAGCCGATGAAAAGCTGATGGTAAAAGGCCGCATTACTTCGGTACTAACAAAAAATGGCCGTCCGTTATCGCCCGAAATTTTGGAAAGTAAATTTGAAGAGGCGGGAATAGTGTTGGAAGAAGTTTAGATTAGTTTCTCCTCAATACGATATTCTTTTGCTTCAACACCATTGGTTTTTAGCGCCGATTTAAATCCTTCATTCATCATTCGTCCCAGGCGCATTGGCATATCCAAAAGGGCAGGGTAGGTGTTTTTATCATCGGGGTGCTTATAAAAGTGAATACAGCTATTTACATCCGACGAAAGATAAATGCGGCAGGCCATTGGGCGAGCATCGTAAGCCATGCAGGTTTTGTCTTTTAACAAAGGGCAGGGATATTTGGCATTCATCAGATCATCGCCTTTTAAAAGGCTCAGTTTGGTTTGTTTTTGTTTTGCTTTCTCTGCGATTCCGGAAATGGTTTCAGTATCAAAAGACTTGTTTACAGCTACCTTTAAATAGTCAAGCTCGTAGTCCAATGCAAAAACCGGTTGGTGACAACACCAGCTACAGCCTCGTTTACAATCAATACTTTGGTTTTGTTGACGGGCGTAAACAAATAACGAATCGATCAATCCGTCGATGGCTGCATACATTTCTTTTAAAGATTGGTGCACCGCTTCCTGTGTCATGTTTGCTTCAACGGCCTTCATGGCCAGTTGATAGCCATCGTGAAAGAAGGCTTTTTCTAGTTGTTCAAATTCAGGATTTGTGTTCATAAGATTAATTTTTATCAAGATACGAAAACAAAAAGAATCTTCTCATAAGTGAGAAGATTCTACTGAATTTTGAACATTGTTTACTGCTGGTAATCCTAATTAATCTGTCAATTGGTCTGTTTAATGTCAATGATTTTTAGCCGGAGAATGGGTCAGATTATACCGGTTACAAGAAGCCAAATTAGTGAATAGAGCGGAGTAACAAGTGATGCTATTAACCCGCTAGTAATAAGTGTTGGCGAAATATCTCTCGTGGTTTCCAAAACCGAAAATGCACTGTACATTCCCATGATTCGATAGAAACGCGAGAAAAGTAAACCAAGTCCACTGATGAACAGAATTGTGGTATTTAACTTTTCCAGTTCCCTGTAATTTCTTTTCCGAATGCTTTTTATCGCAATTACGGTAAGTGTAATTACAAGTATCCACATTAGGTAAAGGAGTTCATAAAGCCCGGACCTCCATCCATGAAGTTTTGTTTTAAGAAATCGGCTATTGACATTGTTTTATGATTTTAGTTGTTAAATGAAGTAATTTACTGTTCGTTGCTTTTGGCGAGAGAAACCAAGCCTCCCATTGCGCCTAGATTCATGGAGTCTAGTGCTGAGCTGGGAACGATTACCATCGAGCCTTTTTCTTTAAGCCCCTCAAATAACATGTTCATTCCACGTAACTGCAGTGCTACCGGATTGTCGACATATCTTCGGCTGGCTTCTTCGAATTTCACCGCGATCTCGGTTTCAGCAGTTCCGAGTATTACACGGGCCTGACGTTCGCGTTCTGCCTGAGCTTGTTTACTCATTGCATCGGCAAGTGTTTTTGGGATAACTACATCTTTAATGCCTACATTTTGGCAAGTAATTCCCCACGGATTAGTATGTTCATCAAGTGTGACCTGAAGATCACCTGCAATTTTATCGCGGTTTTGAAGCAGATCGGCCAGTTCATGTTTTCCAATAATTTCGCGTAATCCGGTTTGGGCGATGTAACCTACTGCCCTTATATATTCCTGAACTTCCAGCGCAGCTTTTTCAACGTCCCAGACAGTCCAGTAAACCACCGCATCTACGTTAACCGGAACGGTATCTTTTGTTAATGTTTCTTCGGCTTTAAAATCGGTTACCCTTATTCGTTGGTCGATGAAGCTATCAACTTTGTCAATTATTGGAATAATAATAAAGAGGCCAGGTCCGCGCAATCCAGTATATTTCCCCATACGAAGAACAACTGCTTTTTCCCACTGGTCGGCAATATGTATCGACGATGCTATTAAAATAGAAATTACAGCCAGAACACTAGACAAAATCGGATCAAGCTTTTGCAGATAGTACAATGTGCCGATTACAAGGAGCAGTACTATTAGAATTGTGGCGGATATCGGATTAAACATCCGAAGGTTTCTGGAAACAGATTTCATGACGTTAAAATTTAAAGGTTATTGTTTTTTGTGGTTTTTCATATTCTTAAGCTCTTCGATGAGGTCTTCATTAGTGAAGCCGTAGCTGGAAGCAATGGTGAGAAATTCGCGGCAGATGCTGTGCAATTTGTCTTGTTTTTGTTTAGGAGTAATGGTTAAGTCAGTATCGCCAATAAAGGTGCCCGAACCAAGATGCGTTTCAAGAATATTTTGGATTTCAAGCTCTTTGTATGCTTTGGAAACAGTATTCAAATTTACCTTTAATTCAACTGCTAATGCGCGCACCGTTGGTAATTGTTCCCCTACGCTAAGTTTGCCAGTTGCTATCCCGAATCTAATCTGATCGATGATCTGACGGTAAAAGGGGATGCCTGCTTTTGGGTCTAATTTGAAATCTATCATTGTGGAATAATATTATAAAACTATAATGTAATACTACAATAGTACAATAATATTTCAAAAATAGTATTCTTTCATTAAATGTTATTCAGCATAAGATAGTTGTAGTCCTCTAAAATAAAGGGAAGAAAATTATTTGTTATTAAGTTTTTCCACTTTTAACCGCGCAAAATAATCCTTGGCAGCCCTTTTTACATGTGGCGATAAAAGTATGGTTGTGATAACTGTCGGGAAGGCCATCAGGGCAAAGGAGATGTCGATTAAGCCAATAATTACCCTCAGGTTTGAAATGGCTCCTATAAGTATTACCGCCACAAAAATGTAGTTATAAATATATTGGTATTTTACTCCGGCAACAAAACCAAGGCATTTTACACCGTAATAAGGAAAGGCAAACATGGTTGACATACTAAAGAAAATGGCACAAATGGATAGGATATATTTCCCGAATATCGGGATGGCAGAATCAAAAGCCTGAGCAGTAAGCGTAATACCATCGGCATTACTTTCGAGCCAGGTATCGGTAACAATAATGGCCAGGGCTGTCATGGTACAAACTATAATGGTATCGATAATTGGCCCAAGCATGGCAACCAGCCCCTCACGAATGGGTTCGTTGGTTTTGGCAGCACCGTGCGCCATTGGCGCGGTTCCCAATCCGGCCTCGTTTGAAAAGGCTGCGCGCCGCACACCGGTAATTATAATTGCGCCGAGCGATCCACCTAAGACGGCATTGCCGGTAAAAGCATCCTCAAAGATGGTTCTAAAGGCAGGAAGGATGGCTGAGGGGTGTGAGAAAATTACGTAAAACACAGTTACTGTATAAACAACAACCATAGTAGGCACAAGTCTTCCGGTAACTTTGCCGATGCGCTTAATCCCTCCGATAACAACCAGACCAACAATTATGGCGATTATAATTCCGGTAACAAGATCGGAAGTGAATGAACCTTCAACGTTGTTCGGTACCAACACTACATCGCGAATCATTTGGGTGAGCTGGTTAGCTTGAAAGAGCGGTGAAACACCAATCATGGCCATGAGTGAGAAAAAGACAGCTACAGGGCGCCAGTTTTTTCCCAATCCTTCGGTGATGTAGTACATTGGACCACCCTGAATTTCGCCTGCTGAATCTTTCCCACGGAACATAACCGCCAGCGAACAGGTAAAAAACTTGGTGCTGATACCCAGCAATGCCGAAACCCACATCCAAAAAATGGCTCCCGGTCCGCCCATGGTAATAGCAACGGCAACACCACTGATATTTCCCATGCCAACGGTTCCGGCCAATGCCGTAGAAAGTGCCTGGTAGTGACGCAACTGCCCTGCTTCATTCGGATCGTCGTATTTCCCGGTGAGGATTTTTAGGGCATGACCGATGTAACGAAGTGGCGCCAAACGCGAATAAACCAAAAAATAAAAACCGCCGCCAAGCAACAGGATAAGTATAGGAGCTCCCCAAATGCCATCGGAGATTTTTATAATGAGTTCGCCAATATTTTCAAACATTCCGCTAAGAAATGTAAATCTTGTCAATTATCAAACAGCAGATTGAAAGATAAAAGTTAGATTTTGTGATAAAATGATCGACTCAGGATGGATGATGAAAGTTATGAGAGAGATTTGTGTCAAAATTTTGAGCTAAATGATTCAGATTGAAAACATTTCTCGCAGATTACGCTGAACTTTTGCGGATACTTATCTGCGAAGATCTATATAATCTGCGAGAACGATTATTATTTTAACTGTATTTGCACAAAAACCGGTAAATGATCTGATGGAGAACGGCCTTCTTTGGTATCGCTGATGGCCGCGTATTCCAACACCTTAATTTTGTCGTTCACAAAAATGTAATCGATGCGGTTATCGCCCTCGCTGCCTGGTTTAAAACCGTTGAAAGTTCCAACCGGTCCGTAAGGAGGTTCTTGTGTAATTTCGCGGCTGTCGCTCATGTATCCTTTTATCAGGGCTATTGGTTGTGTTTCTGGAGTTAGGTTGAAATCGCCTGTTAGAATTACTGGCAAACCTGATCCCGCAGTAAACTCTTTCATCTTTTCATGAATCAATTTTGCGGAATTTTTTCGGGCTTCTACTCCCACATGGTCGAAATGCGTATTAAAGACAAAGAATTTTTTTCCGGTAACTTTCGATTTAAATTTTCCCCAGGTAACAATACGGTTACAGGCGGCATCCCAGCCTAGCCCTGGTTCATTGCAGTTTTCTGATAACCAGAAATGTCCTTTTTCTTCCAGAATTAATTTTTTCGGATTATAAAATATCGGCATAAACTCGCCGGCTTTATCACCATCGTCGCGGCCAACGCCAAACCATTTGTATTCGGGTACCCCTTTTTCAATGTCTAAAATCTGACCGTACAAGGCTTCCTGCAAGCCAAAAACATCGGGATCGTAAAAATGCAGCAATCCGTTTACCATTTCAATCCGGTTTGGCCAGGCATTAACACCGTCGCTTGCTGTATTCATTCGGATGTTAAACGTCATTACATTCATTTGCTGGGCAAATAATACTGTTGGGAATAATAACAGCAGGCTTAAAATTAATCTTTTCATCGTTTTATAATTGTTTTTTTCTGAGGAATAAGATACCTATCTGTTGGCAGACAGGGAACTCGTTTTATTCTGAACAGAAGTTATAAGTGGCGTATTTATCTGTGTTTTGTTTTCCTTCTATAATTGTTTCACGTTGCTCATTTTTTTTGTCGATGGCAAAATCCTTACAAAATTCAATAATCTCATCAAAATAATCAGTAATTGGTGTGATGTTTATTTCGTGACCGGCACCACAAGTTGTGTGTAACCAGTAGGGCGTGTCCAATTGCTGCAGTTTTTCCGCAATAGTGTACGATCCGTGCAAAATCCAGTAGCCTTTGGTGTCTTCATCGCAATAATGGTGAGGTGCTGTGCCATACGGTACCAAATTGTCGTCGGTACCGTGGAATAAAAGCGACGGGATTGCCGATTCATCGTATAATGCTGTTGTGTCGGGAATGGCTCCGGCCATGCCAATTACACCTGCAAACGACACCGGGCCTGAATCCAGACCATAGCAATAAGGTGGCTGGTAGGCCGTGTATAAAACAGTTTCTGCTCCGGCACTGCTTCCTGATAAAATAATCTGCTGAGGATTAATGGCGTACTGATGGCGGTTTTCTATTAAAAAGAAAGTGGCATCCAACAAATCTTCACTGGCGGCATAAATAGTATTCAGCTTTTCGGTGGCGGGGCAATTGCAGCCAAAACCTTCAGGCTTGCCTTTTCTGGTTAAGCGGTAAGAGATGGAAGCTACTACATAGCCGTAGTTTGCCAGTCGGGTACAAAATGTTTTAATATTTTCTCCGTCTCTTTGACCACCACTAAAACCACCGCCGTGTACATAAATTATAGTGGCACGTTTCTGTTCGTAATCGTTTTGCGGAAGGTAAATATCCATATCCAGGTTTTCGCCATCCTTGGTAGCATAAGTAGCTGTTTCTACCCGTATTTCATCAAACAAGTCGGCTGTATATCTTTCCTGTGCAAACGAAATACTAACCAGGAAGAGCAACAGAACAACGAGGTTTTTATGCATAAATTTTTTTGTGGTGAATATAAGGATATATCAAACTTCCTGCAAAAGAAAATGGAACCCAAAATTGAGTTCCATTTCTTAAGGTTAACTATATCAGTTTCCTTATTTTTTATCTTCCTGATTTCGTGAGGAAATAAACAAACGATATGCCGTAAGTTGTAATGTGCAGGTATTCATTGATGTAGGTTTTTCTTAGTATTGATTCTGCTCTTCATATTGGGACTGTATTCCCGTATTTAGAATAATCTGTCTATAGAAGGAGTGTGAGAGAGCTCATGGTTTAGCAGCCAACGTTTACGTTCCAAACCTCCGGCATAACCGGTAAGTTTTCCCGAGCTTCCAACAATACGATGACAAGGAATGATGATTGGTATCGGGTTTTTACCGTTTGCCATCCCGACCGCGCGCGTATTCTTTTCGGAACCGGATTGAATCGCAATATCGAGGTAGCTGGTAGTTTTTCCAAAATCAACTTTTTGTACCAGTCGCCAAATTTTTTGCTGAAATTCTGTCCCTTCTGGAGCCAGTTGCAAGTTGAAATCTTTTCGTTTGCCTGCAAAATATTCTTGCAGCTGATTTTCTGCATTCTGCAAAACCGTTGGTTGAATAACCGAATCCTCGCCTTCTTCATATTCAAAACAGACTGCTGTTAAATGCGTTTCTGTCGATTGAAGTTTCAACCAGCCAATTGGCGAATTTATATATTGGGTAAATTGTACCATAAAAAATCCGGTACCAAAGATACCGGATTTTAATTAAAGAAAGTAGTTAATACCTTTCGCGTTGTGTATATTTTGTATGCAATAAATGATGCGATACTTCTCCCAGTGGTTCTTTCAGAAAATCTTTGTAAAGTTTTTTTATCTCTGGATTTTCGTGTGATTTACGAATTGGCAGATCTTCATCTTCAGCATAAATGGCCTCGGCTCGTTTTTGCCTGATCTCTGGATTGGTAGGAATTGGCTGTCCGCCGCCACCCAGGCAACCGCCCGGACAGGCCATAAACTCAATAAAATGGTAATCGGCAGTACCGGCTCTCACTGATTCCATAACGGTTTTGGCATTTATTAGCCCGTGAGCTATGGCGCATTTTAGTTCTACGCCATCGAGAAATGCCCATTCTTTCACCGGATTTTCAATTTTTATTGTTGCTTCGCGAATACCATCGTTTCCACGCACTGGAGTAATGTTAAGGTTCTCAAACGGAACTTCGCGGCCGGTAACAATTTCGTAGGCGGTACGCAAAGCGGCTTCCATAACGCCGCCGGTTGTTCCGAAAATCACTGCCGCACCCGATGATTCGCCCATTAAGCGGTCGTATTTTGCTGGCTCAAGTTTGTTAAAATCTAAACCGGCTTGTTTTATAAGGATCGCCAGTTCGCGTGTGGTTAACACATAGTCAACATCGCGATAACCACTATCGTGCATTTCCGGACGGAATGCTTCGTATTTTTTCGCGGTACACGGCATTATCGAAACCGAAACAATATCATCCGGTTTTATATTTCGGGCATTGGCGTAATATGTTTTTACCAGTGCACCAAACATCTGTTGCGGCGATTTGCAAGTCGACAGGTTGTTTAGATGCTCAGGGAACATGTGTTCGATGTATTTGATCCATCCTGGCGAACATGATGTTGCCATTGGCAACGATACCGACTCATCTTTATCAACCAGTGCTTTTTTCAAGCGAGTAAGTAATTCTGTTCCTTCTTCAATAATGGTAAGGTCGGCAGTAAAATCGGTATCTAAAACCGAATCGAAACCAAGGCGTTTTAACGCGGCAACCATTTGTCCGGTTACACGTTGCCCCGGTTTTAACCCAAGCTCCTCTCCAAGTCCAACACGTACTGCCGGTGCCGTTTGTACCACTACATGTTTGTTTGGGTTGGCAATAGCTTCCCATACTTCTTCAATATAATTTTTTTCAACCAAAGCTCCGGTAGGGCAGTGATTTACACATTGACCGCAGTTGGTGCAAACTACGTCGCGCATGGCTTTTTCGAAGAAAGTAGTGATCTTCATTTTGTCGCCTTTATGCGCGACAGTGAGTGCATTTACTCCTTGTAATTCTGCACAGGTTCTCACACAACGTTGACATTTAATACACTTGCTGTCGTCTTTCATTATTGATGGCGAATAGGCATCAATAGAAAAGTTTTTTAATGGAACGAGCTCAATAAAATCCTGGGTCATAATTTTATACTCTGAAGCCAGCGTTTGCAATTCGCAGTTTCCGTTACGGTAACATTTGGTGCAGTCGGCGTTGTGCTCAGCCAGAAGTAACTCAATAATTTGTTTTCGGGAGTTGCGTACTTTTAAACTGTTGGTAAGAATTTCCATGCCTTCTTCGCAGGGTGTTGCACAGGCTGCCGACAAACGATTTTGTCCGGCTACCTCAACTACACAAACGCGGCAGTTTCCGGCAACGCACAAATCTTTATGATGACAAAGTGTTGGAATGGTAATTCCTTGTTCTTCTGCTGCTTCCAGGATGGTTTTTCCAGCTGAAATCTCAACCGGAAAACCATTTATACTGATATTTACTTTTCTGCTCATAATTTTTCTTTTTCCGGTTTATTAATAGATCATCTCTTCTCTAAAGTTCTCTACAATCGATGAGAACGAATTGGCCACTGATTGCCCTAAACCACATTTGGCGGTGTATTGCATGGTTTCGGTAAGGCGCAATAACTTATCGAGGTAAGAGGCCGGTTTTTCACCGCGTTTTACTGCTTTTATGCCTAGTAATAGTTGCTGACACCCAACGCGGCACGGTGTACATTGTCCGCATGATTCTTCACGGAAAAATTCGAGATAATTATCGAGTACATTAAACATAGAACGAGAACTGTTGAAAAGCATCATCGATCCGCCGGTAGGCAGCGAAATACCAGTAAGTTTGCCTTTAAAACCAATGGCAGCATCTTTAAACTTTTTGCGTGGAACCAAAAAACCCGAAGCCCCGCCAACCTGTACGGCCTTGGTATCTCCGTCGCCAAATTCGTACACAAAGTCCTGCAGACTCATTCCCAACTCCAACTCGTAAATACCCGGTTTGGGTGTATCGCCCGATACAGAGAACAGCTTGGTGCCGCGTGAGTATTGTACCCCAAGATCGTAGAATTTTTTTGCGCCGTATTTAAAAATAGTGAAGGTATGAACTAACGTTTCAACATTGTTGATTACGGTAGGTTTTCCCATAAAACCGGCTTGTGTTGGAAATGGTGGTTTGTTACGCGGCTCACCACGTTTCCCTTCCATCGATTCCATTAAGGCCGTTTCTTCGCCACAAATGTAAGCGCCACTACCCATAAAAATCGAGATTTTGAAGTCGAGATTTGTCTCTTTACAGTAGTACTCAAACTCATCAATAACCTTGTTTAGCTCAGGTAACAGAAATCTATATTCGCCCCGAAGATAGATGTAGCCTCTTTTGGCTCCGGTAATATATCCGCATATGGCCATTGCCGTTAGTACTTTATAGGGGACGCGCGATAAAATCTCGCGGTCTTTAAAAGTGCCTGGCTCGCCTTCATCTGCATTACAGATGACGTATTTTTCTTTCTCTTTTGATTCCGCAGTCAATTTCCATTTTAGTCCGGTTGGGAAGCCTGCTCCGCCACGTCCTTTTAATTCCGAGCTGATGAGCTCATTAATAAGATCCTGTGGCTTTCGTTTTAGGGTTGAGGAGAGAATTTTTTCCCAGTCGTTTTCATTTCTGAAAATGAAATCAACACGTTTTAATTGATTTGAAGTTGCCATATTTGCCGGTTTATTGATTCGTATTTGTTTTCATGTAACCCGATAATATCTCTCGCACCTTTTCAGGCGTGAGTTCGGTATAAATCTCATCATTTATCAGCATTGCCGGTGCTTTGTGGCACCAGCCCAGGCAGTTGGTTTCCAACAGGGTAAATTGTTTGTCGGGGGTGGTTTCTCCTAAACTAATCTTTAGCATGTCTTGTATGGCAAACAAAATTTGGTTTTTACCCTTCATGGCACAGGTAATGGTTTTGCACACACGAATAATGAACTTTCCGGTAGGTTTAGTCTCAAGAAATGAATAAAAAGTAGCAGTTCCGTAAACATCGGCAGCAGGAATATCAATTTCCCTGGCAATTTCGATCATTGAACGTTCCGAAAGAAATTTTTCCTGTTCAACCACTCCTTGTAAGATGGGTAAAACACTCTCCCGGCTTCGACCATGTTTCTCGGCCAGGTTTTTAACTAACGTTTGGATTGGATCCATGAGGCAAGTTTTAGTTTTTTAAATTGGCTTTTAGTTGTTATTGTTAAATATAGCGCCGGCTAAGGCAGGATCGGTTACATGTTGCTTATATGAATAAAGAATTATTTCTTTATTTTGTATAAACAAATGTACGGAGTAATCACATAAAAAAATAGTGTATTTGTTTCATAACATTATGTTTTTCAGCAGAAAACGAGAATTGTAATTAAATCTGACTTTAAATAGATAAGCGAGGCTAATTTTTGTCATGTGTAAATGTAGTCGAGAAATGGTTTAAGGAGGGAGAATACAATGTAGTCTAAATAAGGATTACTTTTCATCATAAAAAGTTGAGAATCATTAACAATTTGTTTAAAGAAAATTAAAGGATGAAGCAACCTTTTTGTGCTATTTTTTGTCTAGTTTTATGAAGCCATATAACAATTTAACAAGTTCATTAAAATGAAAACAGTATTAATCACCCATTTCGCTATTCTATTATTAATTATTCCGGGCATGAGTTGGGCTCAAATAGTAACTATAACAGGTTATGTTAATAATGGATCCAACGGAAAAGCAATGGAAAACGTAAGTATTTTTGAAAAGAATTCAGGAATCGGAACAATTACCAATCAGAATGGATTTTATAAGCTAATTCTCGATCAGGGAGATATTGATTTGTCGATTTCAGACGGAGGTTTTGAACCGGCTTTACACCACGTTGAAGCGGTTTCTGATACAACTCTGATAGTTAGTCTTCAGCCTGTGTTAAGCAATAAAGACAGACAAAAAAAGGACGATCAGATACACGCAGAGTTAAAAACTGAGAAGAAGAATGAGCGAAAGGGATTTAAATTATTTTAATACCTTAGTTCTCAAACAGTTTTTCTATTTCGTTTCAACAATTTCTTTAATAATTTTTCCCTGGCACTTATCAGGTAAGGGCACTGAGATTAATTCTGCGAGTGTTGGTACCAGATCAACGGCGTTGTGCGTCGTGCTTATGGTTTGAGCTTTAATTCCTTTCCCCCAGATTACTATGGGTATTCGCGACTGATCGGTGTAATTAGCACGTTTGAATTTATAACCGGGTTGCCAGCCTTCTTTTAAAGTATAGATAAAATCGCCTGAGCGGTTTTTGAAATAGGTATTGTACAGTGGTTCGAATAATCCGTTTGCCGAGCTTCCTTGTTCTAACTGAAACGCGGGCATCGAAACCTGAATGCCGGTAAACTGGTTAATAAAGTTTGACGAAACCTCGCGCATTTCATTCAAGGTTACATTATCGCTTTTATTAATAATATCGTGATCGAGGTACAGTTGAAGATCGGAATAATGTTCGATCCACTTCTCTTCGCCGTAAGTAATGTTCAAATAGGAAGTTAGCAGTGCAATGGCACTCTCTACATTAAAATAGTCAACCGTCAGGTGAAATTCCTCTTTCAGGTACTCAACCGGGTACGAAGCTGATGTGTTAGCTGTAAGGAAAAACAAAACATTGTCTTTTCCGAATTTTTGTTCGGCAGCATCAATCAATTCGCCAATGTATTGGTCGAGATAAAGATAAGTATCCTCTATCTCGATCGATGCTGGTCCAAATGAACCATTTTCATAATCCATGCTGGAAAATACTGCCGTAACAAAATCGGTTATGTTATCCGTTCCAATTTCTTCGTTTTCCAATAAACGCAACGTAAAATCTTTGATCATCATATTTGCCGAAGGGGTTGTTTTAAACGGCCTAAAATCGTTGGTGCGGCTGATGTATTTGTTAATGGAATGCGGAAAAGTATTAAACTCTCCAAAATATCCACGTTCCAGCAGATAGTCGTCGCGCAGGCTTTCGGTGTATTCGGTTTCGGGAAGCAGTGTTGTCCAGGTACGGTGACTGTAAATATCGGCGTAGTTCTCGCTGTTGAATAAACGCACCCAATCGGGGAAAGTGCTTACATAAAACGAGCTTGATATCATTCTGCCCGATTCTGTGTCGAACCAGTAAGCGCCGTCGGCAGCATGACCCGCAGCAAAAATGGCCGATTCGCGGTTTAACGCTGCACTAAAAATTTTGGCCTTCCCTCCGCTTAATATTTTCAAATTATCGGTAAGAGTTGTTGAAAGCAGATTTTGAGGCGACGCGGCCCCGGCTTTAGTATCGGCACCAACAGTAAAATAATAGTCGTCTTCGGTGCTGTCAATTTCCTTTTTTTTCAGGCGGTCGTACCACGTATTCGAAACAATTCCGTGAATGGACGGATGAACTCCGGTAAAAAGCGTTGCCGTTCCGCTGGCATAGTTTTGTTCGTGCAGGGTAAGTTTCACATTTTTGCAAACGGCTCCCTGCGTATAAATTTTCTTAAATCCGTTGGATTGAAATTTATCCCAATAGCGCTGAATATAATCGGGGCGCATGTTCTCAACAACGATTCCAATTACTACTTTGGGTTTATCGCTATTTAGCGGTTCATTATTTTGAGCCGTTGTTGGGCCACCTAGAAATAGAAGAATAAAACCTAAAACTACAATTGCCTTCATATTCATAACTGATTAGAGCTGCTAAAAGTAAACATTTTGAATGCTTTCAACAAAGGATTTTGGGAAAGCCAATAAAAAAATGACGTTCGCAAAATGTTGTTTGTCAGAAGATTGAATTATTGGTCGAAAATTTTTCTGAAAAAAACACGTAAACGAGTAGGGTCGGGTGAATCTTATGCGGATTAGAGTTAGAATTAATCATTAAAATATAATGTCATGAAAAAAATTATTGGATTTTCAGTTGTTGCATTAGCAATGTTTATGTTCTCGTGTAATACCGATACTCTCGAAAGTATTGACATTCCCGGGATGAGCGACGAACAGACCTTAAAATCGGCAGAAATAGCGGTGGCCGAAGTACAAGCTGAAGCGGCAGTTACCGAATGTAATTACGAAGTGGAATTTTTCGCCAATGCCGAACCTTTTCTAACACGCTGGTGGAAAATGGGCAAATCTTTTGTATGGAACAGTAACCTGCGCTATTTCGAAAATCAATGTCCGAATGTAACTGTTGAGGAGGGTGATAGTACCGGATATCCGCTTACGATTACACTGGATTATGGCGATAGCACAATGCTAGACAATGGAAAAGTATTGAGCGGTGAAATTGTAATGGTAATCTCGGCACCACGAAACAGTCAGGATTATTCGCGATTGGTAAGCTTCAACGATTTTTCGGTTGATTCGATGGTTGTTTATGGTACCTCGGAAGTTGTGGTTGACAAAGTGGACAGTACATTCCACAAATTCGAATCGGATATGACCTTTGAATATCCTGACGGAACTACCGTTACAAGAAAATCTGAGCGTGTTTGGCAATGGCTGGCTGGTCTCGAAACACCCGAAATACAAAGCGATGATGTTGTGATTATTACCGGCGAAGTTAACGGAACAATTGTTTGGTCCGATGGCACAGAAGAATCCTACAGTAAAATTATTAGCACCCCGTTAAAACGACTGGCAATGTGTCAATACATGGTTGAGGGTGTTGTTGAAGTTCGGATAAACGGATACCTGGTTTCGGCACTGGATTACGGTTATAACGAAAGTGGTGAAGAGTGTGACCAATATGCACTGTTGACAACCAATGCCGGCGAAGAGGTTATCGATCTTTCGTTAAGGAATTATAACGGTTTGGCAAAACAAAATCGGAATAGAAATCAGCATCAGTATGTCGGTGAAAACGGTAACCCAAATGGCAATCAGAATCAAAATGGTAATCAAAATAATAACGGCAACGGATAGTGAGTAGGGGGAGATAATATCGGGATGTATTTTTATGATCTCCCGGTATTTCTCAATCCCGCAAATAGATGTAACTTTAACGTTCTAATTATTGTTGCTGCGTTTTGACAAAAGAGGAATTTAAAAAGCTTTTTGATGAACATTTTAGCCAGGTTCGTAACTATATGTTCTATCGTTCGGGAGACACTGAACTGGCCACAGATATTGCGCAGGAAACATTTCTGAAAATTTGGGAAAAACAAAATGGAATTGATGGCGACAGGGTGAAAGGTCTGCTTTTTAAAATTGCCAATAACCTGTTTGTATCCTACTACCGAAAAGAGAAACGTTCTTTTGAGTTTTTTAAGCATTATGAACCGGATGCAAAAATGCGCACACCGGAGGAAGACCTGGTTTTCGAGCAATTAAAGGAAAATTACAGTTACGCGCTGCAAAAAATGCCCGAAAAGCAGCGAACCGTTTTCCTGATGAGCCGCGTCGATCAGCTAACCTACAAAGAAATTGCCGTAATGGTTGGGGTAAGTGTAAAAGCCGTAGAAAAGAGAATGAAGCTCGCGCTGCACTTTTTACGCACTAGTTTAAAAACAAATGAATGATAAAAATAAACATAGCGATTTATTAAATGATTTCGAAAAGGATCTTTTCGGAAAGGGAAAGATCAACTGGCAGAAATCGGAGGCTGATGTTTGGAATGAACTGCAAAACAAAGTAGCTGCAAAACAGGCAAAAGTGGTTTCCCTCCGAAATAATTGGGTGCAATGGGGGGCGGCAGCGGTAATTATTATGCTTCTTGGGTTTCTGGGGGTTATCTCATCTTATGTTAAAACAATAGAATGTATGCCTGGTGAACATGTAGTTGCCAAATTGCCTGATGGTTCGAGCGTTGATTTGAATGCGGAATCAAAACTGGTTTATTATCCGCTAAAATGGAGGTGGGAACGTAAACTAAAATTCGAAGGTGAAGGTTTCTTTAATGTTGAGAAAGGATCGACTTTCACTGTTGTGTCTGACAATGGAACTACACAGGTGCTCGGAACTTCGTTTAATATTTATGCCCGCGAAGAAAATTACCGTGTAACCTGTCTCACAGGAAAAGTTCAGGTAACATCGCCCGGCAAAGAAAAAGTGGTTCTTCTGCCTCACAATCATGCAGAGCTGGAAGAAGGGAAGCTGGTTGTTACCAAAATGTTTGAAACTGAAAAGGCAATAAGCTGGAAACAAAATTATTTCTATTTCACCGGGCGTCCGTTAAAAGAAGTAATAGACGAAATTGAGCGCCAGTATGCCGTAACTATAAAACTCGATCCGCAATTAAATAATCGTAACTTTGGAAGTAATTTTTCGAAACAACACAGCGTTGAAGAGGTGTTGGATATTGTTTGTAAACCAATGAATCTGAAGTTTGAAAAACAAACAAATAACGTTTACATCGTGACAGACGAAAGTTAATGAACAGGTTAACCGTTGTGGTTTTAATAATGCTGTTGGCCGTAATGCAACTGGCTGCACAAAACCAGGAAAGAATAGAAATCAACACACGCAAAACCCCGTTAAATCAGGTTTTAATCGATTTAAAGGAAAAGTATGGCTTTCAGTTTGCCTACGACAGCGATTTACTCTCCGGCTTTTTAGTTAGTGCCAACAACAAAACTTTTAAAAGCGATGAAGAAGCGTTACATTTTCTCATCAAAGATTTTCCGCTTGAAATTGAACGCTCGGGCGATGTTTTGCTGATTATTCCAGAACGGGAAAATAAACCGGAGCTAACACAAATTTCAGGACAAGTGTTGGAGGCGAATACTTTTGAGCCGCTTCCTTATTCATATATTCTTATAAACCGCCGGCCGGTACAATCCGATCTTCAGGGGCATTTTAATTTTATTGCTTCGGCCGACACTTCTTATAATCTTCAGATTTCGCATCTGGGTTATTTTGTTTACGATACCGTTGTAACTCAAAGCCTCAGTCGTAGTTTTTTGCTTTATCCGCAAATCGAACGAATTAAAGAGGTGCAGATTTACAGCAATCCCATCGAAAAATCGACACTTATTGGCTATAATGCCGGAAGAATGAAAATCAACCACCAGATTGCGCCCATTCTTCCCGGTTATGGCGATAACTCGGTGTTTAACCTGTTGCGCTTAATGCCCGGAATTATGGCATCGGGTGAGCAATCGAACGACTTGCTTATTTGGGGCGCTTACGAAAGCCAGAGTAAAATTCAGTTTGATGGATTTACTGTTTTCGGACTGAAGAATTTTAACGATAACATTGCTGTTGTAAATCCTTTAGTGGTAAAAAATATTGAAGTAATGAAAGGCGGTTACGAAGCCCGTTACGGCGATCGTGTTGGAGGAATTGTCGATATTCAGGGCAAAGATGGAACCTTATTAAAACCAACTCTCACATTCAACATCAATTCTATTACGGTAAATTCAATGTTGCAACTACCGCTTTCAAAAAAGTCATCGTTGTTGGCTGCCTACCGCCAAACTTACCATCAATTGTACGATCCCACGCGTATAAATATTGTTGCTCGCGAAGAAAACTCGGGCTTGGGATCTGGTGTCGGATCTGGAGGTCTTCGCGGAAACGGGCTTGCAACCAGTCGTATTAGTGACGTAAAACCCGATTTTGTTTTTCGCGATGCCAATCTGAAATATACGTTTAAAGGGGATAACGGAAGCCGGTTTTCGATTAGCTTATATGGTGGGGGCGACGATTTTGGTTACGATATGGATGCCCGTTTAGCAAGGGTTTTATGGACCCGTGAGGAGCAGGAACAGAACAATCAGTTGGGCGGATCGGCACAGTTGAGTTATCCATGGAATAACGGGGATGCAACGAACTTAACTTTAGCTTATTCGGCGTTTGAGCGTCAGGTGTATCAGAAAGCCCAAACAGAAAATTATCAAAACGGGAACATCAATATATTGAACCATTTGGACTCTGAAAATACCGTGGATGAAGTGAGTTTTAATGCCGAGCATACATTAAACTTTCACCAGGGGCATCGTTTACTAATTGGTACCGGTGCAATAAACAATAAGGTTGAATTGTCACGCTTTTCTCTGGATGAACAACAGATTGATATCGACAACGAGTCGCCGCGTATTTATTCCTATTTACAGGATGAATACCCACTTGGGAAGTTGCTGGAATTAAAAACCGGAGTGCGAGTTATATATAGCACAAAATCCGAGAAATGGTATGTAGAGCCACGGGTTTCTGCCTCGTTTTCTGTTTTCGACGATATGAAAATAAATGCTTCGTGGGGGCTGTATAACCAGTTCATATCGAAAACAACGGTGCTTGACAGTACAAATAATTACACCGAATTTTGGATGAATTCCGATGATGAGCAAATTCCTGTTTTAAATGCCGAACATTTTGTGGCCGGATTATCTTATCAAAAAAACGGATTTACGGCTAGTGCCGAGGCTTTTTATAAAACTACTGAAGGATTAAGTCGCTATAGAAATGGGAACTTACGCACTAGCCAGGGATTTTATGAAGGAAAAGCAAGAAGTAAAGGTCTTGATATTTTTCTTAAAAAAGAATACAAACGAAACATGGCTTGGATTTCGTACACCTTGAGTAATACGGAAGAGCAGTTTCCTTATTTTCGAATAAATACCTGGCAACCGGCACCACATCAGCAAAAGCACGAGCTAAAAATTGCAGGGGTTTACAATTATAAATCGTTTTACCTGTCGGCAAACTATGTTTATGGTTCCGGTTTCGAACGTTATGATATTGACATTGATAACGATTTGAATTTTGATAAAGCTTACAGCCGGTTGGATGCGGCTTTGGTTTATAAGTTCAAGCCGGGAAAAGTGAAAGCTGAAGCCGGTATTTCAGTACTTAATATTTTTAATACCGGGAACATTAAATACTCGAATATCAGGATTAGCACCATCGATGAAGTTAGCCTTGTTGGTGTTTATTCCGATGCGATTTCGTTTACTCCTGCCTTGTTCCTGAATATCGAGTTATAATAATTGGTTGAAATCAAATTTGTACTGCTCCAAAATATTTTTAATCAGCGTAATCCAGAATCGAGATAGTTACATCATAAACGTGATCGCCTATTCTTTCCAGTCCTGAGAAAATGTCTTTGTATAATGTTCCTATTTGGTACGAGTATTTCTCTTCTTCTATTTTTGCAACATGGTCTTTTCGTAATTTATCTCTAAACCTGTTAATCTGTTTTTCAATGGCATCGGCCTCTGTTATTTCAACTTCGTTATTGTCTTTGTTTAGGTTTTCGATCATAATGTTCATCGACTTATCGACCATTTTAATCATTTCCGACACTTTTTCTTTCATTTTCGGAGTCAGCTTTTCTTTTTTATCGCTGATACGTAATAATGCCCGTGCAATATTGAGGCAGCTGTCTCCAATGCTTTCAATCTCGTCAACAATACGAAGCATCGAACTAATACTTTTCGACGATTGTTTACTCAAAACGCCTTCCGAAACTTTGGTGAGATAACTGGCAATGGAAACTTCCATCTGGTCACTTTTGTCTTCGCCAAGTTCAATTTTATTGAATTGTTTAATCAGTTTTCGCTCACTTTCTTCTTCGAGCATATTATTTATTCTTCCAAATAATTTTTTGGTTTGCTGGGCATAAACAATAATTTCCTTTTTTGCCTGAAGAATTGATAATTCGCTGGTGTTCAGCATACCGAATTTGATAAACCTGAGCTTGAATTCTTCTTCATCTTCTTTTTCCGGAACTAACTTCTGAACCAGGTTTACAAGGTATCGAATAAACCATATCTGAAACAGCACGTTCAAAACATTAAACGAAGTATGGAAGAACGATAGTGCTATTGGAATAGCCCCGGAATTGTTAAATGCAGAGTTTCCGGTTACCGATTGTGTAATGGAATCTACTCCGCGCAGGAAAAACGGAAAAATGGAAAGCACCCAGATAACACCGACGACGTTGAAAAGAAAGTGAATCCGGGCAGCGCGTTTTGCCGATGAGTTGGCTACCATGGCTGCAATATTGGCGGTAATTGTTGTGCCGATATTTTCGCCAAGCACCATGGCCGCTGCATGGTCGAACTGGATCCATCCGTTGTTGCACATTACCAGTGTTAGCGCCATTGTTGCACTCGACGATTGAATAACAACGGTAAGTAGGGTCCCGATAAGTAAAAAGATCAGGTTCGATCCCATGCCCATTCCGGTAAAGTGTTTCAGAAATTCAAGGATTTCTGGATTCTCCCCAATATTAGGTACACTTGCTTTTAGACTTTCTAAACCAATAAAAAGCAATGCAAAACCAACCAGCACTTCTCCCCACGATTTATTTCTGGTTTTTTTCGAAAAAACAAGAGGAAACCCAATCCCAATGATAGGGAAGGCCAGTATGCTCATTTTTACCTTAAAACCAAGAATAGAGATGATCCATGCGGTAACGGTTGTTCCGATGTTTGCGCCCATTATAACCCCCGCTGATTCGGTAAGTGTTAAAAGTCCGGCATTTACAAAACTAACGATCATTACCGTAGTTGCACTCGACGATTGGATAATGGCAGTGATTGAGAGCCCTGTTATTACACCCATGAACCGGTTGGAAGTCATGGCGGCTAAAAAGTTACGTAGTTTGCCACCAGCCACTTTCTGCAGCGCTTCGCTCATCAATTTCATCCCGTAAAGGAAAAGTCCCAGTGCCCCGATTAAGGTTAGGAAATCAAGTAAGGAATAATTCATTCTTGGTTTATTTTTCGCAGCGAAAGTAGGAATTATTGAAAAAATATAAGTGGAATGTTGACTTGTTTTTTTGTGCTATTGATTGAAGGTTGTTTATGTTGTTTGTTAACAGGTGTTTAATTGTTTATAAATTGGATTATTTGTTGAAGATAAATTATGACACATAAAAAATGCCTGCAATTTCCGGTACAGGATTAATGCAGGCAGATTATTAATGTACTCTTCTCTTAAAATGTTATAATACGGCTTTTACAGCATCAGCCAGTGGAGTTGTTGACCTTCCAATTAATTTTGATAGTTGTTTTGAATCATCAAACAAGTCTCCTTTTGACGCTCCTGTATCCCAACTGGCAATGGCATCGGCAACCAGCTCAGGCAAGCCAACGCTTTTCAAAATTTTAGCATACTCGCCTTCAGGAAGGTTGTTGTATGGGATATCCTTTCCTGTTTGTTTCGAGATTTCTGCAGCAAGTTCGGTTAGTGTGTAACTTTCGTCGCCGGCCAACTCGAATTTTTTGCCTTTTTGGCTTTCGTCAGTTAATACAATGGCAGCAGCTTCAGCAAAGTCGGCACGTGTTGCTGATGAGATTTTTCCATCACCTGCACTGCCTACAAATGCTCCTGCACCTAATGCTCCTGCAATCGATCCGGTATAGTTTTCGGTGTACCAGCCGTTACGCAAAATAGTATGCTCAATATCCGAATTTTTCAATGCAGCTTCGGTTGCCAGATGTTCGCCGGCCAAACTTAACGAAGAGGTGTCGGCGTGTAACAAACTGGTGTAAACAATCCAGCTGACACCGGCTTTTTTCGCAGCGTTAATAACGTTTTTGTGTTGTTGTTCACGTTTCCCAATCTCGCTGCTAGAAATCAGTAGTAAGCGATCAATATCTTTTAATGACCCGGGTAATCCTTCTGGTTGGTCGTAATCAAAGGCACGTGCTTCAACGCCAAGTTCTGCCGCCTTTTCAGGTGTACGTACTAATGCTACAATATTTTCTGCTGCTGTTTTTTGTTTCAATTGTTCAACAACCAATTGTCCTAATTGTCCGGTTGCTCCTGTTACTCCTATTTTCATTTTATTAAACTTTTAATGATTACTAATATATATTTACTTACTTTTGGATAGTAAAGTTATACTCAAAGATTTATTTATACAAGAACTGACAACAAAGTGAGATACTTACATCTGTGTTAGTATTATTAATTACCAGTGTATTATGAATGAGATTTTATTAAAAAAATATAGCACCCCCGAATCCTGTCCAATTCGTCATGTATTAGATCGTATCGGTGATAAATGGTCGATGTTAATATTATTACTTCTCGAAGAAAGCGGAATCCTTCGTTTTAACGAGATTCATAAGTACATAAAAACCATTTCTCAAAAAATGCTTTCCTCAACACTTAAATCATTGGAGGAGGATGGTCTGATAATCCGTACTGTTTATCCTCAGATTCCCCCGAAAGTTGAATACGAGCTAACTCCACGAGGAAAAAGTTTAATTCCTCATCTTCGAAATCTGGTAGCATGGGCATCAGATAATATGGCGGATATTCAAAATTCACGACAAAATTTTACACGTTAGATCGATAAATAATGTTACCCAATTTTAACCGAGGTCATTGCTAATGAGCCTCCAACCGGTGCATCATTAAAAATACTTATTTCATCTTTTTTATCCTGTAATGCCAGTGCATAAAGCAAAGGTAAATAGTGTTCGGGTGTTGGGATTGATAACTCGAAGGCTCTGCCCAGTTTCGAATACTGAATCAAATCCTGATGATTTCCATTCAGTATTAATTCCTTCATTTTTTCGTTGGCCTCGTTGGCCCAGTCAAAACCAAAGTTTTCGTTGAGTTTGCTCCAGTGTATCATTCGTAAATTATGCACGTTATTACCACTGCCCACGATTAAAACTCCTTTTTCGCGTAATTTATTCAGTTCTTGCGCCAGCTCATAATGTTCCTGTGGCGTTTTTCTGTAATCCAGACTCAGCTGAATCACCGGAACATCAGCATCAGGGTACATATGCCGTATAACCGACCATGCACCGTGATCGAGGCCCCACTTATCGTCGAGGTGAATTGGGGTGTTTTGTACCAGCTCTTTTACATGCTGTGCTAACTGAGGCATTCCGGGTGCGGGGTACTGCACATCATAAAGTTCCTGAGGGAAACCACCAAAATCGTGAATAGTGCGAGGTTGTTCCATTGCGGTTACGTGTGTGCCCTGCGTTTCCCAATGTGCCGACACCACAACAATTGCTTTTGGCTTTTCAATTTCGGAAGAGACTTTTCTGAAAACCTTAACAAATTCATTCTCTGTGATGGCGCTCATCGGGCTTCCGTGCCCCAGAAACAACACTGGCATTTTAGGAGTAGCCTCCAACGATTCTGTTATTTTATTTAATGCGTTAAGTTTCATTCCTGTAATTGTTAACGGTATTACTGCCGTTAAAGTTTTTAAAAATTGTTTTCGTTTCATTGTAAAACTGATTCTGTTTTCTGCTCACCAGCCTGTTTAATCAACCCCGGGAGCTAGGCTTTTGTTTTAATAACATGAATCTGCTGAATAATAGAAGCATGCTAAAACCATCATAAGTAAATTCTGTTAATGAATGTATGAAAACGTATGTAGCTATTTTACGCGGAATAAATGTTAGCGGGAAAAACAAAATAAAAATGGATGCTTTGAAATCTTCATTCAGCAGCCTTGGCTTTGAACAGGTGCAGACGTACATTCAAAGCGGGAATGTTGTTTTTCGTTATCAGGAGACAAATTCTGGTAATTTGGAAGAACTAATCAATAAACAAATTCTAAAAGACTTTGAATTTGAGGTGCCGGTTTTGGTTTTAGATAAAAAGGAATTGGCGAACATCGTTAAAAACAACCCGTTTGCAGTAGATGAAAATCGAGATACTCAGTTCCTACATGTTACTTTCTTAAAAGAAAATCCGTCAAATGTGGATGAAGAAAAAATCAATGGCTATGTAAAATCCGGAGAGGAGTTTGTGATTTCTGATGGCGTCATTTATTTGTATTGTCCGCACGGATATGGAAAAACCAAACTCAACAATAATTTTTTCGAGAGCCAGTTAAAAATGAGTGCAACTACCCGTAATTGGAAGACTACGTTAAAGTTGGTGGAAATGACGAAGGAAACAGAAACTTAGGATACAGTTACATTTCCTGAGTATTCAACGTTTTTTTCCTGAATAAAATTTTTCTTAATTGACTAGGTTTGACGACTATGTTTTTTTTCTGTATCGCCAAATCGCCAGACTTAAAAATGTAATTCCTAAAATAGATAACGAAACGAGTTCTTGCAAAAGGTCGGAAATATTTGATCCTTTCAATACTACCATGCGCATTACCCGCATAAAATAGTAGATTGGGTTTAGTCGGTCGATGGTTTGTGCCCAGTCGGGCATACTTTCAACCGGAGTAAAGATGCCGCCCATCAGTACAAAAATCATCATAAAGAAAAAACTAACAAACATAACCTGTTGCTGGGTGTCGGCAAGCGTAGAAATAAACAGGCCGAGACCCAGTACCCCGATGAGGTAAATGCCGGCCATAAAAAACAAGGTGAACAGACTGCCCACAATTGGCAAGTCGAAAACCAACCAGGCGATGGTTAAGCCAAAAGCCAGATCGAACAGACCAATTATCCAGAACGGAACAAGTTTACCAAGAATAAACTGGTACTTTTTTAGTGGCGTTACGTTTAGTTGTTCGATGGTCCCGATTTCTTTTTCGCGCACCAGGTTCATCCCCGACATAAACATGCCGATAATGGTAACAAGAATCGCCAAAATACCGGGAGCCATAAACCATTTGTAATCCAGCTCGGGATTGTACCAGTAGTTCTCCGTAATTTCAACTTTTGTGGGTGGTGTAAATTCCGGTATTCCTTTCCATTCGGCAATGATATCTTTGTTAAAATCGCTGATGATATTTGCCGAGTACGCATAAACCAGTTGTGCAGAATTGCTTTCGATTGCATTAATTAAAAGCTGCACTTTTGCTTCATCGTTACGGATAAGGTTGCGTTCAAAATCGACCGGAAAAACAAGAATCGCATCTGCTTCGTCATTTAATAATTTATCTTCTGCCAGCTTCTCTGATTGTTCTAAATGATGCACATGAAAAAACGGAATACCATCGAATTTCGCGATCAGTTGCCTTGAGTTTTCCGACATGTCGTGGTCAACCACTACCAAATCGATACGTTTCATATCGTAGGTTGCCGCAAATACCAGAATCAGCATTTGCATGATAGGCACAACAAAAATCATTGGCAGGATGGTTTTGTTCCGAAATATCTGGCGGAATTCTTTTTGTAATAGGTAGAGTATTGTTTTCATTATCGTTCGTTACAATAAAATTGTCATTTCGAAGGAGGAACGACTGAGAAATCTGTCTTTTACCTCCTTTGTCTATTTTTTTACCGATGACTTAGTGCGTTACTTTTATTTGCGCATTAAGAAATTTCCAATCATTATTAAATGTGCTAATGAGTTGTTCTTTTTTTTCTCGTCTCCACTTTTTTAGTTGTTTCTCTCTGTCAGTCGCTTCATTTATATTTTGGAAGTGTTCATAATATACCAAATAATGGCAATTGTATTTTTCTGTAAATCCCGGGATAATGCCATTTTCGTGTTCAAATATCCTATTTGGGAAATCTCCGGTCACACCAATGTAAAGAACCGTTTTATTCTTGTTGGTCATGATATAAACGAAATAGTTATGATCTTTCATTTTTCTATTTGTTACAGATTTCTCCTCGCATACTCGTCGAAATGACAGAGAATTGCAAGGCCACTACTCCAGTCTAATCTTAAACTTCCTAACACTAACTGCGATAAAAAACAGTGTCATTGCAATTAATACAGCAGTCTCCTTCCATATAAAAAGGATACCCGTGCCTTTCAGCATAATGGTTCTTACAATGGTGATAAAATACCGAGCGGGCATTACATGACTAAAATATTGTAGAACTACCGGCATATTTTCGATAGGAAAAATAAATCCTGATAAAAGAATGGTAGGTAGCATCAACCCAATCATCGAAATAAACATGGCTGCCATTTGGTTCTTTGCTGCCGTTGAAATTAAGATTCCCAGACACAATGCCATCAGGATAAAAAGGATGGTTTCGAGCATGAGTAAAATAAAGCTGCCATTTACCGGTACGTCAAAAACAAAATGCCCAATCAGTACAATAATGAATGCATTGGCGATCGATAGTAAAAGGTAGGGGAGTACTTTCCCAACAATGATCTGAACGGGGCGTAGTGGAGATACGAGCAGGATTTCCATAGTTCCCAGCTCCTTTTCGCGAGTAATTGAAATGGAAGTCATCATGGCCGAAATGAGCATTAAAATCAGCGCCATCACTCCCGGAACAAACATGTAGGCACTTTGCATTTCTTCGTTAAAATACATGCGTACTTCGGGTGTAATTTGCATGGGGAGCTGCATCTCGGGATATAGTTTGCGGATGTAGTCGTTTACAATGGCAGTTGTATATGATATCGCCAGTTTTGCAATATTTGGGTCGGAAGCATCGGCAATCAGCTGCATTTTGGCAGTGCCTTCTTTCCCCAGAGTTTGCCCAAAGTTATTTTCAAAAACAATCACCTCGCGCACTTTTCCTTTTCGGAAAATAGCATCAATTTCGTCAAGGTTATCAAGGTTTTCATCTAATAAAAAATAACCCGAAGAAAGCAGTTTGTTGGTGATCTCCTGTGTCGTTTCATCTTTCGATTGGTCGTAAATGGCAATGTGAACATCTTTAATTTCACTTTTTATTGCTGTGCCAAAGACCAGGAGTTGTATAACCGGAATTCCAAAAAGGATCAGCACTGTTCGCGGATCGCGAAAAATGTGGAAGAATTCTTTTTTTATGAATGATCTTAGTTGTTTCATATTACTTAATTAGTTTCAAGTTTCAAGCTGCAAGTTCCAAGTTGATGGTACTTGCAGCTTGCAGTTTGAAACTTGCGGCTTTCATCTCGCTATTTTCAAAAATACTTCGTCCATGTTTGTTGCATTATATTTTTCTTTCAGTTTTGTCGGCGTGTCTAGAGCTTCAATTTTTCCGGCATTCATAATCGAAACGCGATCGCAATATTCGGCTTCATCCATGTAATGTGTGGTTGCAAAAACAGTAATGCCATTATGAGCGGCTTCGTAAATCAAGTCCCAGAATTTGCGTCGGGTAACCGGGTCAACGCCTCCGGTTGGTTCATCGAGAAATACAATTTTAGGATCGTGAAAAATAGCCACCGAAAAAGCCAGCTTTTGTTTCCATCCTAAAGGTAAATCGCCGATAAGTTTGTTTTTTACATTCTCCAACTCAAGTTTCTGTAACAGCTCAGCTTCTTTTATTTTGCGCTGTTTGCGGCTAATTCCGTAAATACCGGCATATAATTTAATGTTCTCCGAAATGGTAAGATCTTCATATAACGAGAATTTCTGACTCATATAACCGATGTTCTTTTTTATTTTTTCGGTTTCATGGTAAATGTCAAAACCTGCGACTTTTACATCTCCCGATGTTGGTGACGAGAGGCCACAAAGTATCCGAATTGCCGTTGTTTTTCCGGCTCCGTTGGCTCCCAGAAATCCAAAAATCTCACCTTTTTTCACTTCAAATGAAAGGTTGTCGTTCGCGGTAAAATGACCGAATTTCTTGGTGAGATTTTTAGCTGTTATGATGTTTTCCATGTCTTTTTTACTTCGAGATGTTTTCCATTAAACTCATAAATACATCTTCAATCCCGGCCGGAATTTCTTCTGCCAATATATTCTCATGACCAAGATTTTGCAGATAATTATCGAGTTCGTTGGTTTCTACTTCATCATTTATTCCTGTAAAATGGGCATACTGACCAAAAGCATAAACGGCTTCAGCTTTTTCGTAAGCCCGTAAATCGCTGATAAGTTTGTACATGTTTTGGGCACCTATCTGAATAATCTTTCGTGGAAATTTTTCAGTTATTCGTTGTGGCGAATCAATGTCGAGAATCTGTCCGTTTTGGATTAGTGCCACCCGGTCGCAAAGATCTGCTTCGTCCATGTAAGGTGTTGAAACAAAAATTGTGATTCCCTTTTTCTGCAGGTTTTTGAGCATTTCCCAAAACTCCTTTCTCGAAACAGCATCCACGCCCGTTGTTGGTTCGTCGAGCACCAGTATTTTGGGTTTATGAATTAAAGCACACGAAAGCGCCAGTTTTTGTTTCATTCCGCCCGATAGTTTTCCGGCACGGCGTGTTTTGAATGGTTCAATCTGGAAATAAATGTCGCGAATCAGGTCGTAATTTTCTTTTACTGTTGTGCCAAAAACGGTTGCAAAAAAGTTTAGGTTTTCTTCTACACTGAGGTCTTGATACAGCGAAAAACGCCCCGGCATATAACCAACCATTTTGCGGATTTTCTTGTAATTTTTTACTACATCAAGACCGTCTAATTCTGCCTCCCCTGAATCCGGTAAAAGCAGTGTCATCAAAATTCGTATCAAGGTAGTTTTTCCTGCTCCATCAGGACCGATCAATCCAAAAAGTTCGCCTTCATCAACGTGCAGGTTTATACCCGACAGCGCCATGGTTTCTTTGTACGACTTTGTTATGTTGTTAATTCTAATCATGAAATAGTTGGCATTGATTAGTTCCAGCGAACTTCACCGGGCATCCCAATTTTCAACGTTCCGTCATTCTTAACTGTTACTTTTACAGCATAAACCAGTTTTACACGTTCCTCTTTGGTTTGGATAATTTTTGGCGTAAATTCTGCTTCCGACGAAATCCAGGTAATAGTTCCTGAAAAATGTTGGTTTTCAGTGGAATTCTTATCGACCAAAACGTCAAGTTGCTGACCCAGTTTAACATGTGGAAGCTGGGCGCCACTTACATAAACTTTTAGTTCCAGTTCGCTGATGTCGGCAATTTTAAAAAGCGCTTTTCCGGCAGTTGTTAATTCTCCTTGTTCGGCGTAGGTTTCCAGTATGGTTCCCGAAACCGGCGATTTTATGTTGCAACGGTTTAACTTATCACTTACCGAAGCTTTTTGTGTTTCCAATACTTCCTGTTCTTTATTAATAAGTGTAAACTGCGTTTTTGTATTGTCAATCTGTTTGTCAATTACACTAATCTGTCCCTGAATGTCGTCGAGCTGTTTTTGTGTAGCAGCTCCGTCTTTTAACATTTTTTGGATGCGTTCTTCGTTGATCTTAAGGTTTGTTTTTTGCTCTTGGAACACGGCGATTTGCGACTGAATGGATTGGCGTTTGGCCGCAACGGCAGTTTGTTGGGCATCCAATTGCAAAAGTTGCAGGTGCAGTTGCACCGTGTCTATAAGTGCAGTTGAATAACCGGCTTCAATTTTATCTCCTTTGTCAATATTTAATTCAAGGATCTTTCCCGGAGTTTCTGCCGAAACAATAACCGCTTCTGCCTCAAAATTGCCATAAGCATCAGCCGTGTCGTTATTCGTCTGGCAGGCCATTAAAAGAAATGGTAAAGAGATGATGTAAAGTATCTTTTTCATGGTATCAATGTTTTTGCTGTTTTTTTTAGTTCTGTGTTGTTATTCCCGGTAGGGTTTTCCCTTTGATGAGGACATATTTCTCTCTGGCTTCGTTGAGTTGAATTTTGTGCAGTTCCTGTTTTAGTTTTGCTACGGTTTCAGCTTGTAATTCCTGAACATAGTCGGACGTAGTAATTGTTTCGTTCTCCAATTTTGAGGCGGTCGCTTTGGTAATTTCGGCACGCAGTTCTACCAGATTTTTATCGTTAGTAATTAAGTGTTCCAGTTTCCCGATCTGCTCTTTTTGTTGAATAAGTAAAAGGTTGATATTTTGTATAAATGTGGCTTCCTGGCTTTGAAGCATTTCTTGCTGAAGATGTAATATCTGTTGTTTTCTCGAAGTTTGTTTCCAATCGAAGGCATTCCACGAAACGCCCACCCCAAAAAGGTAATAACCTTTAAATTCGTTGAGCAACATGTTCAATCCCGGTTTGCCATAACCCAACTGGCCAAAACCGAAAAGTTTAGGGTTTCTCGTTTTCGTAAGCAGATCGCTTTGAACAGCTAGTCGCTTGCGCTGATTGCCCAGCAATTGTAATTCCGGACGTAGCAACTCTGAATGGAATGAAAAGCTGGTTTGATAAGTGAATGTGCCATTTTCATCTAACTGCTTGCCGGTAAGTAATTCAAGCATTTGGCGCGATGCACTTTTTGCTGCATCAAGCTCTACAATATTTTGCTCAAGGTTTATGCGTTCAGCTTTTAGAACCATTGCTGCCGAAGGTTCGGTTACTCCGTTGCGAATACCCGATTCTACGCGACTCAGCTGTTCTTCAAGGGTTTTTACCTGTGCGAGAATCACTTCTTTTTGCTTATCGACCACTAAAGTGGTGAAGAAGGCCTGTGCAACTTGCTCATTCAGTTTGTAGAGTTCAACTTCAAGCTGGCTGAGATTACTTTTCAAAATAGCTGTTTCAAGGGTTTTATTTGTTTTGGTAAGCCCACCGTCCCAAATAGTTTGTTGCAGCTCGGCGTAAGTATTGTATTTTTCTTTCGCCATTTTGGGAATACTGACACCCGGTAAAGAAATGGGAACTTCAGTTACTGCCGATTGATAACTTATCTGGCCATTCAGTGTAACCTGCGGCAGGTAATTGGTTTCGTGGTTTCGTATGGAAAGTGAATTGATCTCTTTCCATAGTTCCGACTGCTTCAGATTGGGATAGTTTTGTCGTGCCCATACATAACAACTATCTAATTGAATGTTATTTTGAGCAACTGCCAACTGAACCGGAAATAGCAATAGAATCAGGATCTTTCTCATTTTATTAGGATTGAGTTAAGGACAAACTCCTTTACGGTTATTTTTCTTCTCTCAATAAATTCGTTATAGCTCGTCTTGTCTTGTTCAAAAAACATTTCCGAGAGAAGAGGTTTCCCTGCAACTGGGAAAACACTTAGGCTTATAATATTAATGATGAGATCGCGCGGATCCATTCTTCTGATTTTTCCGTTGTCCATTTCCTTCTTAAACATAGCGATGATTTGTTGGGGGTTTATTCCGCTTTCTTTTATCATCCCTGCCAAAAATTCAGGATCGCGATGTATTTCTTTTAAAATGAATGCTGGTAGGAAGGGATTTTTCATTAAAATATCGATGTAGTTTTCGATAAAGGCGCCAAGCTTTTCTTCAACAGGTCTATCGGAATTAACCATGAGCATAATGTTGGGCATAATTTTCCCGAAAACACTTTTGAAAATGGCTTCGAAAAGTTTCTGTTTCGATCTGAAATAATAGTGAAGCAAGGCTTTGTTAATACCGGCTTCGTCGGCAATTTCCTGCATGCGGGCTCCATCCATTCCTTTCCGAATAAAAACATTCTGTGCGGCACTTAGTATCTTTTCCTCGGTATTGTCTTTTTTTAAGTTTGTCATGAATCTGTATTAACTAAATAGTTTAACCATTTGGTCAAAAGTAGGAGGTTGAATTCAATTATCCAAAAAAATAACCAAATAGTTTAACCAAATGGTTAATTTTTGTTTCTTTCTTAATATTTTATCTTTACTAATTATTACTAAACCAATTAAAACATTGATAATGAAAACTACTTATAAATTTATTCTGGCGGCTTTAGTGGCCTGTACAGTAGTTCTGTCGGCATGTAACTCTAAACCTAAAACTCAGCAATCAGCTGAAAAATCGGGTGAGGAGTGGATTCAACTTTTCAACGGAAAAGATTTGAACGACTGGCAGGTAAAATTTAAAGGAGAGGTGCTTGGCGAAAATTATAAGAACACGTTTAGAGTAGAGGATGGTTTGCTGCGGGTGTCGTTTGATAACAGGGAAGAGTGGAATGGTAAATTCGGGCATTTGTTTTACAAGGATGAATTTTCGCATTATCTTTTGCGGGTTGAGTACCGGTTTATTGGAGAACAGGCAAAAAACGGACCTAGCTGGGCATTTCGAAATAATGGTTTAATGATTCACGGGCAAAGTGCGGAGTCCATGGAATTAGATCAGGATTTTCCGACATCAATTGAAGTACAGTTGTTGGGTGGTGTTACCGGACAAGGCGAACGACCTACCATGAACCTTTGTACACCCGGGACCAATGTGGTTATTAACGGTGAATTATGGGAGGAACATTGTACTGATTCAAAATCGAAAACACAATTTGATGATGCGTGGGTAAATGTAGAGGTGGAAGTACATGGCGGAAAGGTTATCCGGCATTTTGTTGATGGAGAAGAAGTGCTGAGCTACGAACAACCACAACTGGATCCGCGTGACCCGAATTTCGACAAGTTATTGCCGCCCGATGGCAATAAACTAATTACCGAAGGAACGATATCCATTCAGGCTGAAAGTCATGGTACTGATTTCAGGAAAATAGAATTGTTGGTTTTAGATGAGTAACTATTGCTGTTCTTTTTTTATGGCCAGTTTTTGTTCTCTGCGGTTGGCATAATTCAGGCTAAGCAGCGATACGGCAATAACCATCATTCCAATAATTGATGGAAGATCCGGTTTTTCGTTACTCAATAAAACCCAGCTGAGTGCTGCACCTGAAACGGGAATCAGAAATTTCCATACATTTAATAACGAAACTTTTATGCCAGGTCGTTTCAGCAACGAATACCAAATGGTAATAGCGGCTGCCGATAAAAAGCTTAGCCAGGCCAATGCATACCAGTATTTTGGTGGAAATGGCCCTAGGTGAATACCTTCAACAGGAATAGAAACAATGGATAGCATTAAGCCACCAATAATAAGTGAAGTAGAACTTAAAACAACCGGCGAAATTTTACCTGAGTGTTTCACCACGAGCACATTGGAATACCCCGATACAATATTATTAACCAGTAATATGGCAATGCCAATATATTCCAGGTAGCCACTCATCTCAACTTTCGAGCGGCCAAGTGTAATGATTGCAATACCGGCAACCCCAATTAATATGCTGAATGTTTTTAGTGGAGTCATTTTGTCGTTGTTAAACGAGAAGTGAGCTACCAATGCTATAAAAAGCGGTTGCGATCCCACGATCATAGCCGATAAGGAACCGGGAAGTAAATTTATACCACTGTAAAACAGCGCATATTGTGCAAATATCTGTACTACTGAGAGCAATAAAATAAATTTCAGGTTGTGTTTTAACTCTGAAAAATAACGTTTTGGTTTTCCGAAATACAAAAACATAAGAAGACCGGAAATGGTAAAGCGGATACCTGCAAACTGGAATGGACTGTGATACTCCAGCCCGATTTTTACTCCCGCAAAGGCGGTCGACCATAAAAGGCAGGCAACAATTGCCAGGAATGTTGTTGTTCGGAAAAGATTTCTCATACGATAAATTGAAATGCAAAGGTGACCATTTTCTGATAAAAACCGGACGTGTAGGTCTTAATTCTTCACGATAACTTCAAAGTCGTTTTAAAAATGGAACATAATGTATAAAAATTCAGTTTTTCTTTGTGAAAGCTTTATAAAAACTAAAGATTCGCAATACTGAAAACTACTATACTTGCGGAAAAAGGATTAACTTGGCGCATCATTTACCAGAATTATTTTTTCAATGGAAAAACGAATTATCAACAACTACGAAGAGTTTGAAGCCCTTTTGGGGCAGGTTATTGGAGTTTCGGATTATGTTCAGATCACTCAGGATCAGATAGATAAATTTGCAGATGCCACGCTTGATTACCAGTGGATACATACCGATTCGGAGCGTGCAGCCAAGGAGTCGCCGTTTAAAACAACCATCGCACACGGTTATTTGTCGCTTTCTATGCTAACTTATCTGTGGTACAATGTTGTTGATGTGAGAAATGTAAAGATGATCGTGAATTACGGTATTGAGAGTTTGCGTTTCCAGCAGCCGGTAAAAGTAAACGATAAAATAAGGGCAACGGTATCGTTAAATGATATTAAAAACCTACGTGGAATTGCTAAAATTCAGGTGAAAATTGTAGTTGATATCGAAGGAGAGCGGAAACCTGCCTACGATTGTTTGGTAAATTTCCTTTACCATTTCGAATAGAAAAGAATATGAGGTTGTTCTAAAAGTTATCTTAGGCGTCACCCTGAACTTGTTTCAGGGTCTTTTTTTGTTTGATCATTAAGATTCTGAAACAAGTTCAGAATGACGAACAAAATGGCACTTTTAGCACAGCCTTATTTATTTTTATCAATTTCATTCAAAAACCCTTCGCACGCATCTTCCAGCAGATCAAGTACCAACTCAAAACCATCGGCACCTCCGTAATACGGATCAGGTACTTCATCGTATCGACCATCGCTACTAAAATCTGTCATTTTGTGTAACTTTTGCAAGTCGTTAGCATTGCGGGCCATGCTTTTTAAGTTCTGCATATTACTGTCGTCCATCCCGATAATGTAATCGAAATAATCGAAATCGGTATGCGGATCAAACTGTCGGGAAAGACTTGTCAGGTTGTAATCGCGACGTATGGCGTGCGATTGCATCCGCCTGTCGGCAGGTTCGCCTGCATGCCAGCCCGAAGTTCCGGCAGAATCTACCTCAAACTGTTTGCTTAATCCTGCTTTTTTTACAACGCCATTAAAGACTGCCTCTGCACTTGGCGAGCGGCAAATGTTTCCGAGACATACAAAAAGTACTTTTGTTTTATCCATAATTTTTAGTTGCGAGCTACCAGAGTTGTGCCAAGTCTTAAATTTCGGGTACGTCATTCCGAACTTGTTTCGGAATCTCCTATTGTCATAAGATGCTGAAATAAATTCAGCATGACGTAACGTAGTTACACGGTTGACTTGACACTAGTTTCGAGTTTTAGTAATACTAAATATCTGTAAACTGAATACTGTGACTGTTTGCTGAAAAATTTACTTTTCCGAGTTCCAAATCTCATAAGCCTTTTTAGCCTGATTCAGCAACATTTCGTAGCCATTTTTAACTGTGGCTCCTTTGGCTTGTCCTTTGGCCATAAACTGCGTTACTTCAGGATTATAAACCAAATCAAAAAGCAGATGTTCGTCAGTTATAAATTCGTAAGGAATATTCGGAAAAGTTTCAACTTTTGGATAAGTTCCCAGTGGTGTTGCATTAATAATCAGCAGACGCTCGCTTATTACCTGCTCATCAATGTCTTCGTAACGGATTTCGTTTTCCTTCAATTCTTCAATCGATGCTGAAATATATTCGATACCTATTTTTTTTAGGATATATTTTAATGCTTTTGAAGCACCACCTGTTCCAAGAATCAGTGCTTTTTTATGATACTCTTTTAATAGCGGTTTCAACGACGACTCGAAACCAAAAGTATCGGTATTAAATCCTTTTAAATGCACACCGTTATCGGTGCGTGTAACGCGGATGGTATTAACAGCGCCAATCTCTTTTGCCGAATCATTCAGTTCATCTAAATAAGGAATCACCTGTTCTTTGTACGGAATGGTAACGTTAAATCCGATTACTTCCGGATTGTCTTTTACCACCTCCGGGAATTTAGTTATCGAATCGATTTCAAAATTGTCATAAGTTGAATCTATTTTTTCCGTTTCAAAACGTTCGGTAAAATAGCGCTTCGAGAATGAGTGGGTGAGTGGGTAGCCTAATAATCCGTATCTTTTCATGTTTTGATTTTTTACTGAATACCGTAAACTGAGACTGCTTATTTTTTCAATTTCTTTCCAATTCCTTCAACAACAAAAATAAGTGCAAATCCGGCAACTGTCAACGCAATTGCACCCAATAACCAGGCTTCGTGTCCTGTTATTTGCTCGTAAGTCGATGGTAAAATATTTCGCTCGGCAATTGGTTTTAATTCGCCATGGCGGTCAATGATTGTTTGAGTAACTTCTTTCCATGGCCATACTTTGTTTAGCGATCCTACCATAAAACCGGCCAAGACAGCAATGGTGGTGTTGTGATATTTTTTCAATAGCCACGATAACACATTTGAAAAAGCAATGATGCCAACTGCAGCTCCAACAAGGAAAGTGAGGATAATCGCAATGTTCATATCGCCAACTGCCGAAAGGATAAATTTGTACATTCCCAGAAGCACCAAAATAAAACTACCGGAAATACCGGGCAAGATCATGGCACAAATGGCAATGGCCCCCGATAGGAAAATAAACCAGTAACTGGTGTTAGCTTCGGCAGGCGTTATAACCGTAATAAGGTATGCAATTACAATTCCGGCCAAACCGCCAATTATGGTGTCAGCTTTCCATCGTTTAATAGAGCGCGCTACATAAATGGCCGATGCAACGATCAATCCGAAAAAGAACGACCACACTAAAATAGGATAGTGATGAAGCAAATATTCCAATCCTTTTGCCAGCGAAAATACACTGATGCCAACTCCGATAAAAACACTGATCAGGAAAGTTCCGTTAATGGCTTTCCAGAATTCGGCCAGTTTAAAACCAAGTAACAGTTTTATCGCGGTTAAATTGATCGACTTTATCGAGTTAATCAATTCCTCGTAAATACCGGTTATAAAGGCAATTGTTCCGCCAGAAACGCCTGGCACCACATCGGCAGCACCCATGCCCATTCCTTTTAATATCAGTGTAAAATAATCTTTTGTTGTCCTGTTCATCTATGGTCAGAATTTGTAACGGTGTAAATTTTTATTTTGGGATGCCAAAATACAAAAACAAATTGTTATACCAATTATGAAAAGAATTAGGCTTTTCTGTAATTCTTTTCAAATTGGGTAAATGCCAATATATAAAAACTAAGCTATTGGGAGTTTGCGAACCAGTAGCTAAAAGTTTTTAATTGTCGGTATAAAACAGGGATTCGGCAAAGAAGGTTGACTTCTTGATACTAATTTTGATCAGGGATTTAATAAATTGGAAAAAGAAGTATCCGTAATTGTTATTTATCGCCGCGGCGGAAATCGTCAACAACTTTCTTAAGCTGCTTACTTTTTAAGGCTCTCGGATAAATATCGAACAAGTAATTGATGTTTTCAAAGTCTTGCAGCATTGCCGATCGCAACCATTCGTAAGCTTCTTTGCGTTTCCGGGCTCCAAGCAAAATTGCAACCAAGCGGTATTTTAACATCGAATCGTCGTTATTGTCGATCGCCTTTTTCAGAATTCGGATGGCACCGTTTGTATCTCCGTGCTTCTGTAGGGTCTCCGCCCAGGTGAGCCATATTTCGGTATTTTCAGTGTCAATACGAGCACCTTTTTTAAATGCTTTTATCGCATCGTCCAGGTATTCCGCATCGCTACTAACTTTTCCCAGGGTCAGCCAATATTCCGAATTTTGCTTGTCGATCTTTATGGCCTGGTTAATGTAGTCGATACTTCTGTCGTACTTTTTCGCAATCCACATAATTAGTCCCACGCCAAAGTGAGCGGTGTCATTCTCAGGATTGATCGAAATTGCTTTCTGATAATTGTGTTCCGATAGTAACTGATCGTCCAGGTTCAGGTAACACTCGCCAATGTAGCAATAGGCATCGTCATTATCCGGGTCAAACTCCAAAAATTCCCTGTATTTATCAATGGCTTCTTTAAAACGTCCTGAATTGGCCAGCGCGTTTCCGATATTAAACAGAGCCATATTGAAATTTTCGTTAATGGCCAGCGTGTATTCATAAGCCTCAATTGCTTTATCGTGCATGTCGGCTTTGTTGTATACAATACCCAGATTAAACCAGGCAGAGTAATTGTATACATCGTTATCAATAAAACGGTTGTAATACTTAATGCTGTTTTTGTAATCGCCAATCTGGTCGGTAAAAAATGCAAGATCGTAAAGTGCCAGTTCGTGTTTCGGATTCAGTTTTAAGGCCTTTTTGAAATAGGAGATCGCCTCGCTTATTTCGCCAATTTGCACAAATGCTGATCCAACGTGGTATAAAATGTCGTCGGTTTCTCCATTTCCGGCTTTGATTGCTTTTCTGAATGATGCTTTTGCCAGATCTTCGTTACCCATAATCAACGATGCCGAACCTCTTAACAGGTGCACATCGGGATTGGTATTTTCAACTCTTTCAGCAAAATCAAGGTATTTCTGAGCCTGGTCATATTTACCTTTGCTCAGCAGAATTTGTGCATATTTTAAATGAAGAGGAACCGCATTTGGATGGATTTGTATACCTTGTTTGGCGGCAATTTCAGAAGACTGTAAATCGCCTTCTTCCATTAATTGCTCTACAATTCCTTCAAATTCTGAAACATCGAAATATTTTGCGCGGCCTGAGACCAAAGAGCTCTTAAAACGATTAAGTGCCTCACTAATATCTTCTTCCCTGAAATTATCTCTTTCCTCGTTCATCGTAAATTAAGTTCGCGAAATTAATAATTCGGATCGATTCTCAAAAACAATCTTACAAGTGTTGATCGCGCAACAGGTCGTTCACCGTTTTTACCGGGTTGAATGTTTCGATCGGTACCTCAACGAAAAGGGTGTTCCAATTGCTCATTGCTCCGTTCCATAAGCCCGGTAACTCCTGTGCTTTCAGCTCTTTCCCGTCTTTCGATTTTTTTGAAATAAAGCCGGTTGCCGGATCGGTAAATTGGGTGAGATCGTATTTGTCTCCTTTGTAATTTTTTACTGCACAAACCAGATCAACCGGGTTAAAGTGTGTGGCGTGCTGAACAATATCCTGTTGTTGAACACTGTCTGGATCGATTTGCGAACTTTCAACTACCTGTAACGAAATGGTTCCATCGGCATTCATTGCCCAAAATGGACCGCCACCTGGCTCGCCTTCATTTTTCACCATTCCGCAAACACGCAGTGGTCGGTTATATTTCTCTTTCAGGTATTGATAAAGTTCTTCACGCTCGGTATAATAATGATTTTTGGCCGGCTTGGTATTTAAGGTATTCTCCAAAAAGTTGGCAGCTTCGGCCAAAAAATTACTACTAAGGGCTGTATAATGTTTTTCGTTTAATTCGTGCTGATAGTAGAATACTTTTTCCTGATGTTTTAAAAGTACTCCTGCTAATCCTTTTTTGAAATCGATGGTTGGTTGTTTCAGCCGATCGGGAACCACATTATCGATGTTTTTGATGAAGATGATATCTGCATCCAGATCATTCAGGTTTTCGATTAACGCACCGTGCCCACCCGGACGGAACAACAAATTTCCATCAGCATTTCGGAAAGGTTCGTTTTTTAAATCAACAGCAATGGTGTCGGTTGATGGTTTTTGCTGACTGAATGTAACGTCAAACTCAATCCCCAGTTGCTCTTCGTACTTGTCTTTTATTTCTGCGAGCAAAGCTTCAAATCCCGGTTGATGTTCGGGTGAAACAGTAAAATGTAAACTGGCTTTATTGCCGTTGTCGGCTGCATATTTTGCACCTTCAACCAGATGCTCTTCAAAAGGAGTTCTTGCTCCATCTTCATACGAATGAAATTTAAGCAGCCCTTTTGGTTTGGCGCCGTAATTCAATCCTTTTTCGTTTAACAGATAGTCGAGTTTATTTGTGGCTGAAGGTTGTACTCTATCGTGAGCAATAGCTTTTTCTAATTCTTCAGCAAAAGCAAATTTGTTGAGCTCGGTAACGTATTGTGCTGCGTCTCTGTTGGCAGCAAGTACATCTTCGTGAGGCTTATTCTGGAAGTCTTCCAATGCCTGGAACAGAGACTTAAACATGCGGCTTGCAGCTCCCGAAGCCGGCACAAATTTTAAGGCTTTTGTCCCATCCGCAATGTTCGCATCATAACGGTCGCCACGTTTTTTTAAATCTTCGGGGCTTAAACGAATAATGCCCTTTCCTACTGACGCGGCATCTTCAATGGGTAAGTAGGGGAAGCCTTTTTTGAAATTTTCGATTTGATTTTGCACGGTTTCCAGTTTACTGCCGCGCTCTTGAATTTGCTGCTTATCTTTTTCTGGGAACATATCTGTCTGATTTTTCCTTAAAAGTAAAGATTTGAAGCTGTATTTGAAAAGCAAAAGCGTTGATATTAGCGGAAAGTTTTCAAGAGCTGTTGATAAGTTTTATCAAGGAAATTCGGATTCACAATTTTACGTACTTTTGCAATTTCAAATAAATGGGGATGCAAAACGGAACATATAGCTGGGGACACGACAGGCGATACAATGATTTTCCAACTTATTTCAGAACGCTTTTTTCTGAGCGGGTGCAAAAGGTGTCGGTTGATGCCGGCTTTACCTGCCCAAACCGCGACGGAACAAAAGGTACTGGCGGATGCGCTTATTGTAACAACAAAACATTTAAACCCACTTATTGTAATCTGGAGAATACCGTAACCAGTCAGGTCGAAAAGGGCATTGCTTTTTTTGCAAAGAAATACAAGGCAATGCGGTTTTTGGCCTACTTTCAGGCTTATACAAATACTTACGCTCCAATTGATGATTTAAGGCGTTTATATGAAGAAGCGCTGGAACATCCGAAGGTGGTTGGACTAGTAATTTCAACACGCCCCGATTGTATCTATCCCGATTTGTTGGATTATCTGGCCGAACTCAGCAAGAAAGTGTATGTAATGGTTGAGTTAGGCGTGGAGTCGCACCTCGACAGAACCCTGGACAGCATTAACCGGGGACACAGTTTTGCCGAAGCGGCATGGGCAATTGAGGAAACCGCGAAACGAGGCATTAACAATTGTGCGCATATGATTCTTGGATTGCCGGGCGAAACTCGTGAAGAACTGCTCGATCAGGCAAAAACGATATCGAAACTGCCAGTAAAAAATCTAAAGTTACACCAGTTACAAATTCACAAAAAAACGCTGCTGGAAAAAGAGTTTCAGGAGCATCCTGAAAGTTTTAAGCTGTACACTGCCGACGAGTACATCGACTTGGTAATTGATTACCTTGAACTTTTGAATCCGGCAATTATTGTTGAACGTTTTATCAGTCAGGCACCACCCGAAATGCTGATCGCCCCTAAATGGGGGCTAAAGAATTTTGAGTTTGTAGCCAAAGTCGAAAAACGTTTAAAAGAGCGTGACACGTGGCAGGGACGGTTGGTTGAAAAATAAATGCCCCGAAATATTAATTCCGGGGCAGTGATATTCTGATTTTAGAATATTCTTTTTTGTATGCAATAGTTAAATTGGTTGTTTAGCTATCAACCGAGCCAAATACTCTTTTTAGCAAACTGGTTACACGCGCTGCAGGATCTTCCCTTATTAGTTTCTCTTCACCGGCAATTTTCAAAAATACACCGTCGAGCGCTTTGGCAGTCAGGTAGTCTTCAAGTTGTGTGTCAACTTTTTTCAAGCCTGCTGTTTGCCCCAGGAAAGAACCGGCAACCTGGTTCCATTTTCCCACCAAGGTGTCCCAGCTTTCTTTGGTCGATACTCCGCCAATTAATTCTTTTTCTACCGAAGCCTTAATTTTTGGCCGGTAAAGCTTAAAAAGCTGGTCGTAAGTAGTTTTATGCAAATAGGCCGTTGCGGCGTTGTCATTGCCTTTCAAAATTCCAACAGCATCGTTAAAAGTCATGCTTCTTATACTGCTTACAAAAATAGGGGCGGCTTCTTTTGCAGCGTCTTCCGCTGCACGGTTGATATGCAATAACACATCATCAAGTAATTTTTGTCCACCGGGTACTTTGCCAATATTATCCACAATTATATCTGCTTCGGGTGGAAGCAAAATCTTTACCAACTCGTCTTTGTAATAACCGTTTTGCGCACCTAAAATACTCACCGAGTTGTTGGTGCCGGTAACAAGTGCCTCTTTTAATCCTGCAATAATTTCGTTTTGGGTCAGTGGTGCATTGCCTTCAAGCGTTTGCTGGGCAATTTGCATTACTTCGGCACAGCCAGTTAACAGAATAGCTAAGGCCAATGTTGTGGATCGAATGATTTTCATTTAGTGTCGTTATTTTGTTTTTTACTGAAAAGCTGTTTTACAAGATCTTCGCGGCCTTTTGCTTTCAAATCGCGAATAATTTTATTCCGAAATTCTTTTTTATACCAGAAAAAGAATTGGCGTTGTTGTTCTTTGGCGTTTTTGTTTCGGGCCGTGTAAATTTGTTCCATCGTGTACGGATGATAGCCCGAATAATAAACTACAGTAGCAAGGGTCATCGGTGTAGGTGTAAAATCCTGCACCTGCTCCAACCTGAAATTCATATCTTTAGTCTGGATTGCCAGATTAGCCATGTCTTCCGATTTACTGCCCGGATGGCTGGAAATAAAATACGGAATCAGCTGCTGGTTAAGCTTTTCCTCCTTATTTATTTTTACAAACTCCTGATTTAGCTCCTCAAACAATTTAAACGATGGTTTTCGCATAAATTTCAGTACTTCGTCCGACGAGTGTTCCGGAGCTACTTTTAGCCTTCCCGAAACGTGGTGTTTGATTACCTCGCGCAGGTATTTCTTGTTGTTTTCGTTAACCTCTTCGTTGTTGGTTTTCTCCAGAATCATATCGTAGCGAATGCCACTCCCGATAAAGGCTTTTTTCACTTTTGGGTTGTGCCGTACTTTCCTGTAAAGATCGAGCATTGGCTTGTGGTTGATATCAAGGTTTTTACAAACCGATGGGAAGATACACGACGGGCGTTTACATTTTCTGCAAATCTCCTCGTGAATACCTTTCATCTTGTACATGTTGGCCGACGGACCTCCCAAATCGGAAATGTACCCTTTAAAATCGGGCATTTCGGTTACTTTCTCTACCTCTTTTAAAACCGATTTCTCGGAACGGCTGGCGATAAATTTTCCCTGGTGTGCCGAAATGGTACAAAAGGTACAACCGCCAAAACATCCACGGTGGATATTAATGGAGTGCCGGATCATTTCATATGCAGGAATAACTCCTTTATTATTGTAGCGCGGATGTGGCAAACGTGTGTAAGGCAGATCGTAAATACGGTCGATCTCTTTTTCCTTAAAAGTTGGCCACGGCGGATTTACCACCACTTTTCTATCGCCAATTCGCTGCACCAGCTTTTTAGCTTCTATCTTGTTCGATTCCTCCTCGATGTGCATAAAATTGCGCGCAAACTCTTTCTTTTCCTGCAAACAGGTATCGTGCGAGGCCAGTTCCAACTCATCCCAGTTTTTCTTGGTGGCATAAGCTTCGTCGGCATTGGTCATAAAAACAGTTTGCGGAATGGTGGTCAAAGTTTCAACCGGAATACCGCGTTTTACCAGCCGCGCAAAATCAACAATCGATTTTTCGCCCATACCATAAAACAAAAGATCAGCTTGTGTATCAGCCAAAATCGAAGGCATTAAACGATCCGACCAATAGTCGTAATGCGTTAGGCGACGCAACGAGGCTTCAATTCCTCCGAGTACCAGCGGCACTTCGGGATACAGTTCTTTTAATATTTTCGAGTAAGTTATAGTGGCGTAATCCGGGCGTTTGCCAATTTGCCCGCCCGGCGTGTATGCGTCGTTCGAGCGTTTGCGTTTTCCGGCGGTGTAGTGGTTTACCATCGAGTCCATGTTTCCTGCCGTAACAGCAAAAAACAGCCTGGGTTTCCCCAGCTTCTTAAAGTCGCGTAAATCGTCGGTCCAGTTCGGTTGCGGCACAATTCCTACGCGCAATCCTTCGGCTTCTAATACCCGGACAATAACGGCTGCTCCAAACGATGGATGGTCAATATAAGCGTCGCCGGTAAATAAAATTACATCCAGCTCCTCCCAGCCCAATTGTTTTACTTCCTTCTTCGATGTGGGGAGCCAGTCTGTAATATGTAGTTTGTTTTCTATCATTAAATAAAATTATACCCTTATAACAAAGAAAGTTCAAATATGATTAAAAAATATTTCATGGTTGTCGAATTGCTGATTTGGGGAGAAAAAGGACAACTTTAAATTAATTACATAGTATTATTAAGGTAACGATGTTAATTCAAAAAACCTTTTATTTTTGTGAAGAGCTGAGTTCTTCTTTAAAACAACTCAGGAAAACAGTGTATTTGAACTTAAAAGCAATAAATGGAATTACCAGAGCCAAAGGATTTGTTCAAAGACCAACACCCAGCACCCACTAACGGCGATTATTTTGCCAAGTTCCTGATGTTTATTCTTCGTTTTAAAAAGCTGGATAAAATTTACGGGCAGATTATAGATAAGCAAGGGGTAGTCTTTATCGACGAGCTAATTAAAATGCTGGAGTTCGACATTGAATTTGACGACGAGCAGCTAAAAAAAATACCAACGGAAGGGCCGCTAATTATTGTTGCCAACCATCCGCTTGGAGGTTTTGATGGTTTGTTACTGATAAAATATCTATCGCAGGTGCGTAACGATGTTAAAGTGTTAGCCAATCATTTGCTGAAAAAGATAGATGCTGTTTCGGAGTATTTTTTGGAAGACAATCCATTTGCTGATTCGGAGCATGGAAATTATTACGGATTAAAGGAAGCCGTTACACATTTGAATAGCGGGGGAGTGCTATGCCTTTTTCCGGCCATCGATGTACACACAAAAGATCTTTTTGGTGGTGTAACCGACAAGGTGTGGCAATTTCCGGTGGTGAATTTTATTAAAATGGCTCGCGTGCCTGTTGTCCCGGTACTTTTTCAGGGAACTAATAGCCGCTTGTTGCACCTGGTGGCAAAAATCAATCCCTCGTTAAAAAGTGCACGTCTGCCGTCGGAGATCTTGCGGAAAAAGCATAAGAAAATAAAACTGCGAATTGGCAGTCCCATAAAAGTTGCGGAGCAGGATACGTACAAAGATGTGTATCAGCTGGGGCGGTTTTTGCGTGCAAAAACCTACAGTATGGAATCGGACATTGAGGTGCGGCGCTTTTTTAATTATGCGCTGAAGCCCAATGTAAAACCCGATGCCATTATCGATCCTGTTTCGTTGGAGAAAATTCAGAAAGAAATTCAGCTGATAAAATCGAAGCACACACTGTTCACTCTGAAAAATTATACGGTCTATTGTGCACCATCAGCAATGATCCCGAATATTCTGAATGAAATTGGTCGTTTACGCGAGATCACTTTCCGCGAAGTGGGCGAGGGTACTAACCGAAGCATTGATATCGACGAATATGATTTGTATTATAACCAGATGTTTATCTGGGACGAAGATGAACAACGAATAGTAGGAGCTTATCGACTGGGGAAAGGCAAAGATATTATGGAACAGCTGGGACGGCGAGGCTTTTACCTGCATTCGCTGTTTCGTATATCGGAAAGTTTTAAACCTGTTTTAAAGGAAAGCATTGAGCTGGGGCGCTCGTTTGTAATTAAAGAATACCAGCGTAAACCTATGCCATTATTTTTGCTGTGGAAAGGTATTTTGTATTTCCTGCTGAAAAACCCGGAATACCGTTACCTGATAGGGCCGGTGAGCATAAGTAATAATTATTCGAAGGTGTCGAAAGACCTGATTATTAAGTTTATTATGAAGAACCATTTGAACTGGCGAATGGCTCGGCATATAAAACCGCGAAAAAGCTACAAATTTAAAAGCGATAATGTGGATTTGAATCTGCTGATGGAAAATATGGAGCACGATATTAACCGGCTCGACAAAACCATTGGCGATTTAGATGAGCAGAATTCAGGGCTACCGGTACTGCTAAAAAAATACATTAAACTAAATGCTGAGATAATTGGATTTAATGTCGATCCTAAATTTAATAACTGCCTGGATGGCCTGATTGTACTCGACGTTTATAATGTGCCGAAAAATACCATCGAATCCTTATCAAAAGAAGCCAACGACGGCTCTATTCTCGACCGTTTTTATGGCAGCCGGGAGGTAGAGTCGTAGCCAAGGCGAAAGGTAAAAGTAAAAAGGCAAAAGTGACTGTCATTTCGACGAGTGTGCGAGGAGAAATCTGTGTCAGTTTACAGTCCCAGTTTACAGTTAACAGTTTCTCAATTTGGCAGTTTGTAAAGTGCAAAATACAAGGTTGCACGAAGAACGCCAAAGTACCAAGAAGAATTAAAGCATTGAATCATTTACGTATTAAAGCATTCAATTCCTCAATCCTTTAATCCTGTCTCTAATCTTCATGCAAAATTTTCTGTACACGCCCAACTTCTCCGCTTTCAAGCATTACTTTTATTCCGTGTGGGTGGATGGTCGATTTTGTCAATATTTTCTTAACAATACCACAGGTTAATTCACCCGATCGTTGGTGTTCTTTTTTTACAACGGCTACGTTTAAGCCAACTTTAATATTTTTACGTTGCTGGTTGTTCATGTGCTAATTTTTTGATTAATATTATTGCACAAGTCAGGTGCGTTTTATCGGTAGTTTCTGCTGCAAGTAGCTTTATTTTGTGTAAAGCTTTTCGCGCAGTGCGTGAATTTTTTCGTCCTCAATATACTCGTCGTACGGCATTAGTTTGTCGATAATACCATTGGGAGTTAATTCAATAATGCGATTACAAACTGATGCAATAAACTCGTGGTCGTGCGACGACATAAACACATTTCCCGGATATTTTATCAGGTTGTTGTTAAAGGCCTGAATCGATTCCAGGTCGAGGTGGTTGGTTGGTGTATCCAAAATCAATGCGTTAGCATCAAGCAACTGCATTTTTGCAATCATACAGCGCATTTTCTCACCTCCTGAAAGTACGTTTACTTTTTTGTAAATCTCATCGCCGGCAAACAACATACGGCCTAAATAACCACGAATATAAATTTCGGTAGTGTCGGTAGTAAACTGGCACAACCAATCGAATAGCGTCATGTCGCTATCGAAAAACTCCGAGTTGTCTAAAGGCAAATATGCCGATGTAATGGTTTGTCCCCACTGATAAGTTCCCGAGTCGGCTTCACGTTTTCCGTTAATGATTTCGAAAAAGGCTGTCATTGCACGGTGGTCGCGCGACAGGAATACAATTTTTTCTCCTTTTTGTGCCGAGAACTCCACGTCTTTAAAAAGTGTGGTTCCATCGGTGATGGCACTCAGGTTCTCCACATCCAGGATGCGGTCGCCGGCTTCACGCTCGGGGTTAAAAATAATTCCCGGGTATTTTCGTGTCGATGGCTGAATATCTTCCACATTCAGTTTCTCCAGCATTTTTTTACGGCTGGTAGTTTGTTTCGATTTAGCCACGTTAGCGCTAAAACGCGAAATAAACTCCTGCAGTTCTTTCTTCTTCTCCTCGGCTTTTTTGTTTTGTGCCTGCTGCTGACGCAATGCCAGCTGGCTACTCTGGTACCAGAAACTGTAGTTTCCGGCAAACATTTTTATATCGCCGTAATCAATATCGATGGTGTGGGTAGAAATGGCATCAAGGAAGTGACGGTCGTGAGATACCACCAACACCGTATTTTCGTAGTTGGCCAGGTAATTCTCCAGCCAAACAACGGTTTCCAGATCGAGGTCGTTGGTTGGCTCATCGAGCAACAGGTTATCGGGATTTCCGAATAAAGCCTGCGCCAGTAAAACACGCACCTTTTGGTTACCACTCATGTCTTTCATTAGTGTGTAGTGGTATTCCTCTTTTATGCCGAGGTTGCTTAACAGCGTTGCTGCATCGCTTTCGGCATTCCATCCACCCATGTCGCCAAACTTTTCTTCCAGCTCACCAGCTAAAATTCCGTCGGCTTCCGAAAAATCAGGCTTCATATAAAGGGCATCTTTTTCTTTCATCAGATTCCAAAGCTCGGCGTGTCCTTTCATTACAGTATCCAGAACAGAAAACTCATCAAAAGCAAAGTGATCCTGACTTAACACCGAAAGCCGCTCGCCGGGTTCCAGCGAGATATGCCCCGCAGTAGCATCAATTTGCCCCGAGATTGCTTTTAAAAATGTTGATTTTCCTGCTCCGTTTGCTCCGATAACGCCATAGCAGTTTCCGGCCGTAAACTTCATGTTAACGTCCTGAAATAGTATGCGTTTCCCAAATTGTATTCTTAAATTCGATACTGTAATCATTCTATAATTCTGTTTTCAATTTTTTCCCTTTTTTCAAAGGCGGTGCAAACGTATACAAATAATTTATACCGTGTGTTAAGTGATCAACAAGTTATTGTGGTGTTAGTTTAAAATTAATATAGTTGGACAGAGGAGACAATTGTTTGGGGTATTTGTTAAAAATGAGTGGTTGACTTTTTTGTTTTGCGGACAGAACAACAATCCTGACGGTTGAGCTTTATATTCTGCGCGTAAAATGCCCATTTTGAAAATTCAGATGCTTGTTTTATTTGTAAAACATCTGTTTGAAAATATTTTTTTCATGTTTTGTGCGCAAAACATGAATCCTGACGGTTGAGCTTTTTTTTTGCGCGTAAAACACCCATTTTAAAAATTCAGATGTTTGTTTTGTTTGTAGAACATCTGTTTTGAAAATATTTTTTTATGTTTCGTTCGCAAAACAAGTATCTGAACTGTTATTTTCCTTCGCGCCACACCACGTCGAAAGCTTATGTTGTTGTAGTTTAAAACTTAACTGCCAAAAACATAAAAAATATGTTTAGTTTTAAGGCACTAAAATTGAATACCGTGAATGCACGCCCTGGAATAACAATAAAAAATAGTAACTATAATATGTGTTGTTATGTCTCCATTTTTGGTGTATAACAATACTTTTTTCAGGCGCTATAAGCGCTATAACAATAATGGTGATGCTAACTGGTTAGCAATAATTGAAATAACCGCTCTATAATTGAGGCACATAAAAACGAATCATGAAAAAAAAGCAAAAACAAATCTTTCTATTGACTATTCTCGGATTATTTTCATTAAACAGTTATGCACAAAATAAGATAGTCTGTCAGGTTGTTGATTCTCAAACTAACAAACCTGTTAATAGTGTCGCTGTTCTTATACATGAGAAAGATATTCATACAACAAGTAATAGTTTAGGATATTTCTCACTAGCAGCTGATTCTTCTGATATAATAATTCTGAAAAAACCATTTTATGAAACCAGTATAGTTGAAGTTCCTAACAGTTCTGTCTTTAAAATTATATTGCAAAAAAGAACAGAGACAGAATATCTTGGTGGCTGGGAAGAGTTTCGAAAATTTATAGCGTTAAATATCTACTACCCATTCCAAGCACTGTCCAATAGGACAACAGGAATCGTTTACGTTTCGTTTGATATCGACAAAAATGGTGATATGAAAAATATAAAATCACTTGATGATATTGGAGATGGATGTGGAGATGAAGTGATTCGATTATTGAAAATGGTTCCAAACAACTGGCAAACAGTGGATACCACAGAAACATTTACGTTACCGGTTGTTTTTAAGATTGGTAATTCAAAAATAAAAGACAAAAAAGCTCACACTATTGAAGGTAGACTAATTGACGAAATCTTTGTTACTGCAAATTTATAAAAAACTACTGCTAACAAAAGTAGCTGATGCACAACCCCATTTTTTCTTTGATTTCTAATAATTGAGCCTCTAAATAGAGCTTTTTAAGGCTTTGTTTCTTATAGGTTTCTGTTTCTAATTCAAATAATAACAAGGCTGTAAAAGGTTGATTTTGGCTTTGCTTTCATGTTTTGGCTGACGAATAAAAGAAATGGGCGTTTTTGCCCCACTTTTTATATGTTTTTGCTCAAACCTGAGGTACTTTTTAAGGTTGTACGCTACTGCCGACATAAGCATGCACTTATTGGCTGCGGCAATACCACGGGTATTTACCTTTCGCATTCCAAGAAATTGGGTTAAAGTACCAAAAACCGGCTCTACAGTCGATTGCCGTTTGCTTTTCATGCACCTGCCCGGTTTGCTTTTTATTCGGGCAATTACTCGTTCGTATTCTTCTTTATAAATGGTTACAGCGATTCTCTTTTCGGGAGCTTTGCCTGCACATTCAACTTTATATGGGCAGTTTTTACAGTCACTTGCACGGGTTAAGTACAGCCTCTTTTTGTTATTGTTCTTGCTCGTTTCTACAGTTATTTTTCTGAAAGTAATCTTTTTGTTATTCCGGCATAGCCAGTAATCGCCATCCTTTATGTAGGTAAAATTCTCCGGTCCTCCTTTGTACGTTCCATGTGGCGGAATATAAGCCGTAATGCCAGGCTGTTCAAGAAATGCATAGTTTTCGCCGCTGCTGTACCCTGTGTCAGCCAGTAGGTTTTGCCAGTGCAAACCCTGTTTCCACAACTTGCGTTTTAATTGTCTTGTTATAGGTTGCAGGCACTGGCTATCTTTTTTATCGGCAAAATCGGCCTGGATATGGGTAATAACATGGTTGGCCGAATCAACCCCCAACTGACTCAGATAATTTAATTTCCTGGCTTTGCCCGGTTTTACACTTATCCGTGCATCAGGATCGGTTGGACTGTAATGCGTTTTGTTGCTGGTGTACTTAGCGCCTTTGTTGCCTGCTCCCGGTCGCTGGTCTTGTGTCTTTTGCCAGTTTTTCGTACGGCTTTGCAGTGCTTTTAGTTCTCTGTTGCTTGCCGTTACTGTTTGCTGTTTATCGCTTGCCCGATTCTGTTTGGCCTTGCGCTCGGGGCTGCTTAGATAACGTGCCTTACGGATATAGTCTTCCAGCTTCTCTTCCGGCACTTTTAACTCAACGCTGTCCATGCTGGCATTGGCTTTTACAGGTGCCGAATCAATAGCCTGCGTATGTCCGGCAACCATCCCTTTTTCGATGCACATTGCCAACACCTTTTCAAATACGCATTCAAATAGACTTTCGGGGAATAATTGGCGTGTGCGACTTAGTGTGCTGTGCCACGGTAAGTCTTCATCAATGTCGAAACCTAAAAAGAACAGGATGTCCAGGCGCATAGAACAATGCTCTATGATTTTCCTGTCGCTGATAATATTTTCGAGATAACCAACCATGCACAACTTAAAGAACACAACCGGATCGATGCTCTTTTGACCACAATTGCCATAATATACGCCTGTGGTTTTGTATAAAAACGAAAGGTTAAGCACTTCTTTTAATCGGCGGTAAAAATTGTTTCGGGGAACGCGTTGTGATAACTGGAAGTTTGAAAATAGTTTCTCAGAATAAACTTTCTTCCCTTGCATTTTTATATACAAGTTAATGAATGGTAATTGATTACTCAAGAATATATTGTTAGATTTGTTAACAAACAATGGTGAGTTGGGCAACAGGCACACAGTACATATTGCAGGGCGGGGTTCGGTGGTACGCCAACTGCGGATTCTCGCATCGCAGTTCCGTGTCCTTCGGACAGGAACGCTCCCCGAAATCCGCCCCGACAACATGTACCAACCGTTAGATATAAATGAAAATAAAAACATATCAATATGAAAAATCTAAATTATTTATTAATACTTGTTAATATTGTATTTTTTTCTTGTAAAGATAATGACCATAATTTTGACACAGAAATTAATATTGGAGAAAACAATAAAAACGTTACTGTCAACACATTAAATCCATCAATATCAGTTACTGATCAACAATCGGATTCAATCGATTTAAATGGAGATTCAATCTATGATTTAATATTTGAAAAAACACCAATTCCATTGACTACAGGTTTTGGATTAGAAACAAAAATTACCAAAAAAGATGGAATACAAATAGTTCTATCAACAATAAATAATTACTCAGACAGCTTATCCTACTTGGACAAATTAAATCACGAGAGAAACTGGTCTGGCAACATAGAAGAAACTTTAATTCTACAAAGTTACCTGAACCGCAATGAAAGTAGAATCATTGGAAATTTTGTATTTAATGAGATTAAATATTTAGGCATAAAAATAGAGAATAGATATGGATGGGTTAAAGTAGAAAATGACAGGTTCGGGTCATTGATTATTGATGAATATGCCTTGATGAAATAAAAACACCTGTGCCTAACAATTGTAAATTGCATTGCGGGGTCAGTGGTGTTCGTTGTCTCTGCTCCTTTCTTGACCGTCATGTCCTTTCGGACACTGACGCGCTCCGAAATCCGCCTCGAGAACATGTACCAACCGCTGTGCTTTATGCAAAAAAGAACCCGACAAATAAATTATGTGTTTACAAAATTAATACGGGAGATATGTTTTTTTACCAAAAAAGATATTTGAAAATTAAAAACATAGATTCTTCAATAATCAATTTCCACACTATTAAAAAAGGACGGATTGATATAAAGGAAAAATGTTAAAATACATTTAAAAAGATAAATTATGATATATGAAATGAGAACTTATACAGTGAAAATTGGGAAAATGAATCAATATATAAAACATTTTGAGGAAATTGGACTTCCCATTATCTCTAAATATTCAAAATTAAAAGGTTATTGGTACGCAGAAACAGGAGAGTTGAATCAAATTATTCACATATGGGAGTATGAAAGTTTTAACGAAAGAATAGAAAAAAGAAAAGCTCTATATAATGATTCAGAATGGTTAGAAAAATTTATTCCTGCAGCTTTACCAATGCTGGAAAAACAAGAGTCAAAAATAATGAATGCAACCAGTTTTTCACCAATCAAATAATCTGCTTTTCAATATAGAAAATAGGTATATGGAAATATGAATTATTAGAAAGGACAATACGCGGTAATAGAAAATGGCTGATGACTGTGGTTCGGCGTTCAGTTTAATAAAAAAGTATATCATGGAGAATAGACAACAAACGGAAATAAAAACAAAAAAACTGTTTATAATTATCGGAATTATTGCAGCAATAGTGGTGATCCTCGTTTTTCTTGATTTTGCCCTTGGAGGAGTTTTAGCCGGATGGAATAATCCACGATAATTTATTGGAACTTTTGGTCCCGCCTCCCGAAACTTTGGGATGTTAGCGGTGTAGCTCAAAAGGAATCGTTGGCTGAGAGACTGATTGTGAATCCGTACCAGCAGGGAGAAACCCTGAATATAAAACTATTAAAAAATGAAAAGGACAATAATTAAGTATTTGATTTTAATATCATTTATGATTTCGGGGTGTTCAGCCGATTTAAAAACAAAAGAACTTGCCAAAACAAATTTGAAAGAAAATTCAATCGTATTAATTGAAAATGCTTTTGACCTTCGATATGTGGAGAATCACTCAATTGCTTTTGGCTTTTTAAGTTCAATTAAACGTAGTATCAGACTTCCGTTAATTTTTCTACTTACTATTTCTGCAACCCTGTTTGCTTTCGTAATGATTTGGAAAATTAAAGATCGAAAATTCAGATTATTACTTCCGTTTTTTATTTTGATTGGTGGTGCCTATGGAAATATCCTGGATAGGATGTTTAATGGATTTGTAACAGACTTCTTGCATGTTCACTATTTTTATGAATATAATTTTCCGGTTTTTAACGTTGCAGATGTACTGGTAAATATTGGAGTATTTCTGATTATTATTCAATGGAAAGATTTTCGACCAATTTTCGACCATCTATTTAGTGGAAAATCGGAACTAATAACAGAATAAAGTAAATTCCCGAATGTACGAGAACTAAATAATGGTAGAAGTACTTTGATCTCATAAAACAAAAAAGCCGGCAAAACCGGCTTTTTCAATTATATAGTTGCAAATTTTAGCAATCTGATCCTTTTCCTTCAGCTTGATCTTTAAACCAGCTCAACGGGTGCGAAGTTGGGCGCTCGATTGGCATACCGTAAATACGGTCGTTAACCAACGATGCCAATACTCCCAATGCACGCGATACTCCAAACATTACGGTGTAGAACGTGTATTCCTTAATTCCGTAGTGATACAGCAACGAACCACTGTATGCATCAACGTTTGGCCATGGATTTTTAATTTTTCCTACTGAACCCAGAATTGGAGGAACAACGCGGTACAACTGGTTAGCCAGGTTAATCATTTTGTCTTCTTTAATGTACTTGTCGGCAAATTCCTGTTGTGCGGTAAAACGTGGGTCGGTTTTACGCAATACAGCGTGTCCGTAACCCGGAATTACACGGCCGCTTTCCAGCGTATGTCTACAATACTCGGCCACCTGCTCGTCGGTAGGTGTGTCGGTATCCAGCTCTTCAATCATTTCAAAAATCCAGAAAATAACATCCTGATTTGCCAGTCCGTGCAATGGTCCGGCCAGTCCGTTCATTGCTGCCGAATAAGCATAGTATGGATTACTTAAAGCCGATCCTACCAGGTGTGCGGTGTGTGCCGATACGTTTCCTCCTTCGTGGTCGGCATGAATAATCATGTACAGACGGAACAAGCGACGGATTTCTTCCGAGTCGTGCCCCATCATGTGTGCCAGGTTACCGGCCCAGTCTAAACGTGGGTTTGGCTCAATATGATCGCCGTTGTGGAACTGACGACGGTAAATGTACGCCGCCACACGTGGTAAACGTGCAATCAGATTCATTACGTCTTCGTAAGTAGCATCCCAGAAATATTTTTTGTTTACACCGGCACGGTATGCTTTCTGGAAAGTCGATTCGGTTGCCATGGAAAGAATAGCTGCACTAAACTGAGTCATTGGCTTCGATGTTTTTGGCATCGCGTCAATTACATCGAAAGTATGCTGCGGAACGTGTGCACGTGTTGCCAGGTCTCTCGACAGGTTCAGCGCATCTTCCTGCGATGGGATTTCTCCGATTAACATCAGGTAAAGCAGTCCTTCGGGAATAGGTTCGCCATCTGGATTTATCTTTGGTAGCTTCTCGCGCAATTCAGGAATTGAATAGCCTTTAAAACGGATTCCCTCTTCCGGGTCGAGTTTTGAAGTGTCGGTAACCAAAAGCGGTATACCTTTCATTCCTGTTAATACTTGCCCTAGTTTAACTTCTCCCAGCACCACGTCGGCATGATCTTTTTTGAGTCTTTGAAACTCCTTAGCGCACTTATTCGCTTTCTGGTAAAATCTGTACTTAATGTATTCCATCTGTTATTGTTATTGATTTATTTAATTAATGCATATTTCGGATTATGGCATCGGCAAATTCAGAAGTCGACAGTAGTGTCGCTCCTTCCATTTGCGCGTGCAGATCGCTTGTTACTTTACGTTTTGCAAATACGTGTTCCATTGCATCGTAAACGTGCTCTGCTGCATCATTCCATCCCATATATTCCAACATCATAACCGCCGAAAGGATCAACGATCCAGGGTTAGCTTTACCAGTTCCTGCAATATTTGGCGCTGTTCCGTGAGTTGCCTCAAAAATGGCATAACCACTTTGGTAGTTAATATTTGCTCCCGGCGAAATACCAATTCCTCCTACCATTGCTGCCAACTGATCCGATACGTAATCGCCATTCAGGTTCATGGTTGCAATTACCGAGTGATCCCACGGGTGCAACAACGACTCCTGTAAAAAGGCATCGGTGATACAGTCTTTAACAATCACTTTTCCGGCTTTTTTAGCTTCGTCCAAAGCTTTGTTGGCATCCAGTTCGCCTTTGTCCTTTTTCAGGGCTTCGTATTGTCGCCAGGTAAAAGTTTGTTCGGCAAATTCAGTTTCTGCCAGGTCGTAGCTCCAGTTTTTAAAGGCTCCCTCGGTAAATTTCATAATGTTTCCTTTATGAACGATGGTAACCGATGGCAACTGGCGCTCGATGGCATATTCAATAGCCGCTTTTGTTAAGCGCTCCGATCCGTCTTTTGAAATAGGTTTTACACCAAACGACGACGACTCGGGAAAACGAATCTTATCGACACCCATTTCGTTGATCAGAAAATCGCGGAATTTTTCCGTTTCTTTTTCGCCCATCATATATTCGATACCGGCGTAAATGTCTTCGGTATTTTCGCGGAAAATATGCATATCCACCATCGATGGGTAACGAATAGGCGAGGGGACTCCTTTAAACCATCGCACCGGGCGCACACAAACGTACAGATCGAGCGTTTGGCGCAAGGCTACGTTCAGTGAGCGTATTCCGCCACCAACGGGTGTTTGTAGCGGGCCTTTTATACCGATGAGGTACTCTTTAAACGCTTCAATTGTTTCGTCGGGCAGGTAACTTCCGGTTTCGTGGTAGGCTTTTTCTCCGGCCAGCACTTCTTTCCATGTAATCCTTTTGGTATCGCCGTAGGCCTTAGCCACAGCAGCATCAATTACTCTTTTCGAAGGGCCGGTGATGTCCTTTCCGATTCCATCTCCCTCAATAAAAGGAATGGTCGGATAATCCGGCACTACCAACTTCCCGTTAACTATTTTGGTTTTTTCTGTCATATCTTTCTATTCTTGTCATTTCGAAGGAGGCACGACTGAGAAATCTGTTTCATTATAGCTTTTGAAGCTACAGATTTCTCTCTGCGTTCGAAATGAAAGTTAATTCAACTTTGCCTGTAAATTTTCGTCCAACGCTTCCAGAAACTGCTCAGTAGTTAAATAATGCGCTTCCTGTAGTTCTTTTCCGTGAATAATTAATGCAAGGTCTTTGGTCATTTTGCCCGATTCTACGGTTTCAATACAAACTTGTTCCAGTGCATGTGCAAAATCAATTAAATCCTGATTTTCATCCAGTTTGCCGCGGAAAGCTAAACCACGTGTCCATGCAAAAATTGATGCAATCGGATTCGTTGATGTTGGTTTTCCCTGCTGGTGCTGACGGAAGTGGCGTGTTACCGTTCCGTGAGCTGCTTCGGCTTCCATGGTTTTCCCATCAGGAGTAACAAGTGTTGAAGTCATCAAACCCAGCGAACCAAAACCTTGTGCTACGGTATCGCTTTGTACGTCTCCATCGTAGTTTTTACAAGCCCAAACAAATCCGCCTTCCCACTTCAGGGCTGCGGCTACCATATCGTCAATCAAACGGTGTTCGTACCAAATTCCTTTAGCTTCAAATTTCTCGCGGTATTCGTTTTCATACACCATTTGGAACAGGTCTTTAAATCGACCGTCGTAGGCTTTTAGGATCGTATTTTTAGTGGACATATACAACGGCCACCCTTTGTCAAGCGCTTGATTCATACAGGAATGGGCAAACCCTATAATCGATTCGTCGGTGTTGTACATCGCCATCGCCAGTCCGTTTCCTTCAAAATCGAAAACCTCGTGTGAAACAGGATCGCTTCCGTCTTCGGGTGTAAACGTAATCGTTAGTTTTCCTTTTCCTTTGGTAAGGAAATCGGTAGCGCGGTACTGATCGCCAAAAGCGTGACGACCGATGCAAATTGGCTTTTTCCAACCCGGTACCAAACGCGGAATATTCGAAATCATAATGGGCTCGCGGAAAACAGTTCCGCCTAAAATGTTACGGATAGTACCGTTTGGCGATTTCCACATTTTTTTCAGGCCGAATTCTTCCACACGGGCTTCATCGGGTGTGATGGTGGCACATTTTACACCAACACCATATTTTTGGATAGCGTGGGCTGCGTCTATAGTAATTTGGTCGTCGGTGGCATCGCGGCTTTCCATTCCCAAATCGTAATATTTCAAATCAATATCAAGATAAGGAAGAATGAGTTTTTGTTTGATGAAATCCCAAATTACACGGGTCATTTCATCACCGTCGAGCTCAACTACCGGATTTTGTACTTTTATCTTTTGCATGGTCGTATAAAATTAATTTACTGGTTATATTGATTATGTTTTTATCATTTCTGATTTTAACAGTGTGCGGCGAATAGTTGGCTTTTTGTTCTGTTGAACTGCACTTGATTCGCCTTTTGTAATGTTTTATTGTAATCCCCGGGCTGAAGCCCGGGGTTATTTATTTTTCTTGCGATGATCATTATGACAGGAAAATTCAACGTCGGCATAGATTTGATTTGCAAAACAACGCCGAAGTTTTCATTTTTATGCTTATCACGCGTTTTGTTGTCTAATCAGACTTAATGCTGATCCTGCTTTGAACCAATCAATCTGTTGCTCATTGTAAGTATGGTTCACTTTAATTGTATCTTTTGAACCATCGGCATGAATAAGCTCAACAGTCAGTGGTTTGTCAGGTGCAAAATCTACCAGATCAACAAAGTTGAATGTATCGTCCTCCTGAACCAAGTCGTAATCGTTCTCGTTATCGAAGGTCAATCCTAACATTCCCTGTTTTTTCAGGTTGGTTTCGTGGATCCGCGCAAACGATTTAACGATTACCGCTTTGACACCTAAATGACGAGGTTCCATGGCGGCATGCTCGCGCGACGATCCTTCACCGTAGTTATGATCGCCAACCACAATAGTTGGAATTCCTTCGGCTTTGTACTGGCGCTGAACGGCAGGAACTGCATCGTATTCGCCGGTAAGCTGGTTTTTCACTTTGTTGGTTTCGCCATTAAACGCGTTAACGGCACCAATCAGCATATTATTCGAAATGTTATCAAGATGACCACGGAAACGTAACCACGGTCCGGCCATTGAAATGTGGTCGGTAGTACATTTTCCTTCAGCTTTTATCAGCAGTTTGGCTCCTGATATATTTTTGCCATCCCAGGCTTCGAATGGATACAACAATTGCAGACGCTTCGATTCTGGTGAAACATTTATTTCAACACCTGATCCGTCTTTAGCCGGTGCCTGGAATCCAGGATCTTTTACATCAAATCCCTTACTTGGTAATTCTTCGCCTGTTGGAAGATCAAGTTTTACTTCCACACCGTCTTTGTTGGTTAAGGTATCGGTGGCCGGATTAAAATCCAAACGACCGGCAATTGCCAGTGCCGTTACCATTTCGGGCGACGTTACAAAAGCGTGGGTATTCGGATTTCCGTCGGCACGTTTCGAGAAATTTCGGTTGAATGAGTGTACAATCGTATTTTTCTCTTCTTTTTCTGCTCCCGGACGTGCCCATTGACCAATACAAGGTCCACAGGCATTGGCAAAAACTTTACCTCCAATTTTCTCGAAAGTATCGATAAATCCATCGCGTTCGATGGTGTAACGTACCTGCTCCGATCCGGGTGTAATGGTAAACTCCGATTTTGCCACAAGTCCTTTTTCTTCGGCTTGTTTGGCAATCGATGCGGCGCGTGAAATATCTTCGTACGATGAGTTGGTACAGCTACCGATCAATCCTACAGAAATATTCATCGGCCATCCGTTGGCTTCGGCTTCCTCTTTCATTTGTGAAATTGGAGTTGCACGGTCGGGAGTAAATGGTCCGTTTACGTGTGGTTCCAGTTCCGAAAGATTAATCTCAATTAGCTCATCGTAATATTTCTCAGGATTGGCATAAACTTCGGCATCGGCATCAAGATGTTCTTTTACTCCGTTGGCCAAATCGGCAACTTCTGCACGACCTGTAGCGTGTAAGTAACGCTCCATACTTTTGTCGTAAGCAAAAATACTTGTGGTAGCACCAACCTCGGCACCCATGTTACAAATGGTTCCTTTACCAGTTGCTGAAAGCGATTTTGCACCTTCGCCAAAATATTCGATAATGGCTCCGGTTCCGCCTTTTACGGTCAGGATTCCGGCCACTTTAAGGATTACATCTTTTGGAGCCGCCCAGCCACTCAATTTTCCGGTGAGTTTTACACCGATCATTTTGGGCATTTTCAGCTCCCAGGCCATTCCTGCCATCACATCAACAGCATCGGCACCACCAACACCAATGGCAACCATTCCCAGTCCACCTGCGTTAACGGTGTGCGAGTCGGTTCCAATCATCATTCCACCGGGGAACGCATAATTTTCCAAAACCACCTGGTGAATAATACCGGCTCCCGGTTTCCAGAAACCTATTCCGTATTTATTCGAAACAGACTCCAGAAAATCAAAAACTTCCTTATTTGCAGTTTTTGAAACTGAAAGGTCGGTTTTTCCTTCTACCTGCGCCTGAATTAAGTGGTCGCAATGTACGGTTGAGGGAACAGCTGTTCGCTTTTTTCCTGAGTTAATAAATTGTAGTAATGCCATCTGTGCAGTGGCGTCCTGCATGGCTACTCTGTCGGGAGCGAAATCAACATAATCTGCTCCTCGTTTAAAGGCAGCTAATTCCTGCGCTGCAAACAGGTGAGAATAAAGAATTTTTTCTGCGTACGTCATTGGCTTATTCAGAACATTTTTGGCTTTTTTCACCCTCTGAGGGAGTTCTGAATACACTTTTTTTACAAGGTCTAAATCAAACATAAGAAATTTAGTTTTTTTTGAATATTGTCGGCGTATTATTTGTCGATTTTACTAACAATAAATATCGTGAAAAGTTGAGTTAAATCCTATAGAAATTTACTATTGCAGTTCACTGATATCAATATATGCCGTATATAAATAAACCATAATATAAGTTTTCTATTTGTAATATTAATCACACAACGGGGCTGGGGAGATTTGATATATATCAGTATTTTGGGCTAATAGAATAAAGGAATTGTTAAAGCTTGATAGTGATAGCTTTAGTTAATGGCTTTGTGTTACGTTGACAACCCGAATCGTGTTATGTTATGAAACATATTGCTGAATGCGCTTGTAAGCTAGCTTTGAGCTGATTATGGCCATTGGTATCCCGGCTCCGGGAACGGTTGAAGCACCTACATAAAAAACGTTTTTATATTTCTCGTCGATATTACGTGGTCGCATAATGCCAATTTGATTCATGTTGTGCGAAAGTCCGAGTCCGGCACCACGGTGTAAATTAAAGCGGTTTTGCCACTCCTGTGGTGTATAAATGGTTTTCGATACTATTTCGTCTTTTATGTCCTTTCCAATTCTTTCTGAGAAATCTTTAATAATGCTGTCTACAATCTGTTCTTTATCCGACCAGTCGTGTTTGAAATAGAGGTTGGGCACCGGGCATACAAAAAACAGGCTCTCGCAACCTTCGGGCGCACAATCGTTATTGTGTTTCGACAAAACATTTACATAATAATATGGTTTCTGCAATGTTCCCGGATTTTTCATCACATTCTCGGCGTAGTCTTTATAATTTGTTCCGAGGTAATAATTATGATGATTAACCTGAGGCAATTTGCATTTCAACCCAATATAGAAAGTCAGGTAGCCCATTGTCCAGCTCATTTTGTCGAGTTTGGCAGGCGTATAGGCCGGGCGTTTAAAAATATTACCTCTGAACCATGCGGCATCCGAATTGATCAGATAAGTGTCGGCCGACCACGATTTTCCATTTTGATCGGTTAGCGCTTTCAGTGATCCCTTGTCTTCCGAATATCCTTTTATCTCGGTGTTATAATGGATTTTTACGTTTTCCTTTTTTAGCACATCCACAAAACCTTCAACGATTTTGTACATTCCACCTTTCACGTTGTAGTAGCCATCGTGCTTAAACTCGGTGTACGAAAGCAAGCTGTAAATTCCCATGGTGTCGAAAGGAGTTCGCCCAAGGAAAAAGGCTACCAGCGATATAATTTGTTGGGCCTGCGATGACGAGAAGTACTTGGTAACATGGTTCCAAAAGCTTTTAAACAATACCGGAATATGCACCGGGTTTACGCGCATTAAGGCCCAAACGTATCCTGCCAGCGAATCGAAGTTTTGTTTGATCACAATGTCGACGGTGTCGTGAAAAAGTGCCCCGGCTTTGTCCATGTAGCGTTCAAACTTTTCTTTAAAATCAGGTTCTATATCAGTAAATTGTTCGGCCAGTTTATCAATGTTTTTATACAAAAAATAGGTTTTGTCGTCGCCTCTGAAATTTACCGTGTACAGCGGATCCAATTCCACATATTCAAACGGCAACTGAATGCCACATTCTTTGGCAAATTCTTCAAACTCGTAAGACATACTGAAAAAACTTGGGCCGGTATCAAAAGTAAAACCATCTTTCTTAATCTGGTTTAGACGTCCTCCTGCCTGTTCGTTTTTTTCAAGAATCTCAACATCGTAGCCGTTTTTTACTAATCGGATTGCAGTGGCCAGTCCACCGATACCGGCACCTACTATTAAAACCTTTTTCTTCATTTTTCTTCCAGTTTTGTTTTTAAATCAGGGTAGAGTTCATCCTTTATCCATTTAAAGTTGGGCTCGAATTGTAACGCTTTCTCGTATATGTTTTTCGCCTTATCGTATTCGTCCACTTTTTCGTACGATTGCCCTGTTAAACTCAGTAAACTCAAATAATTCCAATCGTTCTCCAGTTCTGCGGGTGAAGCTTCCATTTGTTCAATGGCCTGTAAAAAATGTTCAATGGCCACTTCTTTCGATCCGCCAAAAACTGCCGGCATATAAAAATAAGCATTGCCATATTGCACATGGGCAAAAGGGAGTTTGTCGTCTAATTCCAGTGCCCGATCAGCATTTTTAAGACATCTGCGCCCAAAGATTGGTGCTTTTATTGGGGACAAACCAATTTTAAAACCCCAGAAAGCTGCTTTATACGCATTCACAAGTGCCGGATCAACGTTTTTATTTTCCAGAATTTCCAGATTGTTTTCAGCCAGGTCGAGGTAGGTTTCAGCGTTTTTGTCATCGTCTTCTCCCAGACAATAGCCTATGTAACCGTATTGATAGTTTACCAGTTCACTGAGGTAGTCGACACTTTCTGTTTTGTTTTGCTCCAAACTGTCAATTATAACTTTCCAATCGTCCATCCGGTTGCTGATGTAGGCCTGGTAAATTTTTTCCTTGTTCGAGGCAAAAGCACCTCCCGAAAGAAAAACGACCAACAGCACCACAATTATGAAATAGTTCTTCCTTTCCATTGATAGGCTTTTTTTGATTTATTGAGCAATGCTGTTATGATGAAAACTCCCAATACTATTTGTTGCGGAATGGCAAGTGCTAGGTTTTTTATTGGATTTTGATGGCTAACCAAACTGGTGAACAAACGAATTGCTACCAGCATAACTACATAAGCAATAACCAATTTAAAAGACAAGGCAACAAGAACCGGAATAAATCCCAAAGTTGTGACCAGCCAAAAGAGGACAGCCAGTATTTCTGAGTTTCCGAAGAACATAATTACATTTTTTGAGAAACCATTAAGGGCATCGTTAAACGAGCTGTACATCCTGCAGGAAATTGAAGCGTTTCCCGACAGACATGCAATTCGAATTCCATTCTTTTTGAAGGACTGCGCTATTGAAATGTCTTCCACTTTATTATCCCGGAAAGTCTGGTGTGGTTGATTATTACGGTATGTTTTTGCATCAAACAACATAAATTGCCCGTTGGCCGCTGCCATCGACGAAAAGGGCAGAATCCGCACAAAAAACAACGGCAACAAACTTAGCAGGATGAAATTCATAATTGGTACAGTTAAATATTCTCCCAGGGTATACATGTTTTGTTTCGGGAAAATGGATAACAATCCTAAGTTGTGCTTTTTGATTTTGGCAATTGTTCCAGCAACTATCGAATCGGAAATGTGAACATCTGCATCCAGGAAAAGGAAATAAGTCCCTTTTGCCTCTTGGCCCAATGAATAACATCCAAAGTTTTTTCCCAGCCAGCCATTGGGAAGCCCTTCTGAATTGATTAGGCGAAACCGTTTGTCTTCTTTTGCGATAGCTTCTACAACTTGCTCAGTTTTATCTGTTGACTGGTCGTTATAAACCAACACCTCAAAGTTTTGCCACTTCTGTTGTTGAATATCCTGGAGCAGGTGGCCAATGTTTTGTTCTTCGTTACGTGCTGGAATAAGAATGGAAACCAGTGGGTTAAAATCGTTAGGGCAATGGGGAAGTGGCTGCCTGAAAATTGCATTCAGCAATACAACCCAAAGTCGAATTACCGTAAAAATGAATATAATCCACGCTGCAATTATCATCGTTAAATTTCTTTTTTAGCTTGTTGTTTCAGGCACTTATTGTAGAAAGTGTTGTATGCATTTTCAATTTCAGTACCATTCCATGCACCGGTGTAGTGGTGCAGGTTAAAAAAAGCATTGGGTTTCGCATCGGCAAAATAGTCGATGAGGTTGGCCTGGAAAATGATCTGAATATCATTTTTTGTTCGCTGCAAAATCTTTTCAATTCCCTTCTCGAAAACAAATTTGTTCTGGTAGATGCTTTTGATATTTCCCTGTGGAAACATCAATATGAGGTTGTTTTTATCGGAAAGTAGTTCTGCCGTGTAATCAAGTGTTTCTATTATCGATTTAGATTCTTTTTTGATAGAAAAGCCACCGGTATATTCGAAAAACCAGTTTTTTCGGAGCTCTTCTTCCAACATCATAAAATGGTATTTGCGTTTAAACAGTTGCTGATTTGTATATAACGTCCAGATGCCATCCCACCAACTTACGTGATTACAGATTAAAAGAATTGGCAATCCACTGTCTAGTATTTCGCCATTAATGGAAAACGACTGAAAGTGTCGTTTCATTTTCCAGATTACATAGTGTCTGAAAAACGGATCGAGAAAAAAGTGATGTTTAGCTTTTATAATCAATGTTTTAGTTTAAAGTTAAGATTAACGATGCAAAAAATAAAGCCTGAATTCCAAAAACGATTGGTGCTATCCTGTTTTTTGTATTTATTTCCAGAAGGTTGATAACCAACGAAAAAAGCAAAGCCAAAAGAAACCAGGCTACATAATTTTGTATCGGTACTGTGGATTCACTAAAAGTCCACATCGCTAATAGAGGCGCTACTTGTTCAAGAAGCACATCGTAGGCGAGCAGTAGAAAGGACGCCCCAAAAACTTTTACTATCGGGTTCCAATCGGTTCGTTGCATTACCGAGTTGGAGACATAAACCAGCAACAGCCAGTTTAGTCCGATTATAAGTGGTGTGTTAAATAGTTTTGGACCTAATCCGTGTCCATAGGTGTAGTTCCCAAAAATACTTCCGGTATTTACACCAATTAGCTCAACAACAAAACTTGCCGCGTAAATAAATATAAAGATCAGTATTGTTTTCGCTGAAAAATTGTTGTGAAACAAGGCCACAATCAGGCTGCTCAGTAGCAATGCAAATGGTGTTAGATGCACAAAAAACGGGCGGGTAGCCGGTATGTAAAGTCCTGCCAAGCCTACCGCATAAAAAATGATCAGAAAAAGTACCACATACCGGTAGTTTGTCTGCATTGAAATTGCGATATGTTTTATGCTGCTCATTTTGCCACGATTTTTTTTAGTTGTTCAATCAGCAAAAGATTATAGAGAATCATGCTAAAAGCATAAGCAAAATCTTCAATGGGAATAGTAAAAATCCTTACTTCCAGGTTTTCGGTGTTTTTGTACCAAACCACTTCTCCTTCGATAAATGATCCGGTTAAAATTCCATTCACGATTAAAAAGGGAATAAGAATTATTCCGAAAGTGATAAAAAACGAACGCGTTATTCTGCTTCTTAAAAGTAAAACAAGTAGCAAGGCAATTGCCAGCTTCTGCGAAATGTAAAACGTGTAACTTTTATCGGCGTTAAAAACTGCGATCAACAAGCTTACTAGAATAAGAGCAATGAGCAATCCTTTATTCAACGATTTTGGTATTTCCAGCTTTGGAAAATATTCGCGGATAGATTCGTGCAGGAAAATGCTGGCATAAGGAATAACAATAAAGAACAGAATTTCCTCCAATGGAAGCGTAAATAAATAAATGCCGGAAAGATATTTCGGGTTGAAGCCCCAAATGCCTTGGTTTGTGAAATTCACATCGAAAATTATATACACCAAAGCCACCAACAAAATGGACGGAAAAACATATTTCCATTGTTTGTAAAACTGCAGTCGTTTATCGAAACTGAGTAGCAAGGGCACTGCGCCTGAGACCGTAAGTAGTATAAAGTATAATGACATTTATTTCTTTAAAAAGCGAGATTGAAAGATTAGTAATCCATAGTTGTCGAAATCGCGGATGTTTTTTCCCCGATGGTGTGCCAGGTGTGCCTCGCGCACTGCCTTGAGGTATTTATTTTTTGTGTTGGTTAAAAACGGAATGTTGAGTCGTTGGTGTATCATTACGTCGTGAATGGCAAAATAGGTGAGTCCGTACAAACTAATGCCAATACCCAGTGCAATTAATGCTGAAATATTGAAAAAGAAACCAATGATTAGAACAACGATTGCCGGTATGGCATACACCAGAAAAAAATAATCGTTCTTTTCAAAACCGGGTTTGTAGAATTCAGTTTGGGGTGCATTTTTTTTGTGGTCGTTCACATGATGATCGCGGTGCCATTTCCATAAAAAGCCATGCATAACAAATTTATGGTTCGACCAGGCCACAAATTCCATAAAACAAAAGGCTGCTATGGCAATTAGTATATTCACGTTTTTACGTTTAAATGTTCTTCCACTCGTTTATATATCTTTTTAAACCATACGGTATAATTCTGCGGATTGTTCTTTATATCTTTTTTCAATTCCCCGAAGTCGATGTATTTCCAATTTGAAACTTCATCGGCATTGGGTTGTGGCTTTTCATCGCTAAATCCAATAAAAACACGGTCTAGTTCGTGTTCAGTAAGCTGGTTGTCCAATTCTTCTTTGTAGGTAAACGCGAATATTTCCTGCAAGGGAGCTTTCATACCCATCTCTTCCATTAATCTGCGGTTGGCTGCATCAACGCTGGTTTCTTCAGGGTAGGGGTGACTACAACAAGTGTTGGTCCAAAGCCCGTTGGAATGGTATTTATTAAATGCCCGCTGGTGAATCAGCCATTCACCTTTCGAATTGACTATAAAAACAGAAATGGCACGGTGGAGCAGCCCTTTTACGTGCGCCTCCATCTTTTCCATTTCTCCAAGAACCTTGTCGTTTTTGTCGACCAGGATAACTTTATCTATTTTTTTGTTGTCCGTCATACGAGTCCTAGATTATAGAGTGTTTTTGCTTTTACCATGATCAGCATTTTTTTATAGTTTGGAATTCGCACACGATTTTGCATAATTACCGAGGCAGGAGTTTCTTTTAACTTGTTAAGTAGTACTCGGTAATAATAATAAGCCAGCAAAACAGCGAGTTTCGATTTCCCGGGCAGCTTCTTTATGCCTTTGTAGGCAGCTTCAAAATCGGCTTCAATATCTTTTATTATGCGTTTCTTTTCTTTATCGCAAAAATCTTTGTTGTTCAATTCCGAGAAATAATTCCGGCCCAAAGTTTCGGTGTCTTCACGCAGGTCGCGCAAAAAATTGACTTTCTGAAAAGCTGATCCCAGTTTCATTGCAGGTGTTACTAACTCGTCGAATTTTTCCTGATCACCGTCGCAAAATACTTTCAAACACATTAATCCAACTACATCAGCTGAGCCATAAATATATTGGTCGGCCTCAAGTTTTGTTTTGTATTCTTTTTTTTCAAGATCGTATCTCATGCTAGTAAGAAATGCATCAACATGATTCAGTGAGATATTATATTTCTTAACAGTGTACTGAAATGCCTGCAAAACCGGATTTAGACTAATTCCACGTTTCATGGCATCTTTAAAATCTTCTTCGAATTTATTGAGCAGATAGGCTTTGTCGTTATCATGAAAAGTGTCCACAATCTCATCGGCCAAACGAACAAAGCCGTAAATGCTGTAAATAGCATCGCGATGCTGTTTCTGCAACAAACTGGTTGCATACGAAAAAGAGGTGCTGTAACTGGATGTTACAACTTTCGAGACCTTTATTGAACAGGCGTTATACAATTTCATATACATTCTGGTTTCATGTTTATTCCCACTGTTGCTATTAATATAAGTTTGATTTGAAATTAGCTAAAAATCAGAGTTGTTTTAATGCGGAACTCAGACGGCTAATAAAAAATCAATGCACTAAAATCTCAATAGTTTGATTAGTTAGGGACTTTTACAAAATAAAGTATATGCGTATTACTCGTAATTAAACAACGCAGAATAATACTGTTTTGTTTAATTCCTGATACGTTAAAGAAGTGGGGGATAGGAAGAAAGGCGAATGGTTAAATCCTCTCGATACACGAATCGGGCAGCCATCCCTGGTTTCCGTCGGCCAGTTTTATTTCTGTCCAGCTGTCCAGCTGATCGGTAATTTCCAGTTTTAAACCTTCGTAGATCAGAAAGAGATCGGTGCCGGTTTCGCTAGGCGAACTTTTTACTGTTACACGTGGGCAAAATACAATGGCTGTGTTCCGGTTATTGATTCTGGCTTTTTGTTGTGCTGCATGTGAAAATGCAAATGCCGAGAAAAGAACCGAGAAGATGCCGATCCAGAATGAAATGCGTTTTACTGCAACTGTTTTACTGAATAAGAATGCACCCAGTAGCAATAAAAACAGCACAAAAGTGCTAATACTGATGTAGGCCCAGGTGTCGGTTGGGTATTTGTTAATCACCGAGTTTTTCCAACGGAGGTAAAACGGTTTTGGTAATTCTTCGATTTGTGTAACCACATACTGGTTGGCAACCTGAAGGTTGAAAGCAATGTCTTCGTCGTTTGGTGCCAGTACTTTGGCGCGTTCGTAATTTAAAATGGCGTTGTTAATGTCGCCGGTTTTAAAATAGGCATTTCCCAGGTTGAAATATACTTTCGCCGATTCTTCTCCGGTAGCTAAAATTTGCTCGTAAGTGGATACGGCTTGCTGGTATTCTTCGGTGGTATAAAAAGCATTGGCTTTCTCCCAAAGTTGCTCGTTTGTTTCCTGTGCGAAAACAAAAATAGGAGCTATAAGTAGTATGAATATTAAAATTCTTTTCATTGTTCTAGCGTTTAATTTGTTTTTCAAAACGGCTCATTGTCGTCTCAGCCTTCTTATACAAATCATGGCGTGCTTCTGAGCCTCCGGAAGGAGCATAACGAGCAAATTCGCACTGGTCAACCACATCTTCAAAGTCTTTAATTACCTCTTCGGCAACATTTCTGTCCTGCAGTTTTGCCACTGCAGTTTCGCGGTTCAGGTCGGCCACCGGAATACCCAGTTTATCGCTTAAATAGCCCCAGAAAGCTTTTAAAATTGCTTCGTGGAATGCTTCGTTGTTGTTTTGTTTCATATAGCCGGCGGCAGCTTTCAAACGTTTTATTGCTACGCGGTTGGCTTTTTTATTTCGTACCAGTGCTATGTTGGCATTTTCGCGGGCCTTTTTGCGGTACACAAAATACAGTACTACAAATAACACCGCACTAATCAGGTAAATCAAATAGAAGATCGTACTTCCGTAGAACGTATATCCTTTCACCTGCAACATTGGTTTTCCCTGCTTGATGAAGCGAATATCCTGTCCGATCAGCTGCAGGTCTTCTTTGCGGCGCGAGCTGATCACCGTTGTTGATTGTTCTTCAGTTCCTTTTTCAACATGCAGCGTGTAAGCATCGGTTGATTTGGTAACATACTTTCCTGTTGAAGGATTAAAGTACGCAAACTTGATCGGCGGGATTTCATAGTCGCCCTCAAAACGCGGCTGGAAGAGGTACTCGATGGTTTTTGTTCCCGAAACACCGTTGTCGTTGGTTTGTACATTATCGGTTGCGCGAGGGTCGTACACTTCAAAATCACTTGGCAATTCCAGTTCTGGAGAACGTATTAACCGAATATTTCCGTTACCGGTGATTTTCATGGTAAGGGTAACTGCATCGTTGGTAGTTACATTGGTACTACTAATTTCAGATGATACATTAAAATTACCCACACCGCCCATAAAGTTGGCTGGTTCGGTTGGCAGGTCTTTTACATTCACTGCAACCGCATCACTGGTAACGCGTGCTTTAACAGTTCGGTAATTATCAAAAAAGTCATCGAAAAAACTACGTGCTTTCGCACGCTGACGAATTAACAGCGCCATGCTAAACGGCTTGATTGTCAATCGTCCGTTTTGTTGTGGGAAAAGGATGGTCTTTTTCAGTGTTCCAACCTGGTAAATTTTATCGTTGTACACCTCGCGGGTGAAATTTATCTGCTGCGGAATGTCAATGTCCTGAGTGTAAAAACCTTCGTAAGTCGGTAAGTTTACTTCATCAAAACCATGAACCGGAATATTAGGATTTACATACAATTTTACAGTGGCAATAATTTGCTCGCCACGATAAACGTTTCGTTTGCTTAAATCAACACGCACAAAAAGGTTGTCTTTGTCGAGCTCTACATTTTGCGCAGTACCCTGTTGTGGCTGGGCTGCTCCGGCCTGTGATTGGCTGGGCTGCGATTGTGCTTTTACCACCTGAATAGACACGGAATTGGATTCGAAAACTTTCCCGCTTACCTCGATTGATGCCGGGCGGATTTCGAAAGTTCCTTCAGATTTGGGCCGAAGAATGTATGTGTAGGAAAAAGTTACCTCCGAAGTTGTTTTCCCGTTAATGGTTGATGAACTTATTGATTGACTGGTGCTTGGTCCCATTAAAATCTGGAAATTGTCGTTTAATCCAGGAGGAAGCTGTAAGTTTGTTCCTCTGGCATTTAGTTGGAAGCTCAGCCTGAATTGTTGTCCCATCTCAACGGCACTTGGTGCCGACATGGTAAAACGGGTTTGTTCGGCCCGGGCTGCAATTGCCGCGCAAATAAGAAAAATATATATTACTAGTTTCTTCATCATTGTATTAAAGCCTACAAAATTATTGTTTTTGTTCAATTGCTTCTTTTTGTATCCGATTAATCCTTAAGAATTAATCTTTTATCCTTAATCCTTCATCGTTTCCTCTACCATTCTTTCTCCGATCGCGTGCGTTTGGCTTTGGCAGCTTTTGCCTTTTTTACTTTATCCTGAATGTCGCGTTCATCGTTTTGCAAGGCCTGTAACAGTTGCTCAGCATCCTGTTTCGAAATCTTGTTTTGCTGAGGTTGTTGTTGCTGCTGGTCTTTGTTCTTGTCCTTATTGTCTTTATTCTGATCTTGTTGATCCTTGTTCTGGTCTTTGTTTTTATCCTGGTTGTCCTTATTCTGACCGTTTTTGTCCTTGTTCTGGTCTTTGTTTTTATCCTGATTGTCCTTATTCTGATCGTTTTTGTCTTTGTTCTTGTCCTTATTGTCTTTATTCTGATCCTTGTTTTGATCTTTATTTTGCTGCTGTTGCTGTTCTTTTTTCTTTTTTAGCATTTGCGCATAGGCCAGGTTGTATTTTGTTTCCGGATCATTGGGATTTTCGCGCAGTGCTTTTTTATACGACTCAATACTTTCATCCAGCTTTTCCTGCATCAGCTGTGCATTTCCCAGGTTGTGGTTAACACGGGCACGCTCATTCGGATTTTCCATTTTCTCCGCCAGTTCAGAAAATTTACCTTCGGCATCTTCAAACTTTTGCTGTTTATACAAGGCATCGGCCAGGTTATAGTTCCATTTCAAATCTTCGGGGCGTTTTTCCAGTGCCTTGCGGTATTCTGTTTCGGCATTGCTGAATTTTACGCTATCGATTTTGGTAGTGTCGCGCACGGCTTCCATAAAAAGCTTGTTTCCGTTGCGTACAAATTTTCGCTCATTTTGCCCGAAAGCAATCCCGGAAACCGTTAATAGAAATAATATGAAATATATTTGTCTCATCTTAAAATCGTTTCAGGTTGCAAGTTACACGTTGCAGGTTCTTCTCAAACTTTTAACCTGCATCTAGTAACCTGTAACGTGTTATCCAAATAACTTAATTCGCTTCAAATATTTGTTTTTGCGTTCAAGAATCACAAATTCCAGTAGCAACAAAAACAATCCCACTGCAAAGAAGTACTGGAACTGGTCGTCGTACTCCGAATAAGTTCGCGTTTCCATTTCCTGTTTTTCCATTGCGTTTATTTCGTCGAACAGGGCATTTAACCCTACCTGTGCATTATTGGCACGCACATAAATTCCTCCACCAGCAGCAGCAATTTGCTCCAGCATTTGTTCATTCAGTTTTGTTACCACTACATTCCCGTCGCGGTCTTTCAGGTAATCGGTTTGTCCGTTGCGCAATACCGGTATTGGCGATCCTGATGGTAGCCCCATTCCAATGGTATGCACAATTGCACCTTCATCCAAAGCTGCTTTTGCTGATGCCAGTGCGTCGTCTTCATGGTTTTCTCCATCGGTGATAATTACAATTGCCTTGTTGGCTTCTCCGTTTGGCGTAAACGATTTTCGTGCTAAATCAATGGCTGCGCCAATGGCTGTTCCCTGTTTCGGAACAATTTGCGTATTTACCGAATTCAAAAATAGTTTTGCTGAATTGTAATCGGAGGTAATTGGCAGCTGTGTGTAAGCATCGCCGGCAAAAACAATTAACCCGATTTTGTCGTCTTTTAAACGATCTATCAAACGCGAAATGGCACGTTTTGCCCGTTCCAATCGGTTGGGCTGAATATCTTCGGCCATCATACTGTTCGACACATCAAGCGCAATCATCAACTCAACACCTTCACGTTTTTCGGTTTTTAATTTCGATCCGAACTGCGGGCGCGCAATTCCAACAATAAAGAATGCCAGTGCCAGCATTAAAATGATAAACTTAACAACGGGGCGGTTGCCTGAGCTGTAAGGCATCAGTTGGCCCAGAATTTCCTGCTGGCCAAACTTTTTTAATGCACGACGGCGCGAAATGCGCGACCAGACAAAAAACATTGCCAGCAGCGGAATTATTAGCAATCCCCATAAATATTCGATATTTCCAAATCTAAACATTTCCATACTCAATTAACTTATGGGATACTTCTAAATATAGTTAAACGCATAAACAGACTTGCAATCAAAAACAGTGCCCCGAGTAAGGCAAATGGCATAAATTCTTCCGATTTTCGGCTGAATTCGCGCACTTCAATTTTTGATTTCTCCAATGCATCAATTTCTTTATAAATCTCTTCCAGCTTGGTGTTGCTGGTTGCTCTGAAATATTTTCCGTCGGTTAGCGACGATATTTTCTGCAGGGTTTCTTCGTCAATCTTTACCGGCATATCTTGTAACTGAACGCCAAACTGCGTTTGCACAGGGTAGGGGGCTGTTCCAATGCTTCCTACTCCAACGGTGTAAACACGAATCCCAAAAGTTTTGGCAATTTCGGCAGCTGTAACCGGAGCAACTTCTCCACGGTTATTTTCTCCATCGGTAAGCAGAATAACTACGCGGCTGATGGCTTCGCTGTCTTTCAGGCGGGCAACCGATGTTGCCAGTCCGTTTCCGATAGCAGTTCCATCTTCTATCATGCCACTTTCAATATCTTTAAAAAGGTTCAGCAATACCGCGCGGTCGGTTGTTAGCGGACATTGAGTAAATGCTTCGCCCGCAAATACCACTAATCCCATGCGGTCGTATTCTCTTCCCGAAATAAATTCCATTGCCACATTTTTTGCAGCTTCCAGACGGTCGGGCTGAAAGTCTTGTGCCAGCATTGAACTTGAAATATCAAGTGCAATAACAATGTCGATACCTTCCGTTTCGCTTTTTTCCCAGTTTCTGGAAGATTGCGGACGCGCCAGAACAACCACAAAAAAACTGATGGCAATTAACAGGCACACAAAAACCAGGTGACGCAAATAATGCCTGATGGTTTTTGGGGCTTTTGATACCGAAGCGGTGGATGAAACCTGGATGCTTGCGGTATTTTTTTTCTGCCTGAACACATACCACGCTATCATGGGAATAAGTACCCATAGAATGTGGAACAGCTCAGGGTTTTTAAATGTTAATCCTTCAAACATCTCTTTTTATTTTATCTCAACTTCTTCAACATTTTCATTATCATCTCCTTTGGCAGCACCTTTGTCTTCAGCTTTCTTTGCTTCCTCTTTTTTCGTATCGTTTACAAAGAAATATGCATTTACCAGTGACAGGTTGTCTTCGTCGGGCAATGGTTGGAACTTGGCAAATTTTACCAGGTCGGCTAATTGTAACAGCTGTGTCAGGTTCGAGAAATGTTTTTTGTTAATCAAACCTTTCTGTTGTCTGAAACTTTCAATTGTTTCGTCGGTGGTTTGTTCCAGCGCCCGGATTCCAAAACGGTCATCGATGTATTCCCGAAGTGTATCGGTAAGCTCGCTGTAGTATTGTTTAGTCTTGCCTTGCTGCCATACTTTTTCCGATTTTATACGATCCAACTCGCGCAGCGCAATAATGTGTGCCGGCTCTTTTGGTTTTGCCGGACGCGCAAATATCGGTTTGTTATTTTTCTTCCGTTTAATAGAATATAGCAGGAAGAAAATAATCGCTCCGATAAGAATCACGCCCAAAATGTAAGGAGTAACTTCTTTTAATGTCAACGGAGCATCGTAAGGCATTTTTATGTCGGTTGGCCCTTTTGTGGTGTCAATTTCCATGGTGTACACATTCAGTGTTACACCGTTGCTCGGAATGGAGTCGATGGTTCCGTCCACATCAATTTTAAACCAGTAGGGCGGAATCCGATAGCTTCCACTGTCGAAACTGGTAATGGTGTACGACTGAATTTGTTTCATCAGCTTCTCATCGTCCAGATCAAAAGTGTCGATCCCCGAACGGCTAATCACTTCAATCAGGCTGTTAATCGTATCCGGAACCGACGGAAACTGTACATTTACATCTTTCGGGTGATCTACTTCCAGGAAAAGTTTTACCTGGTCGCCAATCAGAATATTTGCAGAATCGAGGCTGGCAGTGGCTTTTATGCGCTGTGCCTTAACCGAACCCGCAAACAAAAACAGGGTAATAAACAACAGCATAACCTCGGGGTTAATCACCCGTCGACTTCGCTCAGGATGGCGGTTACAGTGAGCGGAGTCGAACTGTGCATTATTATCCATTAATATATTTTTTCTCAATTGCATGCTTCTTTATTTTAATGCCCGTCTTTTAAACAGGGTCATTAACGATTTTACATAGTCTTCGTTGGTATTTATCGATACATAATCTACACCACTTTTTTTGAACATCACATCCAACCGGCCCATGTGTTTTATCCACCAGTCGGCATAAAGCTTTCGTGTTTTACGCGAACTGCTGTCTACCCAAACGTAATTACCTTTTTCAGCATCTTTAAGCTTTATCATCCCGATAGAAGGCAGTTCTGTTTCGCGCTTGTCGTATATGTTCAGCGCTACCATGTCGTGCTTGTTGTTGGCGATAGAAAGTGCCATTTCCAGGTCTTTGTTATCGTCCATAAAATCGGAAATTATAAAAGCAGTGCAGCGTTTCTTAATGGCGTTGGTCATGTAGCGAACAGCTTCTGTAATGTCGGTGCCGTTACTTTCCGGATGAAATTCGATCAATTCGCGGATAATGCGCAAAATGTGACTTTTCCCTTTTTTGGGTGGAATGAATTTTTCTATCTTATCCGAAAAGAAGATTACTCCGATTTTATCGTTGTTTTGAATAGCCGAAAACGAAAGCACTGCAGACAGTTCTGTAATCACATTTTTCTTCAGCTTTTCAAACGAACCAAATTCGCGCGAGCCGCTCACATCAATCAGTAGCATCACGGTGAGTTCGCGTTCCTCTTCAAATATTTTCACGTAAGGATGGCTGTAGCGGGCGGTAACGTTCCAGTCGATGTTACGAATATCGTCGCCAAACTGGTATTCGCGTACCTCCGAGAATGCCATACCGCGCCCTTTAAAAGCACTGTGGTATTCGCCTGCAAAAATATTGCGCGACAAACCACGTGTTTTAATTTCAATCTTCCGTACTTTTTTTAATAAATCAGTTGTCTCCATAACTAGAGTTCAAAGTTTAAACTTCAGCGTTCAAAATAATGCTTGAACAGCGGTAAACTGCGACTGTAAACTGCAACTCGTTTATGGTACTTCTACCTGGTTCAAAATATCGGTAATAATTTCTTCCTGCGTAATGTTATTGGCCTCTGCTTCGTAACTCAACCCGATACGGTGGCGCAATACATCAGGGCAAACGGCGCGTACATCTTCAGGAATAACATAACCGCGGCGCTTGATAAAAGCAAAAGCTTTTGCTGCCTGTGCTAGACTAATTCCTGCCCTTGGTGATGCTCCGTAAGCGATCATATCGGCATATTTCTCCAGTTTATATTCGTTGGGTTCGCGTGTGGCAAATACAATGTCAACAATGTATTTCTGAATTTTTTCGTCCATGTACACATCTTTTACCACATTGCGGGCTTTAATAATGTCTTCCGGTTTCAGAATGGTTGTTGTTTCAGGAAACTGAGCCAGCAGGTTTTGATTGATGATCTGACGCTCTTCCTCTTTTTTCGGGTAGTTGATTACTACTTTCAGCATAAAACGGTCGACCTGCGCTTCGGGCAGTGGGTACGTACCTTCTTGTTCAATCGGGTTTTGTGTTGCCATAACCAGGAACGGTTCCTCCAGTTTAAAGGTTTTGTCGCCAATGGTAATCTGGCGTTCCTGCATGGCTTCGAGCAGTGCCGATTGTACTTTGGCCGGCGCACGGTTAATCTCATCAGCCAAAACAAAATTGGCAAAGATCGGTCCTTTTTTAATGCTGAACTCTTCTTTCTTTTGGCTGTAGATCATTGTTCCCAAAACATCGGCAGGCAGAAGGTCGGGAGTAAACTGAATACGTGAAAATTTAGCACTGATTGTTTGCGACAAGGATTTAATGGCAAGCGTTTTTGCCAATCCTGGTACACCTTCCAATAAAATATGGCCGTTTGAAAGTAAGCCAATCAGCAAACTTTCAACCAGGTGTTTTTGTCCTACAATCACCTTATTCATTTCCATGGAAATCATATCCACAAACGAACTCTCTTTCTGGATTCTCTCGTTCAATTCTTTGATATCAACTGCTTGATTCATATCTTTTATAAATTTATTTGCTAATTTTTTTCGAAGGCACGAATTTAAAGCATTATGACGTTTATTTCCCTATTCATTTGTTAAAAAAATTTAAGTAAGGGCGAAACGAATTATTCTTAACAAAGAATAACAGCTTATTAGGAATTCATTAAGAAATTACGACCAATTTAAAGTACTTTTTATGATATGGTGGTGTTTCATTTTATATTTAATCCATGTATCACTTTTCTCGATGATGTACAATGTGAGGCGATTTCCTGATTTAGAGATTAGTGTTAAAAAAAAATAAACAAGTTACAGGATAATGTGTTCTGGTGTAGATATTAAAAATTGTGTTCATATATTGATCGGCTGATTTTATTAGCGGTAATATGTCTGAATGTTAATTCATGAATTGAAAAAATTGTGTTGAAATCAATCGTTTTTATAATCGTTATTCTCCTGTTCGCCAACACCTGTTTTTCGCAAAGCAGTTTAAATGGTAACGAATCTTACTTCGAAAAGAATCACATCCTGATTCAACATATAAATGATATCAATTTGCTTTTTTCTGGTAATTCAGACGATGTGGCTTTTACTTCATCATTTCTGGTGAAAGCTTTTTTCAATCAAAAAACAGAGAAACAGCGTTTATTTTCATTCGGGATCAGAACCGATCTTTATACACACCGGGAATATAGTCAGCGTTTTGATGAAAATGGCCGGTACTACAGAGGCGAATCATTTACCGAAATTAGTGCTGCCGAATTCTCCTGGGTAAAGTTTTTGACAAATAACCTGGCTATTCAGTTGTCGGGAGGTCCTGGTATTTTAAACAAGAAAAAACCAATTACCGGATTGGCTTTGTGGATTCAGGGAGGGAAAGATGGTGCCGGTGGAATTCACAAAATCATTGATAGGTTTGGAAAACAACATGGACAAATTATTGAAGGACGAGATGTGTTAACTCATTTCCTGTACTTTAACCCTGCAGTTAGTTATTACCTGAATCTTTTTCCAAAATCTGGTTATACACCGCATACCCTGGTTAGTGAGTTGGGCGTTAATTTATGTGATGAGTATGCCGCTAACTGGATATTCTTTGAAAATGACTTGACCTTACACCTTTTTAGGTTTCCGCTTTCAAAAAGATTGTTTTCGTTTGATTTGACAGGAGCAGGAGATTTTCGGTTGCATCGATCTGGATTAAAAACAGACACTCGCCTGGGAACAGAAATTTCGTGGGGGAGGGTTACTTTTGGTTATGAACTTACCAAACAGTTTGGTAAAGGAAATATTGATTGGGTTGATTATTATGATGATGATGATTTGTACCGGATTTACTTCAAGGTTTGCTTCGAAAAGCAAAAAGGGAACTATTAAGAAATAGAGTTGGGCAGGGGCATAAGTTTTAAGATGGTTCAAATTGAGTTCCGTATTTAACCAGAACGTAGAACTTATCTGATCTGGGAGGTTCCATGTTAACTAACTATTGATTGTTTGTAAAAGTAAACCGCAATTTTAGTTTGTGGTGTCTTATTGTATAGCTTTGTGCCGACTTGAATCAACTTTTTGTTTCTATGGATGTGGAGAAATTTGAATATGAATACAAAAATTGTATCGTATTTAAAACCTATTTCGGCTTAATAAGCGTTAACGATGTGAAAGAATCATGGCTGGATGCTATTGAGAAAGACATATTCCCGGCGGATACTATTGGCTTTGTACTTGATTATCGGGCTGCTCATTTTGATATTGAGATGGGCAACTATATTGAAATAGCTACGTTTCTCCGGCAGCACCTTGATATTTTTGGAAATAAAAGAATAGCCATAATTACCGAAAATCCTGATGATATTGTATACCCCATGTTAATTGGTTTTTTGGATCAGGGCTATGAATCGCGGCCTTTTAGTACAATGGAGGCTGCAATTCAATGGGTTTCAAAATAAGTGTAAAACTTTAGAGGCTCGAATAACTACAAAAAAACGTCGCCCAAATTGGTGAGCGACGTGTTGGTTAATCATTAAGAAATTTTAATCTGTCTTTCGGGCTGTGGTTTTACTTCATCGCGTTTTGGTAGTACGATGTGTAAAATTCCATTATCGTATTTGGCCGAAATCTTTTCGCCAACTACGGCATTTTCAGCAACGGTGAACGAACGTTGAAACGATTGGTAGCTGAACTCTTTTCGTGTATAATTCTCATTCTTTTCTTCTTTTTCGTTTTTCTTTTCCGAAGAAATGGTGAGTACGTTATTTTTAAAGTTCACGGAGAAATCGTTTTTGCTCATTCCCGGAGCTGCAACTTCGATAACAAAATCGTCGTCGGTTTCTTTTACGTTAATTGCCGGTAACGAAGTGTTAGTGCTCGAAAAATTCGAGTGGTTCCAATCCATCAATTCATTGTTGAAAAACCTGTCAAAGATTGATGGAAAATACGGTTCGTTTCTTCTTGCTAATTTCATGACTTTATCCTCCTTTAACTTTTTGGTTAAACAATTTATTGAACTTTTCAAAAAGAAAAACTCAAAAGGTATACCGTCCCGAAATTCCTGAAAATATTTCAGCGTTAGCTGTCTGGTTGTCACTCGGTTTAGAGTACTTTCTTTTTTGTTGTTGAATGCCAATGCTTTTTGGAATGTCAAAATTTCAGTTTTTAGACTTTATTGTTAAGCAACATCTTTATGCCTCTTGTTTTTAACGAATTAAAGCCTTAATTTTGATAACTAAATAAAAGCTAACTGACCCAATTTATGGGCCGCCAAATAAAAATTAACAATGAAAAGTTTTAACTCCATTAAATCTGAACTATAAAGTTAGTTTTTAGGATAATTATAACCTGACTCAAAAAACTATACAAATTGCATCGGAAACTAAGGGATAGGATTGAAAAAGTTAATGAATATTTTCAAAAACTTTTGGGCTTCGTTCTGAAGCCGTGTGTTTGGGGGTAACTGGGGCCGCCTCTCTGAATAAGAGAGGCGGCTATTTTTTCAATAACATTGATTGATCTGTGCTTTCAACTTTTTCTGTAATTTTGCGCTCAGATAAACGAGAACAATGCCACAACGTTATTTTTTACAACTTAGTTACAAAGGAACCAATTACCATGGATGGCAAATTCAACCGAATGCGGTTTCGATCCAGGAAGTGATAGAAGACGCATTATCAAAAATCCTGCGTGAGAAAATAGCAGTGATTGGTGCCGGACGAACCGATACCGGTGTGCATGCTTTGTTTTTTATTCTGCATTTTGATATTGAGAGTGGTATTCCTGAAGATCTGGATATCATTTATAAACTCAACAGTTTTTTGCCATCCGACATTGCCGTGCAAAAAGTTTGGCCGGTTGATGATGAGGCACATGCAAGGTTTAGTGCAACTTCTCGCACTTATCATTATTTTATCTCTACTGAAAAAAATCCGTTTGTTACAGAAACAAGCTATAAATACCTGAAACCACTTGATGTGGAGAAAATGAACAAGGCTGCACAAACGCTATTTAATTATACTGATTTTACAAGTTTTAGTCGTCTGCACACTGATGTTAAAACCAATAACTGCAAAATAATGCAGGCCGAGTGGATGAGAAATGGCGAGCAATTACAGTTTACAATTAAAGCCGACCGTTTTTTACGTAATATGGTGCGCGCCATTGTGGGTACCTTACTGGAAGTAGGGCAGGGAAAACTCAGTATTTCGCAATTTTGTGAAATTATTGAAAAGCAAGATCGAGGCGTGGCAGGAGCATCGGCGCCGGCACAAGGATTGTTTTTGGTGGATATTGAGTATCCCAAAAATATTACACAGGGCTCCCTTTGAATTTTTTGCGGTATTGTAATGGCGATACACCGTTAATTCTTTTAAACTGACGATTAAAATACGAGATGCTGTTATAGCCGCATTCCATGGCAATATTTCCAAAACTCTCGTTGCTCCCGGCTATCAATTTCCCGGCATATTCAATCCGGAGGTCGTTCAGAAATTCAGAATAAGCTTTGCCAGTTCGTTGTTTAAAATAGCGGCAAAACGAGTTCGGAGTCATGTTGGCCACATTGGCAAGTTGCCCCAGATTCACTTCGTTACGGAAGTTTTTTGACAAAAAATTAAAGATTACATTTATGCGTTCGTTGTCCGATTCTCGGGTTGGCGAGTGGTAACTTACCGAAGAAAGTGTGCGGATGTCTTCTGACAGTGCAAAGGTGTTCAAAATGCTCATCAGCAGTTGAAAACGTTTAAAACCGTCAGCATCGGGACATTGTTTTATGCATTTAATTAACTCGTTTTTATCCGGTCCGTCGATTTTTATTCCCCTCGAAGCTTTATCCAACAGGTGTTTTATATGCAGCATTTCCTGTATTTCAAAAAACTGGTTCCCAAAAGTCTCGTCTTTAAAAAACAGAGAAATACTTAATACCTCAAGGTTGCTGTTGGGGTGATAATAAGTTTCGTCACATTTGGTTACATGAGGCACATTTTTACCAATAAAAAAAACGTCGCCCGGCTGAAATCGTTCCACATGATTTCCGATAAAACTAGTCCCTTCTCCTTTTACGATGTAAGTAATCTGGTGCTCGGGATGATAATGTATGGTATCATAAAATCGTGCACCTTCATCAATTTGGAGCCGGAAGGAGTTTCCTCCTGTTTTTGGAATGACAAAACGTACCGCCTTCATTTTTTGTCGATTAGTATAATGTGTCTATCTATTAAATTGTTCTCAATTACCATGATAATACCTCATAAAACCTTAAAAGGGTAAAATAGTTCAAAAAATGGATAAAATAAGAAAACAAAAAGGTGTTTAACTCTTTTAAATTTGCTTTTGTAATTAGTCATTAAATAATTAAGAAAATATGAGACCAACATGGACAGGGGTTTATCCTGCAGTAACAACAAAATTTAAAGAAACCGGAGAACTGGATATTCCTGCTTTTATAAAGAACATAGAATTTCAGATTGAATCTGGTGTATCAGGAATTATTATCGGTGGTTCGCTGGGCGAATCGAGCACATTGAGTAACGAAGAAAAAGTTGAGTTAGTAAAATCACTTCAGCCTTATCGCGAACAGGTTCCGGTAATTATGAATATTGCCGAGTCGAGCACAGTAAATGCTGTTGAGGCTGCCAAACAAGCCGAAGCAAATGGTGCTGATGGTTTGATGTTGCTTCCGCCGCTATTATACAAAGCCGATGCTGATGAAACAGTGGAGTATTTTAAAACAGTGGCCGAAGCTACTTCGTTACCAATTTTGCTGTACAATAATCCGGTTGATTACAAAATTGAGATTACAGTGCCGATGTTCGAGAAATTGAAAGATGTAAAGAATATCGAAGCTGTAAAGGAATCTACGCGCGACCTTACAAACATTACACGCTTAAAAAACGCTTTAGGCGATCGTTTTAAAATTCTTGGAGGTGTTGATACGCTTTGTTTGGAGTCGTTGTTGTTGGGTGGCGACGGGTTGGTGGCCGGTCTGGTTTGTGCTTTCCCTAAAGAAACAGTGGTATTGTACGAGTTGGCAAAAGCAGGAAAAATTGATGAAGCATTGGAATTGTACCGTTGGTTTATGCCGCTTTTCGAAATGGATATTCATGCGAAACTGGTACAGTACATTAAACTTTGCGAAGTGTACACTGGTATCGGAACTGAATATGTACGCGCTCCTCGAAAAATGATCACAGGAGCAGAGCGCGAATCGATCATTACTACCATAGAACACGCATTGGCAAACCGACCAAAGTTTTAGAGTATGGCAGAATTGAAAGACCAAATTAATGAGATAATGTTGGAGGCTTCTGAAGCCTTTAACGTGTATAAGAAAGTTTCTGTCGAAAAACGTGCTGCTTTTTTGCGGACAATCGGTGAGGAGATTATGAATATTGGCGATGAATTGGTAGAAACCGTTATGGCTGAATCCAATTTGCCGGAAGCTCGTGTTCGCGGTGAGCGTGGACGTACAGTCGGACAGCTAAATAAGTTTGCCGATCTTATAGATGAAGGATCGTGGTGCGAAGCTACTATCGATGTTGGCGATCCGGGGCGCGAACCACTGTCAAAACCTGATATCAGAAAGAAATTGGTGCCGCTTGGTCCGGTTGTGGTTTTTGGAGCCGGAAATTTCCCGCTGGCATTTTCCGTTGCCGGAGGCGATACTGCTTCAGCTTTGGCCGGAGGAAATCCGGTGGTTGTGAAAGGCCATCCGGCTCACCCGAAAACAGGGGCATTAGTCGCTGCAGCAATAAATAAAGCCGTAGAAAAATGCGAATTGCCAGCAGGTACTTTTGGCTTTATTGATGATGCAGGTTATGAATCGGGCCAGTTATTGGTGAAACATCCGGTAACTAAAGCTGTAGGTTTTACCGGATCATATCACGGCGGAATGGCGTTGGTAAAACTGGCTGCAGAGCGCGAAGAGCCAATTCCTGTTTTTGCGGAAATGGGAAGTATTAATCCTGTGGTGGTAATGGAGGAAGCACTGGCTAACGACCATGCAGCTATTGCTTCAAAATTGGTTGCTTCGGTAAATCTTGGTGCCGGTCAGTTTTGTACCAATCCCGGATTGTTGATCACCACAAAAACAGATGGATACGAAGCATTTGTGGAAGAATTGGCAAAAGAGGTTGCTGCAACCAAAGGTTCTCAAATGTTCAGTACTTCGGTACTTCGAAATTACGAACTGAACAAGGATAAAATGTTCTCGCATTCAGAAGTGAAACTGCTGGAAAAAGGAATAGGCGAGGAAGAAACAGGCAATGTTCCACTTGCTTTGGCAACAGTTTCGGGAGCTGATTTTATTAAAAATACACATTTACACGAAGAGGTTTTTGGCCCTTTCAGTTTGCTTGTAGTTTGCGAAAATAAGGAAGAACTTCTGGATGTGGTGAACGGCTTAAAAGGTCAGTTAACGGCAACTGTTCATGCAAAAGAAAGTGAATTGCCCGACAACCAGGAAGTTGTAGACGCTTTACTCGAAAAATGTGGACGATTGTTGTTGAACGGAGTTCCAACAGGTGTTGAAGTTTGCGCAGCCATGCAACACGGTGGACCGTTTCCGGCAGCGAGCGATTCGCGCTTTACATCGGTAGGAGTGAGTGCTATAAAACGTTTTGTGCGTCCGGTGGCTTACCAGGATTTTCCTGACAATTTATTACCCGCCGAACTGCAAAATAGCAACCCCCTGAACATTTGGAGAGTAGTTAACGACACGTGGACTAACACCGCGGTAAAATAATATGATATGGTTTTATAATAGCTGACAATGACAAGAAGATCTTTTTTTTGTATCGATGGACATACCTGTGGCAATCCGGTGCGGGTAGTGGCCGGTGGAGTTCCTCGTTTGAAGGGGAAAAGTATTTTTGAGAAACGCGAACATTTCCTCGAAGAATACGATTGGATTCGCACAGGTTTAATGTTCGAACCCCGGGGCCACGAGCAAATGTCGGGGAGTTTTATTTTTCCTCCCGAAAATCCGCACAACGATGCGGGTATTCTTTTCATCGAAACAAGTGGTTGTTTGCCCATGTGCGGGCACGGAACCATTGGCACGGTTACCATTGCTGTTGAAGAAGGTTTGATTGTTCCGCATACTCACGGAACAGTACGTTTGGAAACGCCTGCCGGATTGGTGTTGGCACATTACAACCAAAATGAGAAAGGCAAAGTAACTTCTGTGAAAATCATTAATGTTCCGTCGTTTTTATATGCACGAAACCTAACAGTTGAAAGTCCGCATTTAGGAGAATTAACTGTTGATGTATCTTATGGCGGAAACTTTTACGCTATTGTTGATGAGCAGCCTAATTTTTCGGGATTGCACAATTTTACTGCCGATGAGTTGATAACTTTCAGTGGTGCGGTGCGCAAAGGGCTGAATGAAAAATACAGTTTCATACATCCTCAAAACGAGAAGATCCGTGGATTGAGCCATGTGCTTTGGACAGGAAATACCAAAAGCAAAGAAGCCGATGCACGTAATGCTGTTTTTTACGGCGAAAAAGCGATCGATCGTTGCCCGTGCGGAACAGGAACATCAGCACGGATGGCGCAGTGGTTCTCTAACGGAAAACTTCAGTTGGGATCTACTTTCTTGCACGAAAGCGTTATTGGTAGCCAGTTTATTGGTACAGTTGAGGAGCAACTACGAATTGGCGATTTTGACGCGATTGTTCCGGGAATTGAAGGTTGGGCAAAAGTTACCGGTTACAATCATATTATTATTGATGATGAGGACGATCCTTATGCACACGGATTCAGAGTAGTTGGAAAACTATAGCAAAAGATGAGTAGGAAAATTATTGTTATTGGAGCGGGCGTAATCGGTCTGCATTGCGCCTATTATCTGAATCAGGCTGGTTTTGAGGTGGAAGTGATTGAAGCCACCAGCGAAAACAATGAAGAAGGTTGTTCGTACGGAAATTGCGGATTGCTGGTGCCCAGTCATTTTGTGCCACTGGCGTCGCCCGAAATGTTACGTTCAGGTTTTAAAATGATGCTCGACAGAACCAGTCCCGTTTATCTGCCAGCGGGTAAAAATATTTCCTCGCTCCCGTGGTTTCTTAAATTTATGAAAGCTGCCAATAAGAAAACGGTTGCCCGTGCCATTCCAACTTTGTACAAGCTGAATGACGAAAGTCGAAAACTGTACCAACAGCTGAGTACGGAAAATGATAATCAAAGTGGTTTCTCTAATAAAGGATTGTTAATGGCGGCAACAACCGAAAAAGGGTTGCACGAGGAAGTGGCTTTGGCCGGAATTGCCAATCATCTGGGAGGCGAGGTGCAATTACTTGATCAACAGCAACTGAAGGTGATAGAGCCCGAGGCTGATTTGCAGGTTGCCGGTGCGTTACTTTACAAAACCGATGGGAATGTTACACCGGAGGCTCATTTACGCTGGCTAAAAAGCTACTTAAAAGATAATGGTGTTGTATTTCGTTACGATACATCGGTAAGTAATTTTCAGGTAGAAAAGGGTGAAATTACAGCAGTAAATACCACTGTGGGCAAACTGAAAGCAGATGACTTTGTATTGGCTGCAGGCGCTTATTCTGCAAAACTTGCCGCATCTGTCGGAATAAAAGTTTCGGTAATTGCAGGGAAAGGTTACAGTTTTGATTTGCCCAAAGCCAATTTGAAGTTGCAAACACCACTAATTTTAACGGAAGCTAAAGTGGCTTTAACTCCTTTTCAAAATACAGTACGCTTGGGAAGTGGAATGGAGTTTAACGGAACGGTAGGTGAGGTTGCGTTAAACCGGGTTCAGGCAATAATTAACCGAACACAAAAAGCCTTTCCAGATATGGAAAAACTGGATGCCGGGAAATTAAATATCTGGGAAGGCTTGAGACCGGTTACACCAACCGGAATTCCAATAATTGGCCGGACAAACAAATACAACAACTTACTTGTGGCAACCGGACATGCTATGATGGGCGTTAGCCTTGGCCCCATAACCGGAAAAATTATCAGCCAGTTGGTAGCGGGCGAAACTCCCGATTTTGATATGGATCTGATGCGGGTTTAATTGCCAAAGAAACAAATGTTAACCTCCGCAACATCACAATTCTTATCCTCAAAAAACACAAAAGAAATTCGAAAACTTTTCGGCAGAAAAGATTCTGCTTATATTTGTCGGCGAGTTTGGTTCGATGGTTTATAGCACTATAAACACGATGAAAAGGGAATCCGGTGAAAAGCCGGAACTGTACCCGCAGCTGTAAATCCTGAAACTGATCATTACTCACGCCACTGTCGGTTCAGCCAATGACGGGAAGGCAATGATCAAAGGGGATAAGTCAGAAGACCTGCCAACAATAGGATGAACGAACTTCGGGAACAAAGTTTCGGGAATCAATCCATTGATTTCTGCACCTGATTTCCTGTTAATTTTAAACGGATGAAAATTAAAATACTAATAGTATTGCTGCTTGCCGGCTTTTCGGTGTTTGCGCAGGATGTGAAGCGCGTTATTTCGCTTGCACCATCGATTACCGAAAATATTTACCTGGTTGGCGGTAAAGAAAAACTTGTGGGATGTACAAGTTATTGTATGTTAGCGATTAATGATGGTATTGAACAAATTGGTTCAACCGTTGATGTAAATGTGGAGAAAATTCTCGCGTTGAAACCCGATCTGGTGCTAACTATGAAGTTAACCAAGCCACAGGATATCGCTACGCTTAAAAAGCTGGGATTGCGGGTTGAGGTATTGGAAACTCCGCGCACTTTTGATGAAATTTGCGAGCAAACACAGCAAATTGCAAAGATGATTGGTACCGATGCTCTGGCAAAAAAAGTAGTAGCCGACGCAAAAGCAAAGGTTGCCGAAATTCAGAAAAAATCAAAACAATTACCACCTTCAAAAATATTCTTTCAAATTGGTGCAAATCCTGTTTTTGTTGTACTCGACAAAACCTATATGAACGATTTTATCTTGTTTTGTAATGGAATAAATATTGCTTCGGGGCTGGAGCATGGAACGATGACGCGCGAAAGTATTCTGTTGAAAAATCCGGATGTAATTATAATTGCAGAAATGGGGGGATTTGGAGAACAGGAACAAAAGGTATGGAAAGGTTACACCAGCATGTCGGCGGTGAAGAATGATAAAGTATTTTTGATTGCATCGGAAACATCGTGTAGTCCAACACCGGCAAATTTTGTTTTGGCTTTGGAAGATGTTTATCGTTTTGTGAGCCAATAATACCGTAAAGGAATCGAGATAAACACCGCATTTTAATAAAGATGAATCATAAATATCTGAAATGGATACTTTTTTTAGCCGCACTTTTGGTGTTGTTGCTGGTGTCTGTTTTATTTTCATTATCGGCCGGAGAAGTAAAAGTGTCACTTTCGCAACTGCCACAAATTTTATCGGATAAAGGCAGTATCGAATATACCGTTTTAGCCAAAATCCGCATTCCCCGAATTTTGATGGCTATTGGAGTTGGCGGCGCTTTAAGCCTGTCGGGAGTGGTGTTGCAAGGCATTTACCGCAATCCGCTGGTTGAGCCATATACGCTGGGTATTTCCGGCGGCGCTGCATTAGGCGTAGCTATTGCCATTGTTTTCGGACTGAACACATTGAGCTTTTTTTCGCTTCCGGCATTTGGTTTTCTGGGGGCGTTGGTTACTCTTGTTGTTGTGTATTTGTTAAGTCTAAAACGTGGAGGATTAAGTATTAACAGCATGTTGCTAATTGGTGTGATGGTAAGTTTTGTATCCTCTTCAGCCATGATGTTTCTGATGTCAATTTCTACAACAGAAAATCTGCATAACATTGTTTTCTGGGTGATGGGTTCTTTGGATGAATCAAACAATTCGCTGATTGCAATCGCTTTTTATTCATCGCTGGCCGGACTTGTGATTTCTTATTTCTTCTCGCAAACACTAAATGCTTTACGGCTGGGAGAGGTAAAGGCCAGGCACCTGGGAGTTAACACTGGTGTTGCCATTAAATTGCTGTTTTTTGTGGCCTCGTTGTTAACCGGCATTTCTGTTTCGGTGGCTGGAGTTATTGGTTTTGTTGGGCTGGTAATTCCGCATGTAATCCGATTAATTATTGGTAACGATTACCGTGTGCTTTTGGCGGGCTCTTTTTTAGGAGGAGCCATTTTTCTTATTCTTTCCGATACCATTGCGCGAACTGTAATTGCACCTAACGAATTGCCAATTGGGGTAATAACCGGCTTTGTTGGCGGGTTGGTTTTTATAATAGTATTGAGTCGCTCAAAATCACATTTTAAACTGAACTAGCATGGAACAGTTTTTTCAGATCAATAATTTTTCCTGCGGTTATCCTGGTAAGTTTTTACTAAAGGATGTGAGTTTTAATGTGGATAAAGGCGACTTTGTAGGAATTATTGGTCCAAACGGTTCGGGAAAAACCACATTATTCAGAGGTATTTCGGGAGAACTGCCTTTGTTAAATGGATCAATAGAATTAAATGGCAAAAGTACGCAGAAAATGGGACTGAAGGAGCGTGCACAAAATATTGCCATTGTTACTCAGAATATTGAAATCGGCAGTATGACAGTGGAGGAATATGTGTTGATGGGGCGTATTCCGTATCATAAGCAGTTTCAGTTTTTCGAAACCAAAGAAGATTTTGCCATAGCCGAAAAATATATGAAGCTTACCGGGGTTGACAAGCTAAAAGGTAAGTATATGAATGCCTTGAGCGGTGGCGAGCAGCAACTGGCCGGAATTGCCCGTGCCTTAACACAGGAACCCGATCTGCTTTTGCTCGACGAACCAACTTCGCATCTGGACATTACTCACCAGGTGCAAACGCTGAATCTGATTCGTCGTTTAAGTCGCGAGCTGGGATTAACCATTCTGATGATTATTCACGATCTGAATCTGGCCGGCGAATATTGCGATTCGCTGATTATGATGCAGGAAGGGCATATTCGTAAAAAAGGTCTGCCAACCGAGGTGCTGAATTACAAAGATATTGAGGCGGTTTACGAAACCGTTGTTGTGGTGCGTACCAATCCTATTTCAAATAAACCTGTGGTATTTTTGGTATCGGAGGAGGTGATCGAAAAAAGTTAAAACGAATACTTAGTGATGCCCCCACTTGGAGTGAAAGTATCATTGATTGTCGTTTAATCGTCGGTTCATTTTTAGAATATTCAGATGTATGCAAAATCATTCTTAATGCATAATTAAACTTTCCTGTATCTGTGTAATGGGCAGTATATTAGAGCCCTGAGTGGTGTGTGTGCTAGCTGTTAACAGGTAGTTGTATTTTCCGGGCTATCTTTTTCAATAAAATAATGCTTGTTAAAAAATGTGATTATCTTTGCCACTGAATTTAGGTTCTTAAAGTTTCTGTTTCAGAAATAAGATGAAAAGGGAATCCGGTGAGAAACCGGAGCTGTACCCGCAGCTGTAAGTCCTATCCGTAGTTAAACGGATCGTGTTATTGAACCATACGCCACTTCCCGATGGAATCGGGAGGGAAGGCTTCAATAACCGGGATGAGCCAGAAGACCTGCCATAAATTCAACAGTAATAAATTAAGCTTCGGGATAAAAGCTTGAGAAATATATCCGTATTTTTCACTGATTTATCCAAAGCTCCTTAAAAGTTGTGAATGAGGAGGTTTGTAGTTATAGGGATCATATTGTGGGGACTGGCTCAAAGTGTAGTGGCGCAGCAATATTTTAATGTGTTCGATACGGTGCAGGTAGAAGAGGTAGTGAGTTATGGAAAGCTTCAGAAATACCAGTCGGGAGCAAAAATCGAACGTATTAATGCCAAACAGTTTTCGCTGGCGCAGGATGGCAATCTGGAACAATTGCTTTCGCGTAGTTTGCCCATTGCTTTTAAGACTAATGCAGGTGGCTTGGCCACTATTCGTATTCGCGGATCGGCACCCGATCATACCAGTTTTAATTTTGGCGGAATAAACATCAATTCGCTCACGCTGGGCCATTCTAATGTAAATAACATACCCATTTATCTATTCGATAATATTGGTGTTCAGTTTGGTAGTGCCAGTTCGGTAAACGGATCGGGGAGTATTGGAGGGGCCATTCATTTGGGTCTGCAAAACAATTGGACTGATGGTTTTAGGGCTGAAGCCCGCGTTGCAAACGGTTCATTTGGAGAGCAGCTTTACGGCACAAAACTGTTTTTGGGAAACGGCAAGTTTGAAGCAGTTACACGTGCTTATTATTACTTTAAGAAGAACGATTTTCCATTTATGAATCCTCTAAAAGACTTTGAAACTCAGAAAATAGGTATTAAAGATCGGCAGCGAAATGCTGAAATCAAGAATATGGGATTAATACAGGAATTAAATTATCGATTTAATCCTAACGAATTCTATGTTTTTAATGTTTGGATAGAGAAAGACTGGCACAATGTACAACAAAATATGGGGGTAAATTATTCCAACCATGAAACGAAAGAAGAGTATAAAGATGATCACGTGCGCATCTGGACCGGTTATAAAAACCGAAAGAACCCACTCAAATTCGAAATTAACGGTGGGTATGTATACGATAATGCTGTTAGCGACAAAATTACTTCTGATACCATTTCAACCCAACGCATAATTGGCGAAGCCTTTATCGAACACGATTTTTCTCCTCAGGCCAGTTACAAAGCCGGAGCAAAAGCTACCCGTATTTATCCCACGGTTTATACTTATTCTGAAGCGTTGAAACACGAGGATCGGGTAGATTTATATGCATCGTACTATCAACGTTTCTTTAACCGTTTAACCGCAACACTAAATTTGCGCTACGGTTATGTTACCAATTTTGATGTGCCTTTTACGCCTTCGTTTGGACTAAATTACCTGGCATTTTCAAAAGAAAAGTATGTACTTCGGTTTACCGGAAATGTTGCTCGAAGCTATCGTGTTCCAACATTTAATGATCGCTTTTGGGAGCCGGGCGGAAATCCTGATCTGAATCCCGAAAAAGGAATGAGCTACGAATTGGGATCAAAATGGAGTTATTGTGATGGAGATCTCTCAGGAAATGTAAAACTGAATGCTTTTTTAATGGATGTTGACGAATGGATATTATGGAAAAACGGTGGTTCAAAATGGTATGCTGCGAATGTGCAAAATGTACAAAGCAAAGGACTGGAGTTTATGACTGATTGGAATTATCGCATTTTTGGATTGAAAGCAAATTCGGGCCTCAATTATACTTATACTTCTGCTCAGCGAAAAGAATCGAATAACAATACGAGAGCACTTAACCGTCAGCTGGAATACGTGCCGTTACACGCCGGTAATTTTTTCACAACGGTGACTTATAACAAATTTGATTTTACGGTGGATGGGAGTTATACCGACGAGCAATTCTCCGATGAGGAAGACGATAATATTCTGGCTGCTTATTTTCTGATGAATATGGCGCTTGGTTACAACTGGATAATTGACGGTCATAATCAAATTCTAATTAACGGAATGATCAACAATCTGCTGGATACCGATTATCAGGCAAGTTTGGGTTATGCTATGCCTGGCATAGCTTACCGGTTAAGTATTACGTATAAATTTAAATAGAAAACAAATTACAAAATGAAAAAGCAATTTAAAATTTTAACTTTTTTGATGGTGTTGGCTTTTGCCTTTACTGCTTGTGATGACGATGATTCTGCAAGTGTTATGGCTGGTTTTACTTATGCCCCGGAAGAAAACATACTGCCAGAAGACACCGTATTCTTTACCAATACATCGGTAGGGGCAGCTAGTTATGAGTGGAGCTTTGGCGATAATGAGACTTCTACAGAGGCCGATCCTTTTCATATTTATACCGAACCTGGTATTTATGATGTTACGCTATCTGCAGTGAATGGAGCGGAGAGCTATAGTGTTACTCATCAGGTAAATGTTGACGCATCTTTGGCCTATATTGTTAACTCTGGAAACTGGTCAGGCGGTCATTCAACAATCTCGGGTTACAATAAATATAGCGATGAGATAGTTAATGGATATTATAACTCGGTAAATGGTCTGGACATTACTTCAAATATTCAGTTTGCTTACAACTATAACGGCAAAATTTATATGATGGGAAATACTGTCGATCAGGTTTTTTGGGTTGATGCAAAATCATTTGAGCAAACAGAAAATGGAATTACCGATCAGATTGTGGGGCCTCGTAACTGTCAGGCGCTGGGTGATTACTTGTATGTTTCATGCTGGGGAGGGAAAGTGTATAACGATCCTACTCTCTCATACATTGCCAAAGTAGATTTAACTGCGGGCGAAGTAGTGAAAACTATTCCTGTGCATTACGGACCAGAAGGACTGGCTATTGCCGGAAACAAGTTGTATGCGGCATTAAATTATAAGAATCAAGTTGCAGTAGTCGACCTGGATACAGATGAAGTTTCATACATCGATCTTCCTGAAGGCAATATTCCTTCGTATTTTGAAAAGGATGATCAGGATAACCTTTACATCAACCTTGGAGTTGCATGGGGCGATGAAACCACAAAAACAGGAATAGGTTATATTAATACTTCTACCGATCAATTTGAAGCTAAGTACGATCTGAATGGCGTTAGCAGTGCGAACTATGTTGATGTTTTTGAATTTAATGATGACTTCTCAAAATTATATGTAACAACCGGTAGCTATGGAATGCCTGGTGGAGTGTCTGTATTTGATGTGGCGTCAAAAAGTTTTGAGGCCGAAAAACTCATCGACGGAGTAAATGGTTTGAATGGACTGGGTTATTACGATGATAAATTGTTTTGTTTTTTCTCAGATAATGTGACTTCTAACGGGAGAGTCGTAACCTATTCTCCAGACGGTACAAAAATAAGAGAATACGAAACGGGTATTGCACCATTCATGCTATTGGATGTTGAATAAACAATGAACAAACCCAAAATATTTTGCCTTAATCTGCTGTTGGCCTGTTTTATCGGATTATCGGCTTTTGCCAGCAACGGAGACAAGGTTACTGTTGAAATAGATTTTGGATCGGGAAACCATCCAAAACTGAAAATCGAGACAAATTGGAAAGAAGGGCTTTCAGCTTTGGAAGCCCTCCAGTTTGTTGCGGAAGTAAAAACTCACCCCGTGGGGCAATATGTTTTTGTCGATGAAATTGATGGTGTAAAAGGCGTGCCGAACAAAAGTGTTTGGTACTACAAAATTAATGGCGTGCCTGCCAAAAAGGTTGCCATCGACCAGCCCCTTGAAAGCGGAGATAAAATAACCTGGATTTATAAACAAGATGTTTGTAGTCCGAAGGAAGGTGAATAGCTATAAAAATAATTATAGCAGTTCTGCCCTAAATGTTGCACTCCAAGCACATGATAATGATTCTTACCCCTGGTCGCGTACCGGGGGTTTGGCATTTAAAGTACCGAGAAACAATTTTGAAGAATGGCACAAATTATATTTATAACAGGCGGTCAGCGTTCGGGGAAAAGCAGTTTTGCGCAAAAACGTGCCGAACAGAGTTCGGATGCACCGGTTTATCTGGCAACTGCCCACATCTGGGACGAAGATTTTCACCAGCGGGTAAAACGCCATCAGTCCGATCGTGGCGAACAGTGGACGACTATCGAAGAAGAAATTGAAATCAGTAAGCACAACCTGGCAGGAAAAACAGTCATGCTTGATTGTATTACGCTCTGGCTCACCAATATTTTTTATCAGAACAAAAATGATGTAGATGCCAGTCTCGAAATTGCAAAACGAGAATGGGATAAATTCATCAACCAGGATATGAAGCTTTTTGTAGTAAGCAACGAACTGGGAATGGGCGTTCATCCCGAAAATGAAATCGCCCGAAAATTTGCCGACTTACAAGGCTGGATGAACCAGTACATTGCCCAATCGGCTAATGACGTTTTTCTCATGGTTTCCGGAATCCCGGTTCAAGTAAAAAGTAGAAAGTAAAAAGGCAAAAGTTGAGAATAGCTGGCTAATCGAAAATTCGGCTGTATTAAAAGTTAAACTTCGTGTCTTTGAGTCTTCGTGTTAAAAAAAGAATTTCGAATGATGATTAACGAATTAAGATTTCAGAATCCTTTGCGACTTAGCGCCATTGCGTTAAAAATATTTGTGTCTTTGAGTCTTCGTGTTTAAAAATACTATCTGCGTATATCCGCACAATCTGTGAGCAATAAAATAAAAAACCAACAATAGATGACATTAAAAGATCAACTTCAACACAAAATCGATAACAAAACCAAGCCGCTCGGATCGCTTGGCTTACTTGAAAAACTGGCCCTTCAAATAGGGATGGTTCAAAACACCTTGTCTCCCAAAATTGAAAAACCGGCACACCTTGTTTTTGCTGCCGATCATGGGTTGGCCGACGAAGGCATCAGTCCGTACCCAAAAGATGTAACCTGGCAAATGGTAATGAATTTCTGTGCCGGAGGTGCGTCGATCAACGTTTTCTGTCGTCAGAACGAAATAAACCTGAAAGTTTTTGATGTGGGCGTTGATTACAATTTTGCGCCAGAACTTCCGGTAACTAATGCAAAGGTGGCAAACGGAAGCCGTAATATGCGAAAAGAACCTGCTATGACTGCGGAAGAATGCCGGGCTGCCATGGAAGTTGGTGCCAAAGCCGTTCGCGACGAGGCTGCCAAAGGTTGTAATACCATCGGTTGCGGCGAAATGGGAATTGGAAATACCTCGCCTTCGTCGTTGTTAATGCACAAATTTACGGGGCTTTCTTTGGACGATTGTACCGGTCGCGGCTCGGGTTTGGGAGACGAGCAGGTAGATCGCAAAACAAGAATACTGAAAGAAATTGCAGAGAAATATAATCCCACTACACCCGAAGAGATTCTGGCAACATTCGGAGGACTTGAAATTGCTGCCATAACAGGAGCTTACCTTGAGGCAAAAAAGCAAAATATGCTCATCCTTATCGATGGTTTTATTGCCACCGCTGCTGTGCTTACTGCCATACAGATGGAGCCGGCTGTTAAAGATAATTGTGTATTTTGCCACAGTTCCGACGAAAAAGGACATAAACTGATGTTGGAGCACCTGGGTGCAAAACCATTATTGGAGTTGGGAATGCGACTGGGAGAAGGAACCGGAGTTGCCGTTGCAATGCCGCTGGTAAAATCGGCTGTTAATTTCCTGAATGAAATGAGCAGCATGGAAGACGCCGGCGTTAGCAACAAAGATTAAACGCATGTTATTTGAAAAGCTGACTTTTGCAATTCGATAAACTGCAGAAGCGCTATTTTTACCTGAGTTGATTGTCTGCCAACCTAAGTAGGAATCGAAACAACTATGGTTGGATAGTAATCAACCAAGGTAGGAATTGGATCAACTATAGTTGGGTAGCAATCAACCAAGGTAGGAATCGGATCAACTATGGTTGGATTACAATCAACTAAGGTAGGAATTGGATCAACTATGGTTGGATGGTAATCAACCAAGGTAGAAATTGAATCAACTATGGTTGAATGACAATCAACTAAGGTAGGAATTGAATCAACCATGGTAGAATGTTAACCAACCAACTTTTTTTTAAACAGAAATTGGTAACAAATGAGAAACGAGATAAAAATATTCCTCACTGCCCTAATGTTTTACACCCGAATTCCGGTGGGGTATATTCAAGGATGGTCGGAGAAGATGTTGAACAAATCAACGCGCTACTTTCCGATAATCGGATGGATTGTTGGAGGAGTTGGAGCTTTGGTTTATTTTGCTATTGGAGCAGTGCTGCCGGTTACGCTGGCAGTAGTACTTAGCATGGTGGCCACAATTCTGTTAACCGGTGCATTTCATGAGGATGGTTTTGCCGATTCCTGCGATGGTTTTGGCGGCGGTTATACACCCGAACGTATTCTGGAAATTATGAAAGACAGCCGGATCGGCACCTACGGAACTGTAGGATTATTGTTGGTTCTGGCTATAAAGTTCCTGGCCTTATCGCATATCGATGCAATGCGGATTCCTTTTATTTTAATTGCCGGTCATGCATTAAGTCGTGTCTTTCCGGTGTTGTTGATTTATTCTTCTACCTATGCTCGATTAGATGCCAGTAGTAAAACCAAGCCTGTTGGTAAAGCTGATTCGTTGTTTTCATTGCTGTTTGCTTTGGTTACCGGAGGGTTTTCTTTATGGTTTCTTGCCTGGCAGGAAACGGTTTTGGTGGTTGCCGTTTTGCTCGTCGTAACTTTTTACTTTAGGAATTACATTACACGTAAATTAGGTGGCTATACTGGCGATGTTTTGGGCGCCCTCCAGCAATTGTGCGAAGTGTTTTTCTATTTGTGTATTCTTGCTTATCAAAATATGCGATGAAGATCTACGCGATTCGACATACCAGTGTAAATGTAAAACCCGGCATTTGTTACGGCCAGGCCGATGTTGATGTGGCTGAATCATTTTCTGAAGAACAAAAACACTTGTTACAGGAATTGGAACGGCTGAGTTTTGATGCTGTGTGGTCAAGTCCATTGTTACGTTGCCGCAAACTGGCCGAAAGTCTTTTCCCGGATAGGGAAATCCATTTTGATTCGCGTTTGAAAGAATTGGATTTTGGCGACTGGGAGATGTTGTCCTGGGATGAAATATACGCCCAAAATGGAGGGAAGATGTGGATGGACAATTACCAGACATTCCCAACTCAAAATGGAGAATCGTATCCTCAGATGGTGGCGCGTGTTTCGGCCATTGTTAATGAGATTAAAAAATCGGACGCCGGAAATATTGCCATTGTTGCCCATGCCGGAGTAATTCGCATTATAAAAAGTGTGATCGAAAATGTACCCATTTCACAGCTCTTTGAAAATTTTAAACCGGCTTATGCCAGTGTTACCGTATTCGAAATAAGTAAAAATGACTAAAACAAAAATATACCGCCCGATAATGTTTGTCGGCACCGGCTCCGATGTCGGGAAAAGTGTTGTTAACGCCGGATTTTGCCGCATTTTTAAACAGGATGGTTTAACTCCGGCGCCGTTTAAAGCACAAAATATGTCGCTGAATAGTTTCCCAACTCCCGATGGTTTGGAGATTGGTCGCGCACAAGCCGTTCAGGCCGAGGCATGTGGTATCGATTGTAGTGTTGAGATGAATCCGGTGTTGTTGAAGCCAACCGGGAACATGGATTCGCAAATTGTGCTGAATGGCAAACCCTGGGCAAATAAATCGGCAAAAGCATATTTCAACGAAACCGACCGCGATTTTCTGTTCAATGAAGCGATGCAGTCTTTTTCTCGACTGGAAAAGAAATTTAACCCGATTGTGGTGGAAGGTGCCGGAAGTATTTCGGAAGTTAATCTTTGGAAAAAAGACATTACAAATATGCGGGTGGCCATGCAGAAAGATGCCGCAACTTATCTTATTGCAGACATCGATAAAGGCGGTGTGTTCGGGAGTGTTTATGGCACTCTGTTGCTGTTGCCCGAGGCGGAGCGGAAGCAGGTAAAGGGCATCATCATTAATAAATTCAGGGGCGATATTTCTTTGTTTAAAGATGGTGCAAAAAAGCTGGAAGAACTTTGTGGTGTGCCGGTGGTGGGTATCATTCCGCATTTCCGCGATATTTATATTGATGATGAAGACTCGGTTGTGGTAGATAAAAAGCAGTTTAAAGCCGTGGAGGGAAAAACAAATATTGCCGTGGTTTTACTGCGACATATGTCAAACTTTACCGACTTTAATTTTCTGGAACAACTGCCGGAGGTGAATCTTTTTTATGCAGCGTCGCCCGACGATATTGATGAGGCCGATATTGTGATTTTGCCTGGTTCAAAAAATACTATTTCGGATATGCTGTTTCTCCAAAAACAGGGAATGGCAAATGCTGTTAAAAAAGCGCACGAACAAGGAAAAGCCGTTTATGGAATTTGTGGAGGCTTTCAAATGATGGGGGAGAGCATTGCTGATCCGAATCATGTGGAAGGGCAGATTGAAAAAGTTCCCGGACTGGGAATTTTGCCTGTTGAAACTATTCTTACTGAAGAGAAGGTAACTGAGCAGTGCACTTTCACTTTTCAAAATGGCGAGGCAGGAAAAGGCTACGAAATTCATATGGGCGAAACAATAGCGAATCACGAAAGCCCCGCTTGTCTGATTAACGGGGCAAAACAGGATGGCTATTATATGAATGAGCGAACCTGGGGAACCTATATTCATGGTATTTTTGATAATATAAGTGTCGTTAACAGAATTTTGAAAGATTCAGGAAAGCAGGCTTCAACTCAAATGGATTTTCAACAATTTAAAGAAACGCAATACGACAAGTTGGCCCAGCTGATCCGGGAAAATGTTAATATGGAATACATTTATAAATCGATGGAAATTGAATGAACATTTTGAAATAATAGTCCCGCTTCTGGCCGGTTTTGCACTTGATTGTCTTATTGGCGATCCACATTTTTTGCCGCATCCTATCCGTTTGTTTGGCAAAGCAATTTCTGTAGGAGAAGCAAAATTTAACCGGGGCAAAAACAGAAAGCTAAAAGGAGCACTTCTGGCTTCTTGTCTGATTTTTACCACTTACTTTATCTTAAAACTGGGGTTAACGGTTTTATCTGCCTATCAAAACCTGTACTTTGTTGTTTCTTCTATTCTGGTTTTCTATGGATTGGCTAATCGGGCGCTTATTCAGGAAGCATTACGTGTAATCCTTAAATTGGAGAAGGACGGATTGAAAGCCGGGCGCCAACAGTTATCGATGATCGTTGGTCGCGAAACGGCACAGTTAAACGAGAATCAGATTAGAACTGCCGTATTGGAAACCCTGGCTGAAAACCTCAGTGATGGTGTAATTGCTCCTTTGTTTTTCTATTTCATAGGAGGAGTGCCTGCAATGTTGGCTTATAAAATGGCGAATACACTCGATTCGATGATCGGTTATAAAAATACACGTTATAAAGATTTTGGATTTTTTGCTGCTAAGCTCGATGACGTGTTAAATTTTATTCCTGCACGATTGACTGCAATTTTAATGGCTGTAGTAGCTTTTAACTTTCGGGCAATCAAATTTATATTTAAATACGGCAGAAAGCATTCAAGTCCAAATGCCGGATATCCTGAGGCAGCGCTGGCCGGTATACTCAATTGTCGTTTTGGTGGACCAAACTATTATCACGGGAAATTAGTTGAAAAGCCTTTTATTGGTGCGAATCCAAGACCCGTATCAACGAACGATGTTTACAAAGCCTGTTTTATCAATTTCGCAGTAACATTGCTCTTTATCGGAGTTTTCATTCTATGGTTGGTATAAAATAAAAAAAGGACGGGTCAACACCCATCCTTTTCACTAACTAAACCAATAAAACTAATCAAACCTAAACTTATGAACTAAACTTGTATGACAAATGTAAGGTGAAAATCTGAATCGGAGGTTATGTGAATGTTAAAAAATGTGTTTTATAACATCTTTTTAATCTATTACAACTTAGGGAAAATCTATCGGGAGATTTACAATCGGTACTGAATGTCTTGATTGATCTGCTTTTTGGGGTGAAAAATAAAAAAGGATAGGTCAACACCTATCCTTTTCACTAACTAAACCAATAAAACTAATCAAACCTAAACTTATGAACTAAAACTTATGCTACAAATGTAAGGGGTTTATTCGTAATAGAGGTTAATCTAATGTTAAGTAATCGAATATCGTATTGTTATTTTTTATGGGCTATAGGTGTTGTCTATTGTGTTGATACGTGCTGTGGGTATTAAAAGGCAATAATAATGATATCGATAGTGTCAAAATGATATAATGGTTTGGTCTCTGGAAATAAAAAAAGGACGGGTCAACACCCATCCTTTTCACTAACTAAACCAATAAAACTAATCAAACCTAAACTTATGAACTAAACTTGTACTACAAATGTAAGGTGAATCCCTGGACAGGAAGTTAATGGAATGTTAAAAAATATGCTCGATAACATATTTTAACTTTATGAATCATCAATCAAATCGATTGAATTTATTTGGGTGGAGTTATAAGTGTCACACTATCAGGAATAAGAGTAGCTTGTTGTCTTGAAAAAAGACCCGTAATTACAGGCCTTTGGTAGAACGTTTGTGTTGATTTAGATGTTAAATACGTATTAAGAACGTTCAAATATTCCGATTTTTTTATTTGCGAACTGGTGTTAAGCCTATATGAACCTCGTTACATCATTCAGAATGTATTTCAGCATCTTTTAGATATATATTGATTAGTGTATCCATCAGTCAACGGACGTAATGATGTCCAGAGATCCAGAATCGACTTAACACAAGATCATCTTTCAGTATTTTCTGAAACAGGCGCATTTTCAAAATACACTTTTATAGAATGTATACTGATTTAGGTGTCTTCTTATTGACAAGTGGCTAAGATGAATAATCGGCTTGCGGATATATGAATTCCTGGGGTAGGGGATTTACTGTAGTGTTATGGTTCTGATTGGTATAAAATAAAAAAGGACGGGTCAACACCCATCCTTTTCACTAACTAAACCAATAAAACTAATCAAACCTAAACTTATGAACTAAAACTTATGCTGCAAAGATAAGGTGCGTATGTAAACCGGAGGTTACCCGAATGTTAAAAAATGTGTTTTATAACATATTTTTAATCTATTCGATCTTAAATAAAATCTATTGGGTGAATGCTCGTACTGAAAGCTAATTTTTGAAGGCAGTGGAAGTTGGTTTTGAAAATAAAAAAAGGATGAGTCAACACTCATCCTTTCCACTAACTAAACCAATAAAACTAATCAAACCTAAACTTATGAACTAAAACTTATGCTACAAAGATATGCTGAAAAACATGTTCTGGCATCAAATTGGTTCTAAAATCGTTTTAAAAGACAGATATTTTAACAAACGCTTAATCTTTGGAAATTTTTTTAGAAACATCAGCATTAAAAAAGCCCGTTACAAGTTGTAACGAGCTTACTATTTTTATCGTTAATACGTTTTATTGATCGTCTGATTTGCTTTTGTCTTCATCGGCAATCGATTCACGCATAGTGGTATCGGCCATTATGTTTTTGTATTTCATATAATCCATAATTCCGAGGTTTCCACTACGGAAGGCCTCCGAAATAGCCAAAGGTACTTCAACTTCAGCTTCAATTACTTTTGCACGGGCTTCCTGTGCTTTCGCAATCATTTCCTGTTCAAGCGCAATTGCCATAGCACGGCGCTCTTCTGCCTTTGCCTGAGCAATGTTTTTATCGGCTTCTGCCTGATCCATTTGAAGAACTGCTCCAATGTTTTTACCGATATCAATGTCGGCAATATCAATCGATAGTATTTCGAATGCTGTTCCTGCATCCAATCCTTTTTCAAGTACTACACGCGAAATAAAGTCCGGATTTTCTAAAACGGCTTTGTGTGAATGTGATGATCCGATTGACGAAACAATTCCTTCACCTACACGCGCAAGTACAGTTTCTTCTCCTGCACCTCCAACCAATTGTTTAATGTTGGCGCGAACAGTTACCCTTGCTTTTGCAATGAGCTGAATACCATCTTTTGAAACAGCAGTTACAGGTGGCGTGTTAATCACTTTCGGATTTACCGACATTTGAACGGCCTCAAAAACATCGCGACCTGCAAGGTCAATGGCGGTTGCCATATTAAAAGGTAATTCGATGTTTGCCTTTGCTGCTGACACCAAAGCATGTACAACTCGTGCTACATGACCGCCTGCCAGATAGTGGGCTTCCAATGCATCGCGACTTAAAGCAACATCTGCTTTGGCTCCTTCAATCATTGCGCGCACAATCACTCCCGGAGGTACCTTTCTGAAACGCATTAAGAACAACTGTAGCAATGAAATTCGTACGCCGGATACCAGTGCTGAAAACCATAATCCTATCGGGATAAAATAGAGAATTATAAAAAGTAAAACGATGGCCCCTATGATTAATCCCCAGGCACCTACTGCTTCTATCATATTTTATTTATTTAAAGGTTCTACAATAACTTTATTTGATTCAATTTTTAAAATTCGAATTTCGGTATTGTGGTCGATGAAAGCACCGGTTGATTGTGCTTCCACTATTTCGCCATTCACTTTTATTTTTCCCATTGGTGCTAATCTGCCAATTGATTTGCCGGTTTTGCCCACAACAATCTTTTCTCTGTTAATAAGATCAATTTTTCCTGCAATGTTCTTTTCCAGGATCATCTTTTTCCCTGTTCTCGATTTGAAAAAATAGTAGACCATCGCGGGGGCACAAATTAGAACTACGGCAAGAGTTATAAAACCGGCGAGAACTCCGTATTCCGCAAAAGCCACATAAACCGCTCCTCCTAAAAGAAGAAAACCGCCAATTCCGGCGATAGTAACTCCCGGAATCACTGCAAACTCGATGAGTAGGAGTAACAGGCCCAGAAGAATTAGTAAAATAATAGCAAGAATGCTCATATGTTTTAGTCAATAGTTGCGTTTAATTCGCGCTCAATTAGTGCATCTTTCAGTGGCTTAAGTGCATCAAAGGCTCCCTTTTTAACATCACATTTTCCTTTGTAATGCACCAGCATTGTACATTGTGTAGCCTGCTCGTAGCCATGTTTGCAGACATCAATCAAAGCATCGATAACATAATCGAATGTGTGCACATCGTCGTTGTGTAAAGTCAGGAGATTTTCTTCAACAATTTCTTCTTTGAAATCACCTTTTGGGATTTTTTTTGTCTCTTTCTGCGTCATTTGTCGTTTGCAATTTCTTTAGCTTCACTCAAAGTTATTCTTTTTCCGTTAAAATACGGCACAACATAGGCATCTTCTACTCCTTCCTGACGCACTTGCTCCTGCATTTTAACTGCATCGTCATAGTTTGTAAGGTTTCCGGTAGTGTAAACTACAATGCCGTTTTCGTCGGTGTAATTCTCAATTTTACGAATATAGGATAACTTGTCGAATAATCGTTTTACATAGGCCGGTAATCCTCGGCTGTAGGCGCCCAACTGAATTTTGTAAATCAATTCGTCTTCTGTTGTGCCATCAGTTTCGCTGGCTGTTGTTCGGTTAACCGGGGCAATTGGCGGTGCCACCAGGATGATCGAATCCGGTTTTTCAGGGATTGATTGAGAATTGTAGGCTGCCAAATATTCATCAGCCTGTCTCTTGAAAATTTCTATTTCTTCGTAAGAAGCATCCTGCCAGCACGAATTTTCTTCCTGTTGCGATTTTAGCAGCAATTCTTCGGCTGCTGCTCGTAGCTGAAAAATCTTTGTTTCTTTATCGAGAATTTGTTTTCCTAGTGTTTGTCGTTCAGTGTACGACGTTGTGGAACCATATTGTTTTCGCAGATCATCGGTATTGTTGATTGTTTGCTCCAGTTCTGCTTGTTTGGCTGTTCCTTCGGTATATAATTTTAACCCTTTTTTTGTTTTGAAAAAAGTAGTATCGGGGTAAGTGATCTCGGCATTCACAACAAAGTTTATCGGCTCCGATAAAACTTCAGTTTCAATTGGTTCTTCAATAATTTTCGGCTGCGGCACTGTCGAATCCGCAATAGTCGAGTCAATTAAAACCGAATCGTTTGCTGCAAATATTTCTGTTGAGTCAAAAGTTTCAGAAGCAATTCCTGTTTCTCCAATAATAGGATTGAATGATTCGGGGGCTGATTCGCGTGGAATGGCTGCCGGCATAACATCTGTTGTATCGGTTACCTCAACAGCTTCTTCATTTTGTTTAAACGGATTTATTTTTTCGCGACATTGCTGCATCTTTTCGGCAAGTTCCACTTCTTGCGCAGTTGCATCGTCGGTTTTATCCTTAAATAATGTATAATATTTTAAGGCCTCGTTGAAACGGTTTTTGGCGTGGTACTGAACACCAATATAATAATCGGTTTTCAAAGGCGCTTCTCCCAAGCTTCCATTCAGCAGGTAAATAATTTCGTTGGTTCCGTAATGTCCGTTTTCGGTTCGGCAGGCACCATAATAATAATTAACCATCAGGTGGTCGGGTTTTTCATCCAGCAACTTTTTCAGGATAACCTCAGCATCGCTAAAATTGCCTTTGTCGTATAAACGAATAGCCTGCGATAGCGGATTTTCCTGGTTACCTGCAAAAACGCTGTTGGAAGCAAACAAAAAAAAGGAGAATATTGTTAGTAGTGCTAAAACCTTTCTAAAAATCATATAAGAATCCAGTTCTGTTTTGTGTATGTAAATCTACAAAAAATGTATTTTTTTCAGAGATTAAATTATACTAAAGTAGCAGCTAAGATACAGAATTGAACTGAAATTTATCATTTATTAAACTATATTTGTAAAATTGAATAATTCGTAAGACATGGCAGATTTAAAAGTTGGAAATAAGGCACCTGATTTTGAAGGTATAAATCAAAACGGAGAGAAGATCGCTCTGAAAGATTTTGCCGGGAAAAAACTGATCCTTTATTTCTATCCGAAAGACAATACTCCCGGATGTACAGCCGAATCGTGTAACTTGAACGACAATTATGATGCATGGCTGGAAAAAGGTTTTGATGTAGTGGGAGTGAGCCCCGACAGTGAAAAATCGCATCAGAAATTTATCGACAAATTTGGGTTTAAATTCAACCTGATTGCCGATACTGAAAAAGAGATTCTGGAGGCTTATGGCGCGTGGGGCTTAAAAAAGAATTATGGCCGGGAATACATGGGCGTATTACGAAAAACTTTTGTAATTGACGAGGAGGGTGTAATCGTCGATATTTTTGAAAAAGTAAAAACAAAAGACCACACCAATCAAATTATTGAATCGTTAAATTTATAACCTGACTGAACATGACAAAAGAGGAAAGAGCTCTGATGAATAAAGACAAGCTGAAAGCACTTCAGCTAACAATGGATAAAATTGAAAAGAGCTATGGTAAAGGCTCGATAATGCGAATGGGCGATCGCGCCGACGAAGATGTTCCCGCTATTTCATCGGGATCTATTGCACTTGATGTTGCATTGGGTGTTGGCGGATTTCCAAAAGGACGTGTAATCGAGATTTATGGTCCTGAATCGTCGGGTAAAACAACCCTGGCTATTCATGCAATTGCAGAGGCTCAAAAGGCCGGAGGGATTGCTGCCATTGTGGATGCAGAGCATGCATTCGACCCCTCCTATGCCCAAAAATTAGGAGTTGATATTGATGAACTTCTGATTTCTCAGCCAGATAATGGTGAGCAGGCCCTGGAAATTACCGATAACCTGATTCGTTCGGGAGCCTTGGATATTGTGGTGATCGACTCGGTTGCAGCGCTTACTCCAAAAGCCGAGATAGAAGGCGAAATGGGAGACTCCAAAATGGGGCTTCAGGCACGTTTGATGTCGCAGGCCCTGCGTAAACTTACAGCTAACATCAACAGAACAAAAACCTGCTGTATTTTTATTAACCAGTTGCGCGAGAAAATCGGTGTAATGTTTGGTAATCCCGAAACAACAACTGGTGGTAATGCGCTTAAATTTTATGCCTCGGTGCGTTTGGATATTCGTCGTATCGGACAAATTAAAGACGGCGACGAGGTGAACGGTAACCACGTTCGAGTGAAAGTGGTAAAAAATAAAGTGGCACCGCCATTCCGCAAAGCTGAATTTGATATAATGTACGGTGAAGGAATTTCTAAATCGGGTGAGATTATCGATTTGGGCGTTCAGTTCAATATTATTAAAAAGAGCGGATCGTGGTTTAGCTATGGCGAAACAAAATTAGGTCAGGGACGCGAAACAGTGCGGAGCCTGGTTATTGACAATCCAGAGCTTGCTCAGGAGTTGGAAACGAAAATTGTAGAAGCCATTACCGGAACCACAACCACAGAATAGATAAAACTGATATAGACAGAATATACCGGGTGAATTGATTCTGTCGATTCATCCGTTTTTTTTATAAGGAAGGATTAAAATTGAAGTAAGTTTTACAAATATAAATAGTTAAAAGAAATCGTATGAAAGTGTTAAAGTTTGGTGGAACATCCGTAGGTTCCGCCGCAAACATTAAACGTGTAAAAGACATTGTACTAAAACAGAACGAAGACGTTGTTGTGGTAGTTTCGGCCCTTGGAGGCATAACCGATAAAATTCTTTCGGCAGCACACAATGCTGCCTCTGGTACAGGCGACTTTCATACGGAACTTACGGAAATCAGACAACGACACAACGAAACATTAAGTGAGCTTTTTAACGGATCAGAATCGGTAAAAGAGCATGTTGACGTACTGCTCGACGAGCTGGAGAAATTACTTACCGGTATAACTTTGGTGGGCGAATTAACACTGAAAACACTTGACCGTATTGCCGGTTTGGGTGAGCGAATTTCGTCGCATATTGTTGCTGAATTTATTGGTTGCCCCAGAAAAGATTCGTCGGAGTTTATTCAAACCGACAGCAACTTTGGTAAAGCGGCAGTTGATTTTGAAGTGACCAACAACAAAATCAAAGGAACTTTTGCCGGATTTAAAGGTGCGGCTGTTGTTCCCGGTTTTATCTCGAAAAATGCTAAGGGCGAATTTACTACGCTGGGGCGCGGAGGATCCGATTTCACTGCGGCTATTTTGGCTGCAGCGCTTGATGTTGAAATTCTGGAAATCTGGACCGATGTAAACGGTTTTATGACTGCCGATCCGCGCGTGATTCGTAAAGCATACACTATTCCTGAAATTACTTATTCCGAGGCAATGGAACTTTCGCATTTTGGTGCCAAAGTGATTTATCCGCCAACTATCTTGCCCGTTTATCAAAAGGGAATTCCAATTCAGATAAAAAATACTTTCGAACCAGAAAACCCGGGAACCAAAATTGTTAAAGGCGTAAAAAATGGATTTGATCGTCCGATTAAAGGTATTTCATCGATTTCGGGAATTACGCTGGTTACTTTACAGGGCATCGGAATGGTTGGTGTTACCGGAATTTCAATGCGATTGTTTACCGCACTTGCAAAAGTAAATGTAAATGTGATTCTGATTTCGCAGGCGTCATCGGAGAATTCAATCAGTGTGGCTATTGAAGAAAAAGCTTTGGATGTGGCTGAAGCTGCAATTCGCGAAGAATTTGAAAAAGAAATCTCCGCCGGACAGGTGAATAAAATTGATCTCGAAAGAAGTGTTTCGGTTGTAGCCATTGTTGGCGAGAACATGAAACATACTACCGGTATTGCCGGCAAACTTTTTTCTACCATGGGAAAAAGTGGTGTGAATATTATTGCGATCGCGCAGGGAGCATCGGAGCTAAATATTTCGTGGGTAGTTAAAAACGAAGACCTGCGAAAAACGCTGAATGTGGTACACGAGTCGTTCTTCCTGTCTGAAAATGTGGAACTGAACATTTTTCTTATGGGAATCGGTACTGTTGGAGGAAACTTGCTTAAGCAGATTAAGCAACAGCAGGAGCGTCTTTTAAAAGAAAACCACCTGCGATTGAAATTAGCCGGAATTGCTAACTCTAAAAAAATGCTCTTTAACCGTGATGGAATCGAAATTGATTCCTTTAAGGAGCAGTTAGATGCTTCAGCGAAAACATCTTCGTTGCAAGGTTTTGTTGACGAGATTAAGGAGATGAATATTTACAATTCAGTGTTTGTGGATTGCACGGCCAACGATGCAGTTGCCGATCTTTACAAGGAAATTTTAAGCTCCAACGTTTCCATTGTTACGGCTAATAAAGTAGCCGCTTCATCGGAGTACGATAATTATGCCGAACTGAAAAAGATAGCCAAAAAGAAAGGGATTAAATTTCTTTTCGAAACCAATGTTGGTGCTGGTTTACCTATTATTAATACGCTTAATGATTTGGTGAATTCGGGCGATAAAGTGCAGCGGATTGAAGCCGTTCTTTCCGGCACGCTTAACTATATCTTCAATACAATTTCGGCAGATATTCCATTGGGTAAAACTATTCAAATGGCCAAGGAAGAAGGTTATTCAGAACCCGATCCTCGTGTTGATTTAAGTGGTGTTGACGTAGCTCGTAAAATTCTGATCCTAGCCCGCGAGTCGGGTTATCGTATTGAAATGGATGATATTTCGATCAACCGTTTTGTCCCCGAAGAACTTTTTGCTGGTACACTTGACGAATTCTGGGTTGGTGTTACAGAGCTGGATGCCAAATTTGAAACCGAGCGTCAACGACTGGAAGCTGAAAATAAAAAATGGCGCTTTGTGGCTAAGTTTGAGAATGGTAAAGCCGAAGCTGGATTGCAGGAGGTTGACTCTACCCATCCGTTTTACGATCTGGAAGGAAGCAATAACCTGGTAATGTATACGACCGAACGCTACCATGAATTTCCGATGCTGATTAAAGGATACGGTGCCGGAGCGTCGGTAACCGCAGCCGGTGTATTTGCCGATTTAATAAAAGTGTCGAATATCTAGAACAAAGTCGCTGCTAAAAGCATTCTTATAATAAACAGTAAAAACTTTGAAGACTGGTGGCTAACTGCTGTCATCGGACATCAGTCTTCTATTATTTTCTGAACAACATGAAACACATTATAATTCTTGGCGATGGCATGTCTGACGAGCCACTCGCAGCCTATGGCGGAAAAACTCCGCTGCAAATGGCAAATAAACCACATATCGATTGGCTGGCAAAAAATGGGCAGTCGGGCTTATTAAAAACCGTACCTGAAAGTATGCATCCAGGTAGCGAAATTGCTAACATGGCAGTGATGGGCTACGATGTTGAAAAGGTATTTGAAGGCAGGGGAGTATTGGAAGCTGCCAGTATGGGAGTTGAACTGCAACCCGGTGATTTGGGGATGCGTTGCAACCTGATTTGCGTGGAGGATGAGAAGATTAAAAACCACTCGGCGGGACATATTTCAACTGAAGAGGCAGAAGTACTGATTCAATATCTTAATGAGAAACTCGGAACGGATAAAATAAAATTCTATCCGGGCGTTTCGTATCGTCATTTACTGGTGATAAAGGGGGGTATAAAAGATTTCTCTTTCACACCTCCGCACGATGTGCCGGGTAAACCATTTGCCGATTGTTTGCCAAAAGCCAAGAGTGAGGCAGCAAAAGAAACCGCTGATTTGGTTACTGATCTGATTCTAAAATCTCAGGAACTATTAAAAGATCATCCGGTGAACCTGAAGCGCAAAGCGGCTGGTAAAGATCCAGGTAACTGTGTTTGGCCTTGGTCGCCGGGTTATAAACCGGCCATGCCAACGTTAAAGGAAATGTTTGGTATTGAAAATTCTGCGGTAATTTCAGCTGTCGATCTGATTCATGGAATTGGCGTTTATGCCGGAATGAAAGTGATTCATGTTGAAGGAGTAACCGGTTTATACGACACCAATTACGAAGGAAAAGCACAGGCTGCAATTGAAGCGCTGAAAGAAAATGATTTTGTGTATTTACACATCGAAGCCAGTGATGAAGCCGGACACGAAGGCGACGTGGAACTGAAAACAAAAACCATTGAATACCTCGATCAGCGTGTTGTAAAATACATTCTGGAAGAAACCGCGAAAATGGACGAGGAAGTGGCAATTGCTATTTTGCCCGATCATCCAACGCCGTGTGCGCTAAAAACGCATACCCGCGATGCGGTGCCATTTACCATTTACAAACCGGGAGCTAAAGCCGATGCGGTGGAAGTTTACGATGAGTTTGATCCGCGCAACGGCATTTTTGGTACTTTGGAAGGTGATGAATTTATTCGAGCATTTTTGAAATAGATACCCATCTTTGTTGATTACAAAAGGTGTTAAATTTCTGATATATGTCATGTTTTTGTGGCGTCAGGGATAAATGCTTAAAATCAAATCTATATTTTTGTGCATAGAAATGAAATGAGCTTATAACACAATTTTTTGTGTAGATTGATAGTATTAAGCGAGTTCCATCGAATGCCCCTAAAGTTATAATTGAAATGAGATGAAATATTATAGTACAAATAGAAATACGCCTGATGTCTCTTTAAAAGAGGCAGTTGTAAAGGGATTGGCGGCAGATAATGGATTGTTTATGCCCGAGCGGATTGAAAAGTTCGAGCCTGCTTTTTTTGATGAAATTCAAAACCTGTCGTTTCAGGAAATTGCCTTTGAAGTGGCAAAGAAATTCTTTGGCGAAGATATTGAAGAGACAAAATTGAAGGAGATCGTTTACGATACGCTGCAATTTGATTGTCCGGTTGTAAAAGTTACCGACTCTATTTATTCTTTGGAACTGTTTCATGGGCCAACACTGGCATTTAAAGACGTTGGCGCGCGTTTTATGGCGCGTTTGCTCAATCATTTTCTGGGTAAACAAGAGAAGCTGGTAAACGTTTTGGTGGCCACATCTGGCGATACCGGAAGTGCCGTTGCTAACGGTTTCCTGGGTGTTGATGGTATTCATGTGTACGTACTTTATCCAAAAGGAAAAGTTAGTGATATTCAGGAATCGCAGTTTACAACACTGAAGCAGAATATTACAGCGCTTGAAATTGACGGAACTTTCGACGATTGTCAGCACTTGGTGAAAACGGCTTTCCTTGATGATGAACTGAATAAAAAGCTGGTACTTACATCGGCTAACTCCATAAATGTTGCTCGTTTTCTTCCGCAGGCATTTTATTATTTTAATGCTTATGCGCGCCTGAAAGAAGCAGGGAAACTCGATAGTAACCAATTGGTTGTTTCAGTGCCCAGCGGAAATTTTGGAAACCTTACAGCTGGATTGATTGCGGCGGAAATGGGCCTGCCGGTAAAACAATTTATTGCAGCTAATAACGAGAACGATGTGGTTTTTGAATACCTCAACAGCGGAGAATACAAACCACGTCCATCGGTTGAGACCATTGCTAATGCTATGGATGTTGGGGCACCGAGCAATTTTGCACGTATTCTTGATTTGTACAAAAACGAGCATGGGGTAGTTGCCCAAAAAATTAAAGGTTACCGCTATTCTGATGAGCAAATCCGTGAAGTGATTTTAACGGTTTACAACGAACATAAATATTTATGCGATCCGCATGGCGCGTGTGGGTATCAGTCGTTAAGCGAATATTTGTCGGAAAATGAAATTGGCGTTTTTTTAGAAACAGCACATCCGGCAAAGTTCACTGAAACAGTGGAGAAGGTTATTGGAAAAGGTAAAGTTGAATTGCCAGAAAAGCTTGCCGCCTTTATGCAAGGCAAAAAAGAAAGTGAGCAAATGACCAGTGAGTATGCTGATTTTAAAAAATATCTTCTGAATCAGCCGAATTGAAAGGAGAAATGAAGTTGAACAGTTGACTGATTTTTGTGTTTTAATTGATGATGATAAATTTTATCGTAAATTTATTCAGTTTTGAGTATTACTTTTATCCCCTAGATGTAATATTATTATAGAGTATATTATTTTTCAGAAGGATTAATGGTGATAATATTAATATATGAGACAACTAAAAATTACCAAACAGGTTACTAATCGCGATACCCTTTCGCTGGATAAGTACCTGCACGACATTGGCAAGGTAGAGTTGTTGTCTGCGGAGAAAGAAGTGGAGTTGGCTAAGCGAATTAAAAAAGGTGATCGCCAGGCTTTGGAAACGCTGATAAAAGCAAATCTCAGGTTTGTTGTATCTGTTTCGAAACAATACCAAAACCAGGGGCTTAGTCTGCCAGACTTAATTAACGAAGGAAATTTAGGATTGATAAAAGCTGCGGAACGTTTTGACGAAACCCGCGGTTTTAAATTTATATCGTACGCTGTTTGGTGGATTCGTCAATCAATACTTCAGGCTTTGGCCGAACAATCGAGAATTGTTCGTTTACCTTTGAATAAAATTGGCTCGATAAATAAAATCAACAAAGCATTTAACAAATTAGAGCAGGAATTTCAACGCGAACCAACGGTTGAAGAGGTAGCTGAGTTAATGGAATCGAAAGTTGATTTAGTTGAAGATTCCATGCACTTTTCGAGCACGCACGTATCAATGGATGCCCCTCTGCGTGAAGAGGAAGCAAATAATTTATATGATGTGATGCTAAACGAAGATTCGCCAGATCCCGACGGAGAACTGATGAATAACTCGCTTCGTAAAGAGATTGAACGTTCATTGTCGACCTTGGGAGAACGTGAGGCGGAGATATTGCGGTATTACTTTGGTTTGAAAGGATACCAACCGCATACACTGGAAGAAATTGGCGATGTTTTTGGGTTAACACGTGAGCGTGTTCGTCAGATAAAAGAAAAGGGAATAAAAAGACTGAAAAATCAATACCGAAACAGGTTACTAAAATCATACCTGGGTAAATAAACGAAACTTATGAGAGCTTTGGTAGCACCCTCCATCTTGTCGGCCGACTTTAATAATCTGGGAAAGGATATAGAAATAATCAATAAAAGTGAAGCTGATTATATTCATTTTGATGTGATGGACGGTGTTTTTGTTCCGAATATATCGTTCGGAATTCCGGTAATAAAACATGTGAAAAAGATTGCAGAAAAACCGCTCGATGTACATTTGATGATCGTTGAACCGGATAAATTTATTGAGCCTTTTGTTAACGCCGGCGCATCAATTATTACGGTGCATTACGAGGCTTGTCGTCATTTGCATCGTACGGTTCAGCTAATAAAATCTTTTGGTATTAAAGCAAGCGTGTGTTTAAATCCACATACCCCTGTGGCCGTTTTAGAGGATATTATCGGCGATTTGGACATGGTGTTGCTGATGTCGGTTAATCCTGGCTTTGGTGGCCAGAAATTCATTGAAAATACATATAAGAAGGTTGCTCAGCTACGAGATATGATTGATAGCAGAAATACTGATTGTAAGATTGAGATTGATGGTGGCGTAAACTACGAAACTGGCAAAAAGTTGCTCGATAAAGGAGCCGATGTACTTGTTGCCGGAAGCTTTGTATTTGGTGCCGAAAATCCTAAAGAAATTATTTCAGGATTAAAATCATTGTGATGAGGGTACCGCGTTGTCGTGGCACTCTTCAATATTCTTTTCAATAACTTTTCGTGGGAAATCCCGCAAAGCACAGTCGCCTGCCGAGCAGTCGGAGCAATTGTGTACCATGGTTACTTTATCCTTTTTTAAATCGGTTGTTTTGGCTTTTTTAGCCGCTTTAAAAAAACGACGGTACACTTTTATCCCTGTCCAAAAGATGGCAGCAGCAACAATCAGGTATGTCAGAATTTCCTGAATCATTTTTATATGAATAACATGCCTATATTATAAGTTGCAAATGCAGCTACCCACGCCAACGCCGTGGTATAAAATACCGAGAACGCGGCCCATTTCCACGAGCCCGATTCGTTTTTTATGCTTGCCACAACGCCAATACACGGGAAATAAAGCAGAATAAAAATAATAAATGCCAGTGCAGCAGGTGTGGTAAACACAGCTTGGCCTTTATGCTTACCTAGCTGGTGAACTTCGTTTTGTAATTTTTGCTGCAGATTGATGGTTGTTTCGCCATCCTGCGATTGATAAAGTACTCCCATGGTACTCACCACAATTTCTTTTGCCGGCAGACCAGCCACTACGGCAATACTCATTTTCCAGTCGAAACCTAGTGGATTCATAATCGGTTGAATGAGTTTTCCAGTTCGTCCAAGGTAGGAGTTGATCAAACGGTCGGATTCCATCGCGTGGTTCACCTCCGCAACGCGATCTTCTTTTTGTATTTCGGGCATTTCCGAGCTTGTTATCTGCTCAATTTGTTTTTCAAAACCGGCAGTATTCTCCGTTCTTCGCGGGAAGTATTCCAGTGCCCAAACAATAATAACACCCAATAAAATAATGGTCCCGATCTTTTTTAGGTAATGTTGCGTTTTGTCCCACATGTGGTATACCACATTCCTGAAAGTTGGCAGACGATAGGTGGGAAGCTCCATCACAAACGGTGTTTCTTTATTTTTAAAAACCGTTTTATTGAGAATTTGCGCAGTAATAAACGCAAAGAGAATTCCAACCGCATAAATTCCAATTAAAACCCAGGCTTCGTATTTCTGGAAAAATGCTGAAATAATAAGTATATAAACCGGTAGTCGTGCACTACACGACATAAACGGAATAATAAGCATGGTAAGAATTCTGTCGCCACGATTTCGCATGGAGCGTGTTGCCAAAATGGCCGGGACATTGCATCCAAACCCCATGATCATAGGAATGAATGAACGGCCGTGCAATCCAAACCGGTGCATAATATTGTCCATTATAAAGGCTGCACGAGCCATATACCCGGAGCCCTCAAGCAAGGATATAAAAAAGAACAGAATAAGGATATTGGGTAAAAACACCAGTACACTTCCGGCACCACCAATTACGCCGTCAACCAACAAGTCGTTCAGCATTCCGTCGGGGATTATATTACTTACAAAATTGCCCAATGCCACTACACCCGCATCAATCCAGTCCATGGGGTAGGCTCCCAGTTTGAAGGTAGTCCAGAAGATAAAAAACAGCAATGCGGTAAATATCGGAAATCCAAGGTAGCGGTTTGTTAGCACACTATCAATCTTTTCCGACTGGGTTTTCTTTTCCTTTCGTTTGTTGCTGTATGTTTCGCGCAACGCACCGGCAATAAAACTGTACTTGGCATTGGCAATAACCGTTTCGCTATCATCGTTTTCAAGCAGTTCTATCTTCTTTATTTCCTTCAGGGTAACTTTCTGTATTTCGTCGAAATTGGAGTAGTTCGAAAGCAGTTTGATTACCTGGTTGTCTTTTTCAAGCAGTTTGATGGACAGAAAACGCGACGAAATCTTATCGGTGATCGGTTTGTCTTCTTTTATTTTCTGACGAATGTTGCTGATCGATTTTTCGAGCTCTTTTCCATAATTAATATGGATGTGGCGCGAAAAGTTGTCGCGGCCCTCAAAAACTTCAATTACTTTTTCAATTAGCGAATCAAGACCCAGTCCTTTCGAGCTAACCGTAGGGATAAGCGGAATCCCAACCAGTTTCGATAATTCTTCCTTGTCCAGTTTTAGCTTGTTCTTTTCCAGCTCGTCGAACATGTTCAGGGCCATAATAACCCTTAAATCCATATCGATTAATTGTGTGGTAAGAAACAGGCTTCGTTCAAGATTGGTCGAATCCAGTACGTTAATTACAATGTCGGGAGTTTGTTCGTAAATAAACTTCCTTACAAATATTTCTTCTTTTGAATAGGCTGTTAAACTGTATGTGCCCGGTAAATCGTAAAAGATGAAGGTATAACCGCCGCTTTTAAAAGTGGCTTTGTGAACGGCAACCGTAACACCACTATAGTTTCCAACTTTTTCTTTCGAGCCGGAGATAAAATTAAACAGCGTGGTCTTTCCGCAGTTGGGATTACCTACCAGTGCGATATTGATTGTTTTTGTACGTGCCGACTGGTCGATAAGATCAATATGACGGTCGATAGTACCCTCGTAATTGTCAGTAGATGTTTTTTTGAACTCGGAGGCTGGAATAACCTCAATCTGATCGGCTTCCGATTTTCGCAGCGTAATATTGTAGTTCAGAATCTTGTATTCGCTGGGGCCTTTAAATGGGGAATCTTTTATGGCCCGAACTTCATTGCCACGGATAAATCCCATTTCAGTAATCCTCTTCCGGAACGAACCATGACCTAAAACTTTGGTGATAACCACCGGCTCATTATTTCTTGCTTCGCTTAACTTCACTCTCGCCCTGCTTTCTGTATTTAAATTAAATAAAAATAAGCCTACAAATATATTTAAATTCCAATGATAAAAAATAAAATATATTTGTTCTTTACATAGTTCCAACAAGTAACTATTTTTGTTCGAACGAAGGAGTTAAAATGGAGGAAGACAAATTTTATAATAATATTCAGAAAGCATTGGACGATCTGCCCGAGAACTTTAGTATTCTGGAGGAACAGATAGATGTTGGTATTCAGATGAAATACTTTGAGTTCGCCAAACTGTTGAAGGATAGGGATATATCGGAAGAATGTTTTGAGGCAAGAGAAGAACTTTTTGACAAGGAAGTTGACGAAGAACGTAAAAAGGAGATACTGACAGCCATTGCGGTATACGACGATGTGAAAGCGTACCGAACGCTTGAAAAGTTTGTTGAAGAGGCTGAAGGCGATCTGAAACAGTGGGGGACACTGGCTTTGCAGGAAAGCAGAATGCTGATGCATAGCTCGTTACTTGATGAACAACAGGTGTTTATATCTACCGGACTAGGAGGGAAAGGTAAGAAATTGCGGTATTTTGTGGTGTTTCTTTCGGTTAACGAAAACGAAATGTTAAATAATACTCAACAAAAACTTCTTAAAGATGAGTTAATATTCGAACTCAATAAGCAGGAAGGTGTGTTTGAGTCGATGGACTTTATGGAAGGTTTTTCATCTGCATTGGTAATGTTGCCGATTACTGCCGAAATCAGAGATACATTTCAGAATGTAATTAACGAGTGCAATCAGTACGGTGGCTTTTTGCGCGAAGATATGGTAATCACTAATGTTAAAATTTTGTCTCGTGGCGAGATCATTCAATTAATACATCAAAAGAAAAATAAGAGTAACGATGAGTTGGAAGACGAATAAGGTAAATGTGGCCATTCAGGTATTGCCTGAGGCCGATGGAAAAATAAAATACGAGTTGGTTGATAAAGCGATTGAAACCATTCAGAAGTCGGGCTATCGATACCAGGTGTGTCCGTTTGAAACGGTAGTTGAGTGTGGATTTCATGAATTGCCGGCTTTGTTAGAGAGTATTCATGTAGCTTGTGGCGAAGCAGGAACACAACGAATGATCACCAATATGAAACTTCAGGTGAACTTTGAAAAGGATGTTGCCATTGAAGAAAAAATGGAAAAATACGCGTAATTATTTTGCTGTTAGGCGGTTGGATATTTTGGACGAAAAGCAGGCAAAAATGAATTGTAATTAATTTCAATAAAATTTCTGCACAGGCTTGTATTTATACAAATAAGCGTTATATTTGCACCGCTTTTAAAGCAAAAACGTTCTGGACCTGTAGCTTAATTGGATAGAGCACCTGACTACGGATCAGGAGGTTAGGGGTTCGAGTCCCTTCAGGTTCACATCTCAGGACAAATTCAGATGTCTGAATTTGTCCTTTTTTTTGCTTCCTATTCTATTGCGTATAAATAGAATATATTCCTATCTTCATTTGTTCTTGTGAGGCGAAATTGAAATCCGTCAAATGTCAATTTTTCGGCGAAGACCGGATCAATGATTTTTCTTTTCTGGGTAATGTTACCATTTTCGTATAATGAATTGAGGTTGTAAATACAGCTAAGCACTTTTCCTCAAGGGCCTATGTTTTCAGAATTGTTTATGTAACTTGTTAATTCACATTTCAATTTCAGATTTCATTACGCGATAGTCTTCAGCCTCAATATCGCCGCACAGAAGCAATTCCCTTGCTTTGGAAAGTCGTTTATTTTTTCCTGCAACTGTAGCTTTATTTGCTTGATCTCCCTTTTGTGCTTTAGCTTTTTGTTATAACGGTTCACGATAACTTCTTTGTACAATTTCAACTTAGTGATTGGGCGTACATATTTGCCAATCAAAATTGAATTGACCTTTGGTAGCAGTTGACAGTAGCAGGCAAGTAAGTGGACTACCACTGCCAACTGCACCCCAAATGGAAATAGATGCTACCAACTACTCACTTCCATCTGCCGTTCCATCATTTTAGAGAAAATTCCTTTTTGAATTTTCAATTCTGAAGGAGAACCGGTTTCTGCGACTCCGCCATTGGTAAGCACTACAATTTTGTCTGCATTGGCCACGGTTCGCATCCGGTGGGCAATAATCAGCACGGTTTTGTTACGTATCAGCGCTGAAATTCCCGCCTGAATTTTGGTTTCGTTTTCCACATCCAGCGATGCGGTGGCTTCGTCAAGTAAAACAATCGGCGCATCTTTCAGCAGGGCGCGGGCAATGGAAATCCGCTGCCGTTCGCCTCCTGAAAGTGTTTCACCGTTTTCTCCAATAATTGTTTCATAACCCTGAGGCATTTGGCGTACAAACTCGTCGCATTGTGCTAATTTGGCCACACGCAACACTTCCTCGTCGGTAGCGTTTCGCTTACCAATACGAATGTTATCCATAACTGAGGTGTTGAACAAAACCACATCCTGAAAAACCATGGAGTAATTTTCCAACAGCGCTTCGGGGTCTATTTTGCTAATATCCTGGTTCCCCAACAGTATTTTTCCTTTGTCGATGTCCCAAAAACGGGCTGCCAGTTTTGCCGAAGTACTTTTACCCCCGCCCGAAGGACCAACCAATGCAGTAACTTCGCCTTGTTGCGCAGTGAACGAGACATTTTGCAGAACCTTTTTCCCTTCTTCATAAGAGAAGTCAACATTCTCAAAAGTGATGTTGTAATCTGCCGGAGAGAAACCGGTTTCCCCTTTCTGCACCGGCAAAGCTTCCATTTCGTTCATCCGGTTAATGCGAACATCAAGGTAAAACAGAGCTGCGAGGTTATTGAATACCTCGTTTACCGGTTGATAAATACGTGAACCAATCATCAGAAAAATAAGGTACATAAATAAGTCGATACTCCCGGAAGCAAGCATATTTGCCCCTACTAATACCACACTGGCTAATCCGAGTTTCAGAAAACTTTGTGCCGCATTTACCAGCGCCCCGGTTAGTAATTCGCCTTTAATCAGTTGCTTTTCATAGCTGTTAATGTGCTGATTCAGCCCGTTTATATATGTCTCTTCCTGGTTGTACGATTTTATTTCCTGAATAGTGTCCAGCCCTTCCTGAATTTGCTCGGTTACATTCCGTTTCTTCTGATAAAGCAAGAGGTTTTCGCGGTGCTGCTTTTTTTTCGAAATAAAAATGATGCCCGCAGCAACCGGAACGACCCAAAATAAAGCCAGCGACAATTGCCAGTTATAAAAAAACATTCCGATAGCAATGAGCACAATACTAAGAATGGAAGCAAACAATTGTGGCACTGCATGGGAAAAAGTATGTTCGAGTTCGGTACTGTCTTCCATAATCGTTGATGTCAGGTCCGACAGGTTTTTCTCGCCAAAAAAGGCTAAAGGCAGTTTCCTGAGTTTTTCGGCCAGAGAAATACGCCGGTTGGCGCTTTCGTCGTAAACAGTAGTAAAAGTGCTTTTATATTGAAAAACAGCCACCACAAACATTATTAGCATAAAACCAATGCCCAGCAGAATATAATATCCAATTCCACTGGCTGCCGAAGTAGAAGAGGAGAGGAGTGGCCGCAGGTAATCTTCAAGAAAAAGGAAGATATACACGGCGGGTAGCATAAGGGCAATATCCATTAGCGTGGTAAAGAAAACGCCTTTCAAAAAATCTTTTGCGCCTTTTTCCGACAAGGCAAGCCTGCGTTGTAATATTTTAAGCATAATGTGCCTCCTTCCCAATAGTCCATTTAACCGATTGTTGATATTCATTCCACATATTTGTATAGATTCCCTGTTTTTGAATTAGTTCATTATGCGACCCCTGTTCTGCAATCTGTCCATTATTGATAACCAGAATATTATTAGCATCAGTAACACTGGTAAGCCGGTGCGCAATCATAAGTACTGTTTTCCCGCGGGTGAGTTTTCCCAGTGCTTTTTGTATCAGGTGTTCATTTTCGGGGTCGGTAAAGGCAGTGGCTTCATCAAGCACAACAATTGGAGCGTCTTTTAAGATGGCCCTAGCCAAAGCAATGCGTTGCTGCTCGCCGCCTGACAAGTATGTGCCTTCGGTGCCGATTTTGGTATTCAGTCCGTGAGGTAAACGATTAATTATTTCGCGGCATTGTGCTAAATCAACAGCCCTGTTTATATCGTCTGGTGAGGCCGATGGGTTTCCGTATTTTATGTTTTCGAGTAAACTAATTTTAAACAACCGGGTATTTTGAAATACAAAAGAAACATGCTTCATAAGTTCTTCGGAAGAGATGTCTTTTACATTGGTGCCACCAATGCTGATTTCCCCCTCATCAGCATCCCAAAAACGCGGAACCATACGGGCGATGGTTGTTTTTCCACTGCCCGATGCACCAACAAGCGCTACAGTTTGTCCTTCAGCGATAGAAAAATTGATAGTGTCGATGGCTTTCTTATTAGCCCCGGGATATGAAAAAGAAACCTTGTGAAAACGAATTTCATGGTTGGTTACAGGCATCGGGTTGGCAGTAACGGGAAGTTGTTCAAACGAGGTTAATTCCTCCATTCTGTTAATGGCCTCCGAGGCCTGTCCTATGGCCTGGCTCAGGAACATACTGCGCATAATACTCTGCGAAAAAACAGGCGTAACCAGAACATACAAAAACAAGTTCACAATTACCATAGCTGTATTTCCTTCCTTCATTAAAAGAATAGCAACCGGCACCAGAAAAAAGGTAAACCCATTGATAATTACCGTATAAGCCGACATGGGATTTTGCCACATTTTGGTGTAACTGAATACCATATCGCGGTATTTGATAATACTTTTATGGAAGTTTTTAAATGAAAATACTGTTTGCTGAAATACCTTAACAACCGGAATGCCACGGACATATTCAATGGCTTCAGTATTCATTTCTTCCAGGGAATCCATGTATTGTTTCATAAAATATTTTCCGCGCTTGCCCATCATAAACCCCATTATTATTATCGATAAAATGATGGGGATGATGCAGGCAATCCCGAGGCGCCAGTCGAAAACAAACACCAGCACAATGGCCGTTAGCGGGGTAAAAATTGTTCCGGCCAGGTCGGGCATCTGGTGAGCAAGAAAAGAGTGGGTGATACTGGCGTTTTCGTCGATTATTTTGCGGATACGGCCACTCGTGTTGTTATCGAAAAAGCCGAGTGGCATACGCACAATCCGTTTCATGGCTTCGCGCCGCATATTGGCTTCCACTCGGAATGCAGCAAGATGAGAGAATGTTAAAGCCAGAAAGTAGAAAAGGATGCTCATGATAGCAGCCCCGGCAGTCCACCATGCCAAAATCTCGATGCGGTTAAAATCCTCGGTTTTTCCGGAAAGAAACTCTCGAATGATAAACCAAATAAGAATAAAAGGTACCATTCCTGCCAGCGAACTAAGCGCTGATAAAAGCAGCGATGTAGGCAAAAGGGCTTTTCGCCCGGCCATGTATTGCTTTAATTTAGATAATGTATTCATAGTTTTTTATATTTAAATTTCATCAAAAAAGAACAGTGTTCATGTTTGTTCAAAAAAAAATCAGGTATTAACCTGCATAATCTTCTTCCACCCTGCAGTGCCAAATTCCAGGTATTCCCTGATAAAACGTTCCAAATCCTGGTGCGACAATTCGTGCATAACCAGTTCGCTTATGATGCTCATCCACCACGAGCTCATGGTGTGAATAAAGAAATCAGATACTCCTCCGTTAATTGATGGAAATTTTTCTTTCATCAGGACAATGTACTCTTTGCCAACCCGGGTTTGCGATTCGATAAACTCTTCCCGGTAATTCTCGAGTGAGGAGCCGGAAGATTTAAACAACAACAGTCTGAATTCTTCTTTGTAATTATCAATGAGTTCAACAAACATATCAATCTGGCTTCGCATGTACTCCTCCGAACTGAAAATATCGATGCTAATATATTTGGGGCTGTTATGCTCTTCCATCATTTTATCCATTCGATTTAAAAGCCCGGATAATATTTCACGGAATATTTCATCTTTATTTCTGAAGTAATTGTAAATATTGCTGAGTCCAACACCCGATTTTTTTGCAATACTGCGCATGGAAGCATCTTTGAAACCTTTTTCAAGAAATTCGTTGCGCGCCGCCTTCAGTATTTGTTTCCGTATATCTGTTTTTTGTATCTGCATAAGCGAACAGAGTTCTTTTGTATAAAAGAAGATAAAAGTATTGTATTCTGCAATCCCCATTTTTAGTGATTCAGAAAATTGGAAATCGTTATTTGTTTTGCTTTTAGAAAACAAATCAATTATTCTCTATTCCTTCAAATTCTTTTAAGGCATCGAGGGCCATTGTTCCGTAAACAAGAGCAGGACCGCCTCCCATAAGAATTGCCACTCCAATGGCTTCCACTATCTCGTCGTGAGTTGCACCGGCATTAAGCGCGTCTTTTACATGGCAGGCAATGCATCCTTCGCAATGTACAACTACAGCAATGGCAACGGCCAGTATTTCTTTCTCTTTTTGAGTTAATGCTCCTTCTGAAGAATTAGTTTTATGGAGCATTCCAAATCCTTTCATCAATTCGGGACTTTCTTTAGCTAACTCGCCCATCCCTGAATAAACTTTCTTGTAAAGGTTATAGTAGTGTGTTTCCATTGTAATTTATTTTTAAGTTGAACATCCGGTTTTAATTGAGTTCATTTTTGATTTTTGCCAACCAGGATTCAATGCGTTCGTCGGTCAAATCACTCTGGTTATCTTCATCTAACGGAAGCCCTATGAATACTCCATCAACAACTGCGGAAGATTCATCAAATTCGTACCCGTCGGTTTCAACCTTACCAACAATTTTACACCCTTTGTCTTTTACGGTATTGTAAATTTCACCCATACCATCGACAAACGAATCGGGGTACATATCGGCGTCTCCCAAACCAAACAAGGCAATTGTTTTACCAGTTAAATTTGTTTTTTCAAGTTCAGAAATAAAGCTAGCCCAGTCGTCCTGTAAATCTCCCAATCCCATGGTTGATGTTCCCAGAATCAGATTATCATATTCTGTTAGTTTATCTGCCTGAGTATTGGCTACATCAAAAATATCTGCTTCTAATCTGGATGCTATTTTTTTTGCTGCTGCTTCTGTATTTCCAGTGTCAGAGCCATAAAGAATTACTGTGTTACTCATTGTATTTTTGTTTTGATTTATTAATTACAGAATGAAGGAATCAGGAAATTGTCATTGGAGATATTATTGAAAGTTACTTTTGTGCCTGAGCGGTCAGTAAGCAATTCCTTTAATTCATTCAATTCTTGATTATTCAATAAAATGTTAATGGTATTGTGCCCGGTAGGTATCAATATTTTTCGGGAAAAATAAGAGCCTTTGTTTCTCGTTTCCCACTCAGTTCCATCAAGTTCCAATATACTATCTGCAAAAGATGGGAATTGTTTCTCACTTAAATTGAACCCCAGATTTTTAAATTCAACATGTATTGCACTGCATTTATCGCACTTAAAAATTTTGCCGTTTGCTGTTTTGCCAATTAATTGAAACATGCTTATAATTTTATTCCGAGCTACTTTACCTTCTTATGGCAACAGATATTCCGGCATATACCATAGTGCCAAATACGGGACCATACATAAAAGCGGCATCATCAAGATATTTTTCGGGCTGGATATAATTGAAAATATTTTTTGCCCCGGCATATAACTTAACGTTTTTAATTGTTTTTGACACTCTTGCGTTAAAGAGCATATAGGGATCTGTGTGTTTTATTTTGCTCATCCCTTCTGTTTCGCTGTAATAGTCGATATACATACTTCCCTGGTAATCCCCGTCAATTGTAAAAATCCAGTCTTTGGGGCTGTATTCCAGTTTAATATTTCCGGTAACAGAAGGAAAGCGGGAGATGTATTTACTATCACCTTCATATTCTGTCCCCTTCCAGTCTTCCCGGGCATGGTCGTATTTCCCCTGGTTCAGGGTTAAATCTATGCCAAATCCAAAAGTAGAAGTTACATCGGTCATAAAGGATGCTTCAATCCCCTGAACAAAAGCATCATCAATATTTTCCCATTGATAGTCGTATCCTAAGGACGCAACATTTTCATCGGCATCGGCAAAAGCAATTTTATCTTTCAGATCAGTTCTGAACAAATTAGCGCTAAGCCTCACTTTTTCTCCGTAATAATCAGCAGACAGATTGTAGCTAATCGATCTTTCCGGGTCCAAATCTGAGGATTTCCATACCCTAGGAGAACCACTACATAAATGTAAATCTTCGGAGAAACCGTAAGGGGCTCTGAAGCCTGTACCCACATTCGCGCGTAGTGTTACCCTGTGCGAAACCTCATATTTCAGGGCAAGCCTTGGGCTGAAACTGTTTCTGTCGAATTTGCTTTCAGGGAAAGAGCTCGTAAATACTTCTTTATTTGCTTCATAGTCTTCTTCTGAGTGGTGAATATCGAAACGTACACCGGGAACGGCAGTCAGTTTATCGGTTATGTTCCATTCGTCCTGTAAGAAAAAACCAAACTCATGGGCCGATTTATTCCCGATTGATTTATAAGAAGTTCCATAATAGTCACTTTCTTCGTCTACAATAACATACATTCCTGATTCTTCCAGCTTGTCATAAAAGCCCTGTACCCCGATTAAAAGGTGGTGGTTACCTAATCGTTTTCCATAAGTCAACGTACCGGTTAATGAATTTTCATCGGCCAGGTAAGGGCGCATATCCCTGACATCGGGAGTATTGTCATCGTGGGTTGCCATATAGTCGCCCAGGTATGTATCATTGGTGGCTGTGCGGTCGTGACTGGTATAAGCTACCGAGAAATTAAGTTCAGAAGCATCCTGGAACAGTGTTTTATACGATAATTCTGTTTCATAGCGGTCGGTAGTAATATTTTCGGTACCATCTGTAAACGGATTTCTGTAATAATCATCATCCATTATTCCCCCTTCCCGTTTTTCATAAATGTACCTTCCACGCAGGACTAACTTGTCATTTTCAGCAAACAAACCATCAACATACAAACCGAAGCCGGCATTATTTAAATTCGAAGCAACCCGGTCTGAAATACCGTCTTTATGTTTTACTTCATCTTTACTTGTCCCTTCGCCTGTTTCGTCAATGGCATCGCCGGTTAGCTTTTGGGCATTGATGGTCAGGCCAATATTTCCCTTCTCATTTCTTAATGAAGAATAGACACTGTATTTATTTGTCCCGAAATTTCCAAACTGGACATCTGCATTTGTTTCAGGCACAAAAGATGGCTCCTTTGTAATAATGTTAATGGCCCCGGCAATAGCGCCACTACCGTAAAGAGCCGAACCTGCCCCCTTGGTTATTTCAACCCGGTCAACATCATCGGTTCCCATTTGTTGCAGGCCATACACACCAGCCAGGCCGGAATAAATAGGCTGGCCATTAATCAAAACCTGTGTGTTCTCTGAGCCGAGCCCCTGCATGCGTATCATTGAAAAATTGCAGTACTGGCATTGCTGTTCTACCCGTATACCAGGTGTTCCTTCCAACGCTTCATAGAGGTTTGCAGCGTTTTTGTTTTCGATAGATTTTGCTGTTATCACTTCCGTGCGGATTGGCACATCTTTCACGTAATGTTTGGTTCGGGTTCCGGTAACTACAACCTGTTCAAGGTCCATCATATCTTCTTCCAATTCAAAAAATAGCTCCACTGCCTTTCCTCTTTCCATAAGAATTTCTTTTTCCTGAGACTTGTATCCAAGGAATTGAGCAACAATTGTACATTTGCCAACCGGGAGGTTAGCTAGCTTATAATGGCCTGTACCATCTGTTGTGGTTCCCATTCGTGTCCCCTTAACAGTAATTGTTACATACGGTATGTGTTCTTTTGTAGTAGCTGATTTCACATCGCCGAAAAGCATGGCATCAGTTTTTTCCTGTGCCTGGGATTGTAGCAATAATAATAGTCCAATGATTAATATAAAAGTCTTTTTCATTTTGGTCTCTTTATTTTATAACTATTGAAGGCACAAAAAAACAGAAACCCTGAAAATGACACAATCCCTTAAAAATGGGTTTTTATAGAGGAGATGTATCCCCTTAAAAAGGGATAAATGATGAAGATTATTCCTGGTAATCTTCTATATTGATAATATTGTTGGATATGGCATAAATGGTTAGTCCTGACTGGCTTTTTATGCCTGTTTTCTGTGTAATGTTTTTCCGATGGCTGACAACCGTATGGGTACTTATATTTAACTGACTGGCAATTTCTTTATTCGACAAGCCTTGTATAAGTTGTTTTAATACATCTGTTTCCCTTGGGGTAAGCTGCTCTTTTAATACGGACTTACATAGGCATTTTAAAGAAACCAAATTTTGTATTGTGTAAGTAACTGTTTCGGGAGAATCAGTTATTTGAATAACGGCATCAAATAAATCGATAATTTCTTTTTCAAAGAATGAATAAATAAGAGCCACCCACGGCATAGAATTACCTATTTTCTTATGAGAATGAAAAGCTTTTACATTCCCTTTCACAAGGGAAGGATTTGCAATAAAAAGGTCGATTTTGCCTGTTGGTGTTTCGTATAATATTTCTTCAATATTATCGAAATGATAAAGGTTGTAATGATTACATCCTTCCCGTAACAGAATATTGGATAGTCCTTCATATATGATAGCTGAAGGTTCAGCAATTGCAATATTTATCCTACACTTATCCAATTTTTTGTTGCTTTTCGATTTTTTTGATTAACGGAATCAGTATTGATTCTTCTATCACTGAATGGATGGCTAAATCAATTTCCAGTTCAAAAAGGTTTGTTAAAAGTTTCCGCCTTAAAGAACCGTCTTGTTTTAGGGGAATGTGTTTTAATAAAAGACTTTTTAACTCCCCGAGTTTTGTTTCAATATCAGTATGATGTTGTTTGTATTCTTCTGCTGAGAATTGGGCATCATTCAAATCAACATTCTCTTTATCGTGTGCCAAAAAACTAAAATAGGGAAAAGCCACCACGTCTTCATACGCAAGATGCTCTTTTACTTCCTGTGAATATTCATCAAAGAATTTACCAACAAGCCTTATTTCAGGTACATTATTCCTGGCATATACCCCGTTAATACAGTCACGAATTTCCGGAATCTTTTCGTCCAGGTAATAACGGTGGCTGTTTTTCAGAAAAAGAATGATTGACACTATATCCTGCCTGCCCATATTTTTAGTGTCGGCGATATTAAAGCCATTATACAAATTTGCAATGCTAATAAACACCTGCTGGTTAATTTGATTTTCATTGCATATTTGTTCCACGGTTTTATTTCGTACCACAATGTTTATATTGAAGTGTTCCATCATTAACAGTAGTGATGGGTTCTCGAATATCAAATCCGACATTTTCATCACGGGTTTGATAAATGGATTTTTTGTCTGGTACATGTTTTCTTTTTTATTCCTCGTTCTTTATGAAAAAGAAATTTTGCCACTGGCGCAAATCTCAAACATGCCAAAGTTAAGTAAATAATCTTTTAAATTTTGGATAGAGCATTAACTCCTGTTTTCGGTTTCTGGCGAAAGAAACGAGAAATTTTCTTTTACCAGAGAATTCTGATAACAATTGAAATAGAAATGTAGATAAGCAAAACCACCCAATAAAAAACTGCTAAAAGCTACCAAATACATAGAAACATTTTGTATTCCACAATATTTAGGAAGCCAACACTGATTTTTATTTGATTGTGTTCTTATTGTTTGCTTTTATTTTGTTAATTATCAGTGGTTTTAGAGAAGAAGGTAGTGTTGTATTTAGTGGATCTATCACAACAAAAGAATTCCAGGGAAACAATCTAGCTAACCAGTTTATAGAGATTCACGAGAATCAATAAACATTGAAGAAACCTCAGTGTTGCTACAATCTACAAATAGTTTACTTATAATCTTATTCTTTTTTTCTTGCTTCATATAGTTAATTTGACAAGAAGAAATACCTTTATCGCCCCATTTTGTTCAAACTTAATGAACAAAGGGCAACTATAACTAATTTTTAAACTGGTTATTTAGTTCTGGGGTAAATCTAATCAGTGCTAAATGAATTATAAGTTTACAAATTAGACCTTAATAATCCGATAATGAGATTTTTCATGCAATTCCATTAGATTAAGTTAAACTAAAAAGAGTTATATTATGAAGTCTTTCCCAAATTTGCTTGTTGTAGACGATAATCCTATCAGCCTGTCATTTTTAGAAATTGTACTAAAAAAATTAGACATTAACCTTATCGCTGCGACTTCGGGATTCGAGGCATTAGAGAAAATTAAAGGACTAGAATTAGCATTGGCCATTTTAGATGTACAGATGCCGGAAATGAATGGTTTTGAACTGGCAGTTAAACTTAATGAAGAAAGAAAGACTGATCGTGTGCCTATTATTTTTATTACAGCCAATCATATTAATGAAATTGACGTATCACAAGGGTATAACTGCGGAGCGGTAGATTATATTTTCAAACCAGTTAATAGAAACTTCATTATTAGTAAGGTCAAGGTATTTCTTGATCTTTTCATTTCAAAACAGATAATTATTGATAAATCAGAACAACTAGAAAAAAAAACAGAGGAACTAAACAGGGTTAATGTTGCTTTAAAGAAAAATGAGGAGAAGTATCGAAGCTACATCGACAATGCTCCCGATGGAGTATTTGTTACAGACGAAACTGGACGATTTCTTGAGGTGAATAAAGCAGCATGCCTTATATCCGGGTATTCAAATAATGAACTATTAACCAAGTCCTTCCTCGATTTGCTTCCTGAAGAGTCACACAATAAGTGGACTGTTCATCTTCAGAATGTAGTTATTACACATTGTGACACTGTTGAGGTATTGTTATGCCATAAAAGTGGAGAAGAGCGATGGTGCTCTATCGAAACAGTCAAGTTATCTGAAATCCGGTACCTCGGTTTTGTAAAAGATATTACGCTGCGAAAGTTATCAGAAGACCTGCTAAAAGAGAGTGAGACAAATCTTGCAACAGCGCAACGAATAGCGCATCTTGGAAGTTGGCATTGGGAAAGCAAAACAAACAAGATAAAACTATCAAAAGAGCTGTTCTCAATTTTCGACATAAGCGAAGAGTTTTTTGATGGAAAAGCTGAATCTATACTCAAGGTACTTCATCCTGAAGATTTAGACCCTACGCTCAATCGCATAAATGCTAGCATTACAAATAATGATGAATCTCTCGCTTTTGAATATCGCATCATCCGAAAGGATAATTCAATTCGCTATCTATTTGGCGAAGTAAAAAGCGAATTCGATGAGTTTGGTAATTTGGAAAATATTTTTGGTATTATTCAGGATATTAGTGAACGTAAGTTGGCAGAGCAGGCTCTTAAGATTAGCGAAGAGAAATATCGCACCATTATAAATGCATCTCCTGATGGGATATTGTTAATTGACTTGAAAGGTATTATAACAGAGGTTTCTGAAATTGGTCTCGAAATATTTGGAATCCGTAAAAGAAGTGATATTGTTGGCAAATGCTTTCACCAGTTTGTTCCTTCCGAAGAAAGAAATATCATAAAAGATATATATGAGAAGGCAATGAATGAGGGACTTGCACAAAATATTGGAATAAAACTGCGAAAGAAAAACCAATCAATTTTCAATGCTGAAACGAGTTCCACCTTAATACAAGAGCCCGATGGTACACCTTTGTCATTTATGGTTATTATCCGCGATATTTCGCAACGTAAAAAAATAGAAGCCAAACAGCTGCATGCTGATCGGATGGCAAACATTGGAGAGATGGCTTCGGGTATTGCCCATGAAATTAACCAGCCCTTGAATATCATTTCTATGGTGATGGATAGAATTTTGTTTGATGGAGCAAAAAATGAAACAATTAGTTTCGAATTTCTTAAAAACAAATCAGATAAAATATTTGATAATATTACCCGAATTAAGAACATCATTGATCATATAAGGGCATTCTCGCGAAACGACAATAAGTATGTTGCCACAGCTTTTGATATTAATTCAAGTATCGAAAATGCGATTTCAATGATCCAGGAACAGTTCAAGCACCTTGGAATTAAACTAAGTCTTAACCTTGATAAAAGTATCCCGGGAATAGTTGGCAGCACCTATAAGCTAGAACAGGTTATTGTAAACTTACTTACCAATGCGAAGGATGCATTGATGGAAAAGAAAAAAATACAGCCCGACTGCGAAGAAATGATCGTAGAAATTGAGACCTATTCTGAAAATGAATTCTTAGTAGTTGAACTTACCGATAATGGAATAGGAATAGATAAAGATGATTTGTCTAATGTTATGCTCCCTTTTTATACCTCAAAAGATGTTGGGAAAGGCACTGGGCTTGGGTTGTCTATTTGTTATCAGATAGTTACTGAAATGGGTGGAACCATTGATATTACGAGTAATAAAAATATCGGAACAAAAATTAAACTGAGTATAGATATTCAAGAGAATGAACGTGGTTAAACATTGAATAAGATCAGAGTGAATCAAATGAAGTTCCAATTCTACTATCAATTACATTAGGGGTACTTAAAACCCAATGATTATTTACCTGAGTTCGACCCCAAAATAGCTAAAGCTGTGAGTTATTTTAAAATCGAACTCAGGTAATTAGAAAAAGTGTTAAAACCGACTATTGCCTTACAAGCTACTAATCTTGTTAAAAACAAGGAGTGTTCAAAAATCGTTGCCGTTAGGTTTTTGTTTACAGAATCATGTTATTCCACTTACGAGTCTCTTCTTATTTTCTATTTTCGAGGAGGATCGGAATTTTTTTTGTTCTATGGTTAATATCAATAACTTGATACAATAAAAGGCTGTTTCGGCTTTTCTACACAATTTTCTCAAAAATGCGGTACTACAAGTGCTGACTTCCAATTATTTATGTTTTGGTGTACAACGTTTCGCTGCAGGCGGTATAACACAACAGGCTTAAGTTTTACCGGATCGGAAAAATTACAAAAGTAGCATTGACTGATTTTCCTCTAAAAGACTACTGCGAATCAAAGCTAGGAAAAGAGGTTCTTAAAATATGAACAAAAGTTACTGTACAGAATGTATTAATTATAGACTTTATATATACTCGTATGGCTTTTGTCATATGGAGTAATTTACTCATATGGAACAAATATTGTTAAACTCGGCGTCTGTTAGTGATAAAAGTGTTTAAACAAGCTTGGGCAGAGTTCCAATTCTTCATATTCTTCTGTGTAAAAATGACTCTCTTAATATCAATAATAAAAATTCATAGTTCAGAAATACTCCCTTCAATGAAGAAAGTCATTGCCATGTTTCTCCTGCATTCCATATAATATTTGCATAACATTGAAAATCATACCTATTACCTATGTTCTTTATTAAAGTTTAAATCATTTTAATTTGAAAAGATGACAAACAAAATCAAAATTTTAGTACTTGATGATGAAAAGCATTTCACAGAAGAACTGAGTGGATTTTTTCTGGATTCAGATTTCGAGCCTTTCGAGGCAAATACTGTTTCCGAAGGTAAAAGAATATTGAGGGATCAAATGATTGATCTGCTGATACTTGATATTCGGTTACCAGGAGCAAATGGACTCGATGTTCTGAAAGAAGTAAAAATTCAGTATCCCTATCTGGAAGTAATCGTTATCTCTGCGCATGGCGATATGGATACTGTAATTAAAGCAATGCGACTCGGAGCTTTTGATTATTTGCGTAAACCATTCCGGTTTATCGATATTCAAATTGCTCTTGAACGGACCCAGAAATATCTCCAGATGCAGCGAAAGTTGAAACATTTAGAAGAAAAGAATTCGCTGATATCCAGAACCCTTGAAAAGAAAATTGCTCGGCAGTTCATTGGGGTAAGCCCTCAGATTTTGGCCGTTTTTGATGAAGCCATGATGGCTGCAAGCTATCCGGATGCCAATGTGTTGATTACTGGAGAAAGTGGAACCGGAAAAGAGAACATTGCTCGAATTATTCACTATGCAAGCTCACGGAAAGACCATCTTTTTGCTGCAGTGAACAGTAGTGCTATAACTGATACTCTTTTGGAAAGCGAATTCTTTGGACATAAAAAAGGCTCGTTTACCGGTGCTGTCACTGATAAAATGGGATACTTTGAATTGTGTAATCAAGGAACCTTATTTCTGGACGAGATTGCCGATATGCCTTTCAACTTGCAGGCAAAAATATTGCGAGCCACTGAAGAAAAAGTAGTTACCCGTGTTGGAGATACAAGTTTGATTTACACGGATTTCCGCATTATTTCCGCTACGAATCATGACATTGAAGAGCGTGTAGAGGAGAATAAATTCAGGCTCGATTTACTTCATCGCTTGAATATATTACATATTCATATTCCTGCATTACGCGAAAGGCCTGAAGATATTAAGCCTCTTGTTGAGCATTACATTGAAATCTTTTCAGCTAAATTGAACAAGCCGAATATACACATTGATAAAGCTGTTTTTGATGTACTTAAGAAGTATAATTTTCCGGGAAATGTAAGGGAGTTAAAAAATATGACTGAACGTGCGATTATGCTTTGTAAAGGAGATACGCTAGGTATTGCCGATTTTCGTATAAACTCAAGAAAAAAAAACATAAATATGCCTAAAGATGAGGTTCTTGATTTAAGAACAAATGAAATAAAAAATATCCGAAAAGCGCTTCAGCGTTGCAATTACAATCAACGAGCTGCGGCAGATTTACTTGGAATTCACCGTGATTCACTTAGTCGTAAGATGAAAAAATACGGCATCAGTATTAATAAATCGGAAGACAGACAAAACTAATATTTACTCGGGTTATATTAGCAATCAACTAACTTTACCATAATGATTTATGTGGGTAGAAACGATATCGCATTTACAATTCTATTCTTAAAAAAGGATGTATTGTCATTTACGATTTTATCAAATAATTCCTTGTGGCTTGCCACTAGGTTTCCTCGTACTCTCCCCTAAATATCAGGGGAGATGCCAGTCGAATGACTTATAGAGGGGCGAAATAATGAAAATTCGTTTTTTCAGCTTTTCGCTGAAAAAAAGTTGGCGAAAGCTCCCTCGGCTAGCCACGAGGCTAGTCAACTATAAGAATTTTCTTTATTTCCTGCCCACATTTTTCTATAAAAAATATACACAGAAATTCATTTACAAAGTAGATTCTTTTTACATGAATATGGTCGATATTCTCAATCTGGAAAATGCCTTATTCCCTCAATTCAGACACTCTTTTTCGATGATTTAAGTGCACGCGATTTCGCGTGATTGCGCGATTTTTTCATCGTTTATGCGATGTGGCTTTAGGTTTTTATTATGCAGCGGAGAGACACAATTATTTTTTTTATTTTTTTTTATTGTTAACCTTCAATTAGTTAATGTACACTAAAAACTTTTTCAAATTCATCAATCATTATTCGGCACAGCTTTTGGCTTAATACAGTCAGCAAATGCTAAACAGAGGTACTCAAATCCCGGGTCTCTGATACCGACTGTTTGGCACAGCAAAAAAGAGGCAAAGCCGTCCCTCTGACCAAGACGGTATTTATTAATTAAATAATAGGAGAATAAAATCATGGCAGTAGAAAAAACCATTGGATCTTCAAGTTTAGTAGAAGTAATTGATCGTATCCTTGACAAAGGAGTAGTAGTTGACGCATGGGTAAGAGTATCATTAGTAGGTATCGAATTGCTTGCTATCGAAGCAAGAGTAGTAGTTGCTTCAGTTGAAACTTACCTGAAATATGCTGAAGCTATTGGCTTAACAGCTAAAGCAGCATAAGCAAAACAGTTTAACTGTTATTCTTGCTAACCATCCTTCCGGATTCAGTTCAAGGAAGCATGAGTTACCAAGAATTATTTTTCATCTTCTACGAAAACAAAATTGACTCAGAGCTATGACAATGAATACTCAGGCTGAATTGAACATCGAGGGATTTTTCGACAACATCATCAGTTCATACGAATCCAGAATTCAAAAAATTCAGACTGCTTTTCAATCTTCCGAAAGTATTACCGAATCAAGCCATTTCCTGTTCGATAACGTTCAGAGTTCCTTAAATAACCTCAGAAAAGAACGGGATCTTTTAAATTCCCGGCTTTGCGAGACTCTTGCTAAAAATGGTTCACTTCGCAAGAAAGATTACAATACCATGATGTCCGGCATCCTTTCTGCTTTGGATGAAAAAGAGAAGGAAGCAGAGACACAATTTATAAATTTTATTGAGGCCCAGAAAGAAACCGCCAATTCGCTAAAATCAAGTCTGTTGATCATTAATGATATTACAGCCTCTGATGTTGCGGAAAAAATTAACCAGATAAAAATTCAGCTTTCACGTATTTCTGAATTGCAGGAAACAAGAAAAAAAACGGTCATGAAATCGTTTCATGATTTCCAGATATTACATAATCGCATGATCGAGAGCCTAAACAACCTACTAAATAAGGGCAGTCAGATTCAGGTCAACGATATAAAAAAAATCAAAGAACAACTCACCAAATATCTCAATTAGAAAAATCAATTATTCAAAAAAATAGGAGAAACCACAATGGCACTATCATCAAAAATGAAAAACCTCAGCGATGAAATACTTGCTGCATTTAAGCAACGGATCAAAGAAAATGAAGAGCTTGTTAAAGATGTACAGAAAACCCTTGATGGCTTTCACAAAGACCATCAGGAAATGGCTGCATCATTAAATAATAACGCCAAAGCACTTCGGGAAGGCCTTAGCCAGGGAGAAAAAGAACGTTTGAGTAACTACAATAATTTAATGGATGGTATTCACGGCACCATTTCAAGTCTTCAGCAGGAAGTGGCAGATATTCAGACTTCTACCGCCAATATGATCAAGGATTTTACAGAAGGGCGTGTGCAAATGGCTAATGAGTTGGATCAAATTTTTGCACAAAACAGAACTGAAAGAAAAGAGGGAGAAAAAGCTCGTATGTCTGAATTTGAATCCCTGATGAAAGATATTAACGGTGATATTAAACACATCAACGAAGAGATTAAACACATCAACGAAGAGGTTGCTTCAATTTTCGAAAATACTAACGAAATGCTGGCAACATTCGATAAAGAGCATCTTGAAATGTCGGATGAATTAAAAGCTGAACTAGGTCGGAATTTAACCGAACGGGTAGCATATACCCAAACAATGCTCAGTGGGTTTCAGGCCAAATTAGCTGAAATCAGCAAAGAAAACCAGGAGACAGCAGAAAAACTGCAGAAAGACCTGGCTAATGGAGAAACAGAAAGACTTCGCGATTATAATGGAATTATGAAACAAATTCATTCTGACATTAAAGGAATTCAAAAAGAAGTTAAAGAAGTACGGAAAACAACCTCGGACACACTCGGCAATTATGCAAACGAGCGAAAAAAAGCAGTTGACGAGTGGAATAAGATGCAAGCCACTATGGCCGAAATCAGAAAAACGGGGATGGTAGAACAGCCTGATGTTGTTGAAGAGAAAGAAGAAAAAGCAAAAACCGTAAAAGAACCCGTTGTAGAAGCTCCGGTTGAAGTCGAACCTAAAGAAGAGGTAAAACTCCAAAAGGAAGCTAAGCCCAAAGAAGAGGTTAAACCCCAAAAGGAAGTTAAGCCCAAAGAAGAAGTTAAACCTCAAAAGGAAGCTAAACCCAAAGAAGAGGTTAAACCAACAGAGAAATCCAAACCTGAAGTATCAATGACATTGAAAGAAAAGGTATTGGATTATATTAACAAACATCCGAAAGGCGTAAAGATTTCGGAAATGGAAAAACCTCTGGGCGAAACCCGAATGAAACTGGGATTTATTGCCAAGGCTTTACTGGAAGAAGGGAAAGTTCAGAAATTGGAAAACGTCTATTTTCCAATAAAATAAATAAGGAATAATCTGATTCGAAGAGGCTTATTGTTTTTTGCAATAAGCCCGCTTCGAATTGTTCATTCAATAATTGGCTACTAACAAATAGAAATATCCAATGAATAACATAGGCGATAATATCAGAAGAAGTTTACAAAAAAGGGAGGTGGCGCTGAACAAGTTTATTGCCATGCGAGAGTCTTTTTTCCAAACCCGTGAACAAACAAAAAATGATATTGAAGAGGCCCGGAGAATAATGGCAGACACCATGGCCCAATTGCCAGAAAACGAATTTAATTAACGATCGATCAAACGAATAACGATGAGTAGTAATAACGAAACGAATACGATACTTGAGCCTCGCCAAATGGCTGATTTTGTAGAGACAGAGTATGTTAAAGATATCACCGACAGGGGACTGACTTATATTAAAGCAGGATTTCCTGTGCATTTCAGAGGGCCATCAGGAACAGGGAAAACAACCGTGGCTATGCACCTGGCCAGTAAAATTGGCCGGCCAGTTGTCATTATTCATGGCGATTCGGAATACAAAACTTCCGATCTGGTTGGTAGTGAGTCGGGCTACCGCTTTCGTAAGTTGGATGATAAATTTATCCACACTGTCCACAAGCAAGAAGAGGACATGGAAAAAAAGTGGGTGAACAATCGCTTGACAATTGCTGTGAAAAATGGGTTCACCCTGCTTTACGACGAATTTACCCGTTCGCGCGCCGAAGCCAATAACATTCTTTTGCCTATCCTTCAGGAACGGATGATGAGTACCTCGGCAGGGAAAGAAGAAGACTATTACATGAAAGTACACCCCAATTTCTGCGCTATTTTTACTTCAAACCCGGAAGAGTATGCAGGCGTTAATCGTACACAGGATGCTCTTCGCGACCGGATGGTAACCATGGATCTGGATCATTTCGATTACGAAACAGAATTGAAAATAACCATGGCAAAATCAGACCTTACGCTTGAAGATACCGAGAAGATTGTAAAAGTTGTAAGAGGGTTACGCGATTCAGGAAGAACCGAATTTGACCCAACAGTCCGCGGTTCGATTATGATTGCAAAAACGTTGGCAACATTGAATTCATCTCCTTCGAAACAAAACGAAATGTTTCGGTTGATTTGCCAGGACATCCTCACTTCGGAGACCAGTCGGGTAGGTTCAAAAACCAATCAGGAAAAAGTACGGTCAATTGTAAACGACTTAATAGATCTTAATTGCTAATCAATTTTCAAAACAATTTATCAATCAAATAAAATTCAATATGCCTATATCAACTTCCATAAAAGGGCTTCAGAGCATCAAGTCGATGCAAAATGTTGCCAAATCAGGTATCCCAAATAAGGAAGAGTCTGATTTTATCAAACTGCACATGTATGAAAAAGAAAGGTCGCGGTTGGAAAATGAGAAAATCCGGATTATTCAAAGGCTCGAAATCATTCAGAACAGGTTGGATGAGATACAGGCACATAATGATAAAAAAGCAATACAAATGAGTAAATACGAATCGACAAAACCAGATTCGATTAAATCGGAATGGAAAACCATGTCGATTGAGTATTGACGATAAAATATAATCGAATGGAAATCGGATTGTATCTCTATTGTGTCAGGCTTAAACGCGATGAAACGGTTACTGCAGTGCAAACGATGTCGGGAGATGGAAAAGTTCAAACCATTCCTTTTCTGGATTTGGAAGCAGTAGTCAGCGAAGTATCTATCGAAGAATTTAGTTCAAAGGAAATTCAAAAAAAAGCAGAAGAAGATCTGGATTGGATAAAAGGAAAAGCCCAAATACACGAAGAGATAATAGAGCAGAGTATGAGGGCCGAAAGCGGCGAAGTTATTCCTGTTATTCCAATGCAATTTGGGGTAATATTTAAAACCAGGGAGAATTTGCAGGAAACCATTTATAGTAATCAGGAGAAATTCAGAACAAGCCTGGAATTTTTAGCCGGGAAACAGGAGTGGGGAATAAAAGCATTTCTGGATGCGAAAGCTTTCGATGAGTTTATTGAGAACGAAAATGAAGAATTACTGGCCAGAAAAAAGGAAGCCGAAGCTTTACCAAAAGGAATGTCCTTTTTTGCCAAAAAGAAGATAAGTTCTGCAATCGACGAAATAAAAGAAAAGGAATTAAGCAAAATCACCAATGAAATTTACGAAAGTTTGACCGATTCGGCAGTCAGCATTCATAAAGCCAAAATTCTGGAAAAGGACTTTACCTTGATGGTTGAACAAATGATTTTGAATGGATTCTATTTAGTTGAAGAATCACGACTAAATGAATTTAAAGCAAAAGCAGAAGCATTTAAAGAAAAATTCAAAAGGCAGGGAATAAACATTGAAACAAGTGGGCCCTGGCCTTCTTATCATTTTACATAAATAGAAAACTATGGCTGATTCGGAAGATAAAAGTGCGACACTGGTTGATGCTTTGGATGTGGTTGTTGATAAAGGCGCTGTACTTCACGGAGATGTGGTTATCAGGATTGCAGATTTAGACATGCTGGCGATTTCGCTCAGGGTAATCATTGTTTCCTTGTCGAAATTATCATCTCAGCAAGGAGAAAGGGTTGACGATGTTCATGTTAACGAACTGGGTGATGAAGTTTTCTTGCAGAAATTGGAACGGCAAATTGAAGAAGCACAAAAACATATTAATCAAATGATTAATGCCGATGTTCCTGAACAAGTTGAAGGTGGATTGGCGCAGTTGGTTTTAACCCTGATTAAACTCATTGTTGATTTAGTGGAAAGAGAAGCCATGAGAAGAGTTGAACGGGATGAGCTTACCGATATGGAAGTCCAGAAACTGGGCTTAAATCTGGAAGCCATTGAAACGAAAATTGAAGAGCTCCGGTTAGTTTTCGGACTTGAAGAGGATGATTTAAACATTGATTTAGGATCGCTCGGGAAACTGAGATGATTTTTCAGAATAAAAGTAAAAACAACATTATGTCAGATACACAACTTACCACATCAACTGGCACTTCATCGATCCGCGATGTTTTGGAACTTGTTTTAGACAAAGGTATCGTTATCGTTGGCGACATCCAGGTCAAAATTGCAGATATTGATTTATTGACAATCAAAATAAGGCTTTTGGTTTGTGGTGTTGACAAAGCACTTGAAATGGGTATCAACTGGTGGCAGGACGACCCATACCTTTCTGCAAGAGCAAGAGAAGATGAAAGGGATCAGTTACTGGCCCGGATCGAGAAGCTGGAAGGAGCTAATAGAAAATAAAAACCATTATAGTTTTTTTTTAAATTCTTGAAAATGGAAGACGATAAAAAGAAAAACAAAAAAGAAGAAGCCGGGTTTGAACTGTTCGGCCTTGGCAGTTTGTTCAAAGGCGTTGAAAAACTGGTCGACCTGGCAGGGAAACTTGAAGAAAAAGGTACCATAAGTAAGGAAGGTGAACTAAATCTTGATGAGATCCAAAAAGGCATGAAAGGCGTTTATGGTTTTACAATCAATACCGCAAGTGGAGGGTCTCCAAAAGTGGAAACATTTGGAAACATCAAAAAAACGCCCGAAGGCCCCAAAGTTGACGACGAACGCGAACCTATTACCGACCTCTTCGACGAAAAAGACGAAATTGTTGTTATTGCCGAGATGCCGGGAATTGAGGAAAACGATATAAAAATTGACTTGAAAGAAGACATTCTGGAAATCTTGGCAACAGGTAAAAACAGGACTTATCGCAAAGAAATCCTGCTTTCGATAAAAGCAATGCAGACTGATTTAAGCCATAAATTCACCAATGGCATCCTCGAAATCAAGATCAAGAAATAAAACAATGGTACTAACTGGACTAGAAAACAGCGATCTGAAGCTCATCATCTTTGGAGGCAAAGGAGGTGTTGGAAAAACCAGTTGTGCCGTTGCTACAGCCCTGGCCCTTTCTGAGAACTACAGGACTTTACTTATTTCAACCGATCCGGCACATTCAGTATCGGATTGTCTGGGACAGCAAATTGGCTATAAAGTGGCGAAGGTTGATGATGTACCCGGCCTGTCGGCCATTGAGGTAGTTGCCGACGAGGCACTATCTATATTTAAAGGAGCACACCAAAGCCAACTAAAAAAATTGTTGACGACATCAACCAATCTTGATAACGACGACATCAACGAAATGCTTGGTTTGTCGTTACCTGGGATTGATGAAATCATGAGTTTTAAAACGATCATCGATTTCATTGAGGAAGGCCAGTACGACAAATATGTTGTTGATACCGCACCAACAGGCCATGCGTTGCGCCTGATTTCATCGCCAGGAATGCTTGATGCATGGATTAAGGTAGCTGCTAAAATGCGGTGGAAATACCGTTACATGGTCACCAGCTTTTCGGGTAGTTATAAACAGGATGAGGTGGACGCCTTTATTCTAAGTTTGAAGAAAACAGTCAAGCGGATAGAAAGTCTGCTTCAGGATAAAAACAGATGCAATTTTATTCCGGTTTGTATCCCCGAAACAATGGCGATTTCAGAAACAGTGAGGCTATTGTCTGATCTGGAAAATTTTAAGATAAATGCCCGGCAAATTATTGTAAATCATGTCATGGTTTCTGAAGATTGCAGCTTTTGCAAACGACGAAAGGCGGGACAACAAAAATACATTCGGCAAATTGGCGAAACTTTTAACGAGATGAATAGAGTAGAAGTACCTGAATTTGCTGAAGAAATACAAGGATTGGAGTCGTTAAAAGAATTAAGGGGATTTCTGTTCGGAAAGTAAAAACCAAATACCATCCATGACTACAACTAAAAACGAAATAATACTGCGTGTAAAAGAAGCGCTGGTCAAAGACGTAGGGCGGGCAATTGCGCGGATCGATCCAAAAGACATGAAGCTGGTGGGATTGGAAAGTGGCGATGTGATTGTAATCGAAGGCAAACGTTCCACCCCGGTAAAAATAATGCCCTGTTATCCTGATGACCGCGACAAAAGTATTATCCAAATTGATGGGATTACCCGTGAAAACTGTCAGGCGGGAATCGACGAAAAAGTGAAAATTGCAAAAACGGGTTGCCGTCAGGCGACAAAAATAAAACTCAAACCCGACACAAAATCCGGTTCGAAATTTAAGACTGACGATGCCAGGTATATTGGTTCGTTAATCAATGGCTTGCCGGTTGCAAAAGGCGATAAAGTACGCGCCAACTTGTTTGGGGCGCGTTCGGTTGATTATACTATAACTTCAACCAGCCCCGAAGGCGTGGTGCTGATACATCCTGATACCAGTTTTCAGCTTGAGTTGACTAAGGAGGCTGGGGAAACGAAACGCCGGATTTCGTATGAAGATATTGGGGGATTAGGGAACCAGGTGCAGCGTATCCGCGAAATGATTGAATTGCCCCTGAAATATCCGGAGATTTTTGAACGGTTGGGAGTTCAGCCGCCTAAAGGCGTTTTTCTCTACGGTCCTCCCGGAACCGGAAAAACACTGACAGTAAGGGCTGTTGCACATGAAACCGATGCTTATTTTATTAACATTTCGGGGCCTGAAATCATGGGTAAATTCTATGGCGAAAGCGAAAGCCGTATCCGTAACATTTTTGAGGAAGCCCAGAAACATGCACCCGCCATTATTTTTATCGACGAAATAGATGCCATTGCACCCAAACGTGAAGACATGGGGGGCGAAAAACAGGTTGAGAAACGTGTTGTGGCCCAGTTGCTGTCGTTGATGGACGGTTTGGAATCGCGGGGAAAAGTAATTGTGATTGGTGCAACAAACATTCCGAATGCCATTGATCCAGCACTTCGCAGGCCAGGACGTTTCGATCGCGAAATATCAGTCTCCATCCCCGATAAAAAGGGGAGGCTTGAAATACTGCACATCCACACCAGGGGGATTCCACTCTCAGAGAATGTAGATATGGAAAAACTCGCTGAGATTACACATGGATTTGTAGGAGCTGATTTGGAAGCCCTGGCACGCGAAGCCGCAATGACAGCGCTGCGGAAAATTCTCCCGAAAATCGATTTTGCGATGTCTGAAATCCCTTACGAACTTTTGATGTCGCTTGAAGTTACGATGGACAATTTTCTGGATGCAATGAAGGAAGTGGAACCTTCAGCCATCAGGGAAGTTTTTGTGGAAGTCCCCGATGTGAAATGGAACGATGTTGGCGGACTCGATGAAATTAAAGAAGCGTTGAAAGAAACGGTTAAATGGCCGCTGCAATATGCCGATTTGTTTAGAAGGGCCGATACCAAGCCGCCGAAAGGAATCATCCTATACGGAAAACCCGGAACCGGAAAAACTTATCTGGCCAAAGCATTAGCCAGCGAAAGCGGGATTAATTTTATTTCGGTAAAAGGGCCACAGATTTTGAGTAAGTACATTGGCGAATCAGAAAAAGGAGTTCGCGAGCTTTTCCGTATGGCTAAACAGGCATCGCCGTGCATTTTATTTCTCGACGAAATTGACAGCCTTACACCGCGGCGCAGCAACGATAGCTCGGAATCCGGAGTATTAGATCGGGTGATTGGCCAATTCCTGACAGAAATGGATGGCATTGAAGACCTGAAAGGCGTAATCGTTTTGGCTGCTACTAACCGGATCGATTTAATTGATCCTGCGCTTTTACGTAGTGGTCGGTTCGATTTATTGTTTGAAGTGCCATTGCCCGACGCTAAAACCCGCGAAAAAATATTCGGTATTCACACCCGCAAAAAACCGTTGGCTAAAAAAGTAAATCTGGATAAACTGGCTTTAGAAACAGATGGGCTTACCGGATCGGATATCGAATTTATTTGCAGGAAAGCCGCTATGCTGGCTATCAGGCAGATGATCGACAAATCCTGTCACCCATCTGATGAAAATACATTGAATGTCAGCATTGCCGAAAAACACTTTCAGGAAGCTATCCAACTGGTACTAAAACAAAACGAAACAAAAATATAATTAAAACCTTATGGCAAAAAAAGGAATTTACATTTACGGAATTATACCCAATTTTTACAGTGCAGAGATGTTTCGGTCGCTGGTGAACACTGGAATTTATACCATTGCCTATCAAAATATTTCGGCCATTGTTTCCGATCGGGAGAATGTATCATTTGATTTTTTGAACCGGGAGGAACTTGGACATTTATTGGTAGAACATCAAAAGACAATTGAGAATCTGATGCAAAAAGGATTCAACATGGTGATACCTATGCACCTTGGAACCATTGTGAACTCGAAAGAAGAAGTCTTCGAAATTCTGTCGACGGGATATAATCTGATCATTAATACGCTCTCTAAAATAGAGAGTATGGTAGAGATTGACCTTGCTGTAACCTGGGGCGAGTTTTCTGCTACAATTAAAAAAGTTGCCGATCATCCGGACATAATAGCCCTTAAAACGGAGATTCTGAAGAAAAAAGACCCCATCTCTCACACTGACCAGGTGAAGATTGGAGCTTTGTTTGAAGAAAAATTAAAAGAAAAAAATGCAGCAGTTGAATTGGAAGTCATGAATGCTTTATCTGGTTTGTGTACCGATATTAAAATACATGAGGTGATGGACGATCAGATGATAACCAATTCTGCGTATTTGCTCAACCGAAATGAAAAAGAAAAATTTGAAAAGACACTCGATCGTCTTGATGCAGAATACAAGGGAATGCTAAACTTCAAAATGGTTGGTCCTTTGCCTTGCTATAGTTTTTACACTTTAGAAGTTAAGGAACTTAATCCGGCAACTGTGTCTCAAGCCCAACAGGAACTTGGACTAAGTGAAATCTCTTCGGAAGTTGATGTAAAAAGAGCGTATCAAGAAAAGGTTAAGGAATATCATCCCGATGTAAATCAAGATAGTGGATCAGTAATTCATTTCAACAGGATAAAAAATGCGTACCAAATCCTGCTCGAATATATGGAAGTAGCCAGGCTCGAACCGAAAGAACAGGCCATTGCGGCGAACAGGGAAACAACTAACGAAAAATTAATTTTAGTTAAAATAAAGGAATAACATGCAGCGCGACGGAAAATATATCTATTGCATAATTGCCTCCGACTACGATGTCAATCTTGGCCCCATTGGGGTTGGCGGGCGCGGAGATCTGGTTTCAACTATTGGGTTCGATGGTTTGTGTATGGTAGTAAGCAACCATCCGATTAGCCGGTTCGTTGTCAACCCCGAAAACATGCTGGCTCATCAAAAAGTGATTGAAGCAGCAATGAAAGAATTTGGGAGTGTACTTCCCATCCGGTTTGGAACAATTGCCGCAACGCCCGACGAAATCAGGAATCTGTTAAACAGAAGGTACAGCGAGTTTATGGAATTGCTCAGGCAGTTCGAAAACAAGGTGGAACTCAATGTCCGCGGGATATGGAAAAATATGGGGAATATCTACAAGGAAATAGATCAGGAGAATGCCGAGCTAAATAGAATAAAAACTGACTTGGTAAAAATTGAAGACAAGGAAACACGAAACAACCGGATTATTGAAGCAGGTGAGCTGGTAAAAAAAGCTTTAGCCGAGAAAAAAATAGCTGAAACCGAGATTGTTATCGATGCATTCAATCGGTCGGTATTCGATTATAAGCTGAACAAAACAACCAGTGAAGCCATGTTCGTGAACACGGCGTTTTTGGTAAACAGTGGGCGTGAGGTTGAGTTCGACAACATTATGGCCGACTTGGGCAGCCAATACGAGGAGCGCTGTGATTTCGTCTATTCTTCACAATTGCCCATATTCAACTTCGTTGATCTGAGAATTTTCCCTGAAAAATGGGAATTGTAAACTAACCGATGAAAAATATAATTATGAACAACGATCAGGAAATGCCCAAAGAGGGAAAATATATTTACGGAATTATCAGAAATTCGGAACCGCTTGATTATGGCCCGATTGGTATAGGAAAGCGAGCTGACCGGGTTTATGGAATCACTTACAAAGATATCACTGCTATTGTTAGCACGTCGCCAATCATTACCTACGAAGCTCGCAGGATTAACCTAATAACCCACGAAAAAGTATTGGAAGAAATAATGAAACAGTTTACTGTCCTTCCGGTACGCTTTTCAACCATTTCGGAACACGACGATGATGCCGGAATACTAAGGATTATAGAAAAAGATTACGAGAAATTCGATGAGATGCTAACCCAAATGGATGGCAAAAAAGAGCTGGGTTTAAAGGTGGTTGCAAAGGAGGCTGAGATTTATGAAAGCATCATTGAAAAATATGATAACATAAAAGCACTGAGGGCAAAACTGATAAACCTGCCAGCCGATAAAACCCATTATCAGCGTGTGAAAATTGGGGAAATGGTTGCCGAAGCATTGAAGAAAGAAACCGAAAAGTATAAGGATGCGATCATCGCGGCCTTAAATCCGCTTGCTGACGAAATGAAGATTAACGATAACTACGGAGAAATGATGATACTCAATGCAGCTTTTCTAATAAAAAATGCGGAGGAACCTGCTTTTGATAAGGTGGTCAACGATTTGTCGGAACAGTATGACCAGCTTATGACCTTCAAATATGTAGGAACTTTACCTCCATACAATTTTGTAAATCTTGTAATTAATACGAAAGGGATATAATATGCTATTAATTGGTGGGATATTATTCGCTCCGTTAAAAGGTATAATTTTTATTGCTGAGAAAATTAATGAAGTGCTAGAGAAGGAAGTCTCGGACGAAGGAGCTGTAAAAGAACGGTTGATGGCTTTGCAACTGAAATTTGAGATGGACGAAATTGACGAAGAGGAATACGATAAAATGGAAGATGAATTACTGAAAACATTGGAAAGAATAAGAGCTGACAAACAGAATAAATAAGATAGGAGGTTTAAAAATGGGCAATATAATTGATGTAAAAAAAACAGTGGTGAGTTTTCTGAAAGAGAACATTAACTGCTACGATGTGACGGTTATAAAAATCGAAAAAAACAAAGAAATGTGGAGTGCCGTTGCCGAGGTTTATGAAGATGATTCGTTTCTAAAATCGATGGACCTACCATCCAAGCAAGTGAGGCTTTTTTATTCTATAAAATTGGATGAAAATCTTGAAATTACAGCATTCGAGCGAATGAGCTCCTTTGACGGAATAGATAGTGGAGATCAGTAAATAATAAAAAAACAACCCCGTGGCAACCAATCTAATCTATGTATATTGCGTTTTAAACACCCAGCCAGCCCTTGCCGGAAACATAAAGTTCAAGAGGCTCAAATCTATGAAGATTGGCGATTTTTATGTGGTTGTTAAATATATTTCGTCCGAAGAATTCTCTGAGGAAAATTTTGATCGGAGTTGCACGGAGATTGAACAGGAAGAATTCAACGAACACGTAGAAGTAATTACTTCTCTGATGGAACAGAATACAGTGCTTCCATTCGAATTTGGTACTGTTTTTTATACTGAGAATTGTTTGCGGAAATTTGTAACCGATTGTTCCGATTCATTATTCGAAAATTTATATTTAATAAAAGGATGTGAGGAATGGTCTGTTAAAATCTACTTCGACCGAAAATTGCTCAGCGAACAAATTGACGAGTTGAGCGAGGACGCGGCCGCTTTGGAAAAACAAATCATGGATAGTTCGCCAGGAAGGGCATTTCTTTTGAGAAGGAAGAAAAATGGATTGGTCGAAAATGAGATGGACAGGATCTGCAAAAACTATGGCCAAAATTATTACGAAGAGTTTGAAAAATTAAGTGTATCAACCTGCTCACACAACCTGCTTCCCAAAGAATTTACAGGAAGAAAAGATGCCATGATTCTCAACGCCGCCTTTCTTATCAGTAAAACAAAAACAAACGAGTTTCGGAATACAGTCGAGACACTAAGAAATAAATACAGGATTTTTGGGGTTTTCATTGATACCTCCGGGCCAAGTCCTCCATTTAGTTTTGTCAATATAAAGTCTCTCTCTCTTAATCAGTAATCTTTACAAAAAATTTCTATTTAATACACAAGGACGCATAATGGGTAAAATTTTAGGAATCGATCTGGGGACAACAAGTTCCTGTATGGCTATTATGGAAGGAAACGAACCGGTTGTAATAGTAAATAGCGAAGGGCTACGGACGATGCCTTCTGTCGTGGGTTTTACATCGGATGGTGAACGGAAAGTAGGCGCTTCGGCAAAACGTCAGGCCATCTCGAATCCGGCAAACACGGTATCATCCATCAAACGATTCATGGGCGAAACTTACAGCCAGGTTGAGAAGGAAATTCAGCGGTTCCCTTACCAGATTATAAACAGCGAAAATAATACACCTCATGTAAATATTTCCGGGAAACAATATGCTCCGCAGGAAATTTCAGCCATGATTCTTCAGCAAATGAAACAAACAGCCGAAGATTATCTTGGGCAGGAAATTCGTGAAGCAGTAATTACAGTCCCGGCTTATTTTAGCGACTCACAGCGTCAGGCTACCAACGAGGCTGGTAAAATTGCCGGGCTATCTGTTCGTCGCATCATTAATGAGCCAACTGCTGCAGCCCTGGCGTATGGGTTAGACAAACGGAATGATAATATTAAAGTGGCTGTTTTTGATTTGGGAGGAGGGACTTTTGACATTTCGATACTTGAAATCGGGAATGGCATTTTCGACGTGAAGTCAACCAACGGAAACACACACCTTGGGGGTGACGATTTTGACCAGGCGATTATTAACTGGTTGGCTGATGAATTTGAAAATGATGAAGGCGTTGAGCTTCTTCGCAATCCAATGGTTCTTCAGCGGTTGAAAGAAGCGGCAGAAAAAGCAAAAATTGAGTTGTCGGGCGCATCCGAAACCAGTATCAATCTTCCATATATTATGTTGGTTGATGGCACTTCCAAACATTTGGTTCGAAAACTTACCCGCGACAAATTCGAACAACTGATTGCGAACCTGCTTCAATCGACTATTGCTCCTTGTCAGTTAGCGCTTAAAAATGCCCGGCTAAAAGCCACCGACCTGGATGAAGTGATTTTGGTTGGCGGATCAACCCGCATTCCGGCTGTTCAAAAAATGGTTCGTGACTTTTTCGGTAAGGAACCTTCTAGTGGGGTCAATCCCGACGAAGTTGTTGCTATTGGCGCGGCTATACAGGGTGGAATCCTTTCCGGAGAAGTAAAAGATGTATTGCTGCTGGATGTTACGCCTCTTTCGTTAGGAATAGAAACCCGCGGTGGTGTAATGACACGGCTGATAGAAGCGAATACAACTATTCCTACACGGCAGTCTGAAGTATTTTCCACTGCAACAGACAACCAATCTTCAGTCGAAATTCATGTTTTGCAGGGCGAACGGCCAATGGCCAGTCAAAATAAAAGCATCGGGAGGTTCCACTTTGATGAAATACCGCCTTTCCACAGGGGAATACCGAAAATTGAAGTAACCTTCGACATTGATGCCAATGGAATTCTGAGTGTGACTGCCGTTGATCGGCTAACCGAAAAAAAACAGCAAATTCGCATAGAAGCGTCTTCCGGTCTTTCGGAAGAAGAAATATGCCGGATAAAGGAAGAAGCCAGGCAACATATGCAGGAAGATCGGGCGCTGAAGGATAGAACTGTCACAGGCAATAAGGCCGACATGCAAATTTATCAAACAGAAATCCAACTGAAAGAATTTGGCAACACTTTACCCCTTGAGAAAAAAAATGCGATTGAAAATGCGTTGGAAAAGCTAAAATTAGCGCATGAAAATCCTGATTTTGACAACATAGAAGAAGCTATGAATAACCTGAGCTCCGCATGCCTGTCGGCTGGTGAGTACTAAAGAGTGTGGTGAGAAATGGGACAAACGAGCAAGTCAAAACTTACGAATATTTGCCAGGAGCCGGAAAATATGAGAAAAAGGCTACCTGTTGCAGATGTTCTACGCTTGTTGCTCTCAAAAAATTTCAAAGCGGTTCATGGGCTTAGCTTTTATCGGAATAAACTTAAAAAGCAGGCTAATGAATTGACCTTGGCATTGAAAAAAGCAGAACAGCAGAAAGAAAGTCTGTACAATTCCTTTTTTCGTGCAAACCCATCAGTTATGTTGCTAATTGACCCGGAAACCGGTGACATAAAAGATGCAAATCAGGCTGCTTGCTGTTATTATGGCTTGGCACACCAGGTATTGTGTACCAATAATATTTCGCAAATAAACGTACTAACACCACGCGAAATGTTCCTGGAAATGAGGAAAGCCATTGCAAAAAAACAGTCACATTTCAATTTCAGGCACCGGTTGTATAACGGAGTTATAAAGGATGTTGAAGTCATTTTCCATCCGGTACAAATAGAAAATTCCAATTTTTTGCTTTCCATAATTCAGGATATTACCAGCAAGAAACGCATGATTGATGAACTGATTGAGGCTAAAAACAGAGCAGAAGAAAGCGACCGCTTGAAATATGCATTCTTAATGAATATGAGCCACGAAATACGTACACCTATAAACGGCATCTTGGGTTTTTCTGATTTACTCAGAGAACCTAATCTTTCTACTGAATTACAAGAAGAATATATATGTTTGATCGAAAAAAGCAGTGCCCGTCTGCTTTGTGTTATAAATGATATTATTGAAATTTCGGAAATAGAAGCAGGACTGGTGAAAATATCTGTTTCTGAAACAAATTTAAATGAACAGATAGAAGAGACATATAACTTTTTTAAATCGGAAGCGGATCAAAAAAAGATTAAGTTTTCAGCAAAGAAAACTTTGAAATATTCAGATGCCGTAGTTAAAACCGACAAAACAAAAATCGAGATTGTTTTGACTAAACTTCTGAAAAATGCTCTAAAATTCACTCACTCTGGATCCATTGAATTTGGATACGAAAAAAAAGGCGAATTCCTTGAATTTTTTGTAAAAGATACCGGCGTGGGCATTCAGAAAGAACATGTGCAAATAATTTTCGAGAAATTCCGACAAGAGAATGAAACGCTCTCACGTCATTATGAAGGAGCCGGGGTGGGATTATCCATTGCAAAAGCGTATGTAGAACTATTAGGTGGAAAAATTTGGGCCGAAAGTGAAGAAAATATAGGATCAACATTCTTCTTTACGATTCCATACAGCCACTAAGCGCATGTCTTTATATTTCAGGTTACTTAGCTGCTAATTCAGTTCTTTTGGATAATGCATCTGTTAATGTGAAAATATTCTTTTATCAATGGAGCATTAATAAAAGAGTAAACAAAGAATCAAAGATTAATAGATTACTTTTAATGCTTAAGAGGCCGTCTCATAAAACTTGTTATGAGACGGCCTCGCTTTTTGGAAATAGGTATTATCCCCACACTTCCTTTGAAATTTCCTGTACTAATTGCATCTTTTTCCATTGGTCTTCTTCCGTAAGAATATTTCCTTCTTCAGTTGAAGCAAAACCACACTGCGGACTCAGAGACAAACGTTTAAGGTCAACAAATTTTGCAGCTTCCTCAATTCGTTTTTTCACTTCTTCTTTATCTTCAAGCTGAGGCTTTTTACTGGTAACCAACCCTAATACCACTTTTTTATTTTCTGGAACAAAACGCAATGGCTCAAAATCTCCTGAGCGTTCATCGTCAAATTCAAGGAAATAGGTTTCCACATTCTCTTTTACAAACAAACTTTCTGCAACGGGCTTGTATCCTCCGGAAGTTGCATAGGTTGAATGATAATTGCCGCGGCAAACGTGGGTTGAAATACTCAAATCTTCAGGCAAATTTTCCAGTGCTTTGTTATTGAGTTCCAGGTAAAGGTTCTCTAACTGTTTTGTGTCAAAATCTTTGCCGGCCATTGTTGTCCAAAAATCAGTATCGCAAAGCATTCCCCAGGTACAATCGTCAAGTTTCAAATCGCGACAACCTAAGTTATAAAAAGCAAGGATTGCATCGTTGTAGGTTTTGCCAATATCTTTAACCAGTTCTGCATTATCAGGATAAATTTCCTTTACCTTTTCTTCGTTTACACCCCGTACAAGCTCAGCATAGAATTGAGCCGGCGATGGAATACTTATTCGTGCATCAGCGTTTTCTCCTGCATTTTTCTTTACAAAATTGTAATGTGCAAGAAAAGGATGATTCTTGTTAAAACTAATTTTTCCACTTAACCGGGCAGAATCGTCACGGGTTTCTTCTCCATGAAAAGAGTAACCTTGTCCCATATGTACGTGCTCTACTCCTTCAAATCCCCAGAAAAAGTCGAGATGCCAGTAACTTCTTCTAAATTCTCCATCGCTTACTACTTTGTAACCTAATTCCTTCTGCTTGGAAATTATTCTTACAATTTCTTCATCTTCAACTTTTGTTAATTCATCCCTGCTGATTTTTCCGGATTCATAGTCAGCACGAGCTGATTTTAACTTTTCAGGACGTAAAAAACTTCCAACTAAATCAGCTCTTTGTAGTGTCTTTGTTTTACTCATTTTGTATTCATTTTTATCTGTACAAACATAACTGAAGCAGTTGTATATTCTTTGCAAATAGAAAAACTAGGATAATAAATCTATATATTTGCTGCGGACTATAATTTTACTCTAAACAGAGCAGGAAATGAGCAGGAAAACAGAAAAAAAATCTTTAGTGAGCTTCGATAATACCGATATTAAAATATTAAAAATCCTTCAGGAAGACTCTTCTCTAACCACAAAAGAGATTGCAGCAATGGTAAATCTATCACCAACTCCGGTTTTTGAGCGAATAAAACGTTTAGAAAAATCAGGTTATATAAAAAAATACACAGCCGTACTGGATGCTGAAAAACTGAGCCAGGGATTTATTGTTTTTTGCAACATCCGTTTAAAGCAGCATTCAAAAGAACTGGGAAAAGAATTCATGGATGCCATCCTGGGAATTGAGGAAATAACGGAATGTTATAATATTTCCGGCGAATATGATTTTATGCTGAAAATACATATGCAAAGTATGCAGCATTATCAGGATTTTGTGTTGAATACTTTGGGGGAAATTGACGCCATTGGTAATCTGCAAAGCCTGTTTGTAATGGGGGAAATAAAACATTCGTATGCAATTCCGCTATCCGAAAAATAGATTTTCTTGAAAATTACAAAATAGGGTTGGTTATAAAAAAAATAACCAACCCCGATATTTTTTCTTAAAATCTACGATATCAAACCACAAAAACCGATTCTGGTAAGCCAGCTGCTTCTAACATAAAATTATGAAGGTCGGAGTTCTTTACAAACGTAGGTAATGCTTCGCTTCCCGGACCAAACATGGCAAGTTCAACATAATCAGCCGAGTGGTTCATTCCCGACCAATAAATTGATGTGTAATTATGCTGTATTTCTGCGAGTTGTAGGTAAGGCAATTTGTAATCGTTATACAAACCGTCGTTTTCCATCGAATCATAATGTTTTAATATACTTTTAGCTTCGTCCTGAGAAATGGTAATTCCCTGTGCATAATTTAATCGCTCGATAACATGCGAAGGTTTATCTGATTTGCGAATTCCGTGCAAAACCCATTCGTTTGAGTTCTTGGCAGTTTGCATCAAATCAAATTTCTGATTTACGTTGCTACTTTTTATCAATCCCGGATTTGAATTTCCATGGTCGGTAGTAATCACTACCAATGTATCATCGCGGCTTTCAGCAAAAGCAATTGCCGCAGTCACTGCTTCGTCAAAAGCAATTTGGTCATAAATTAATGCAGCTGCATCATTCGCGTGGGCAGCCCAGTCCACTTTTCCTCCTTCAACCTGCAATACAAAACCTTCGTTATTTTGTTCCATCAGAGAAATTGCCTTTTTTGTCATTTCAGCCAGCGAAGGAATTTTGGCTTCTAATTCAGCGTCTGATTTCAAGTCAACCGAATAAGGTAAGCCATCTTTCGAAAAAACGCCTAAAACAGGTTTCCCCACTGCTGTGTTTTCCATTTCTGATTTTGTATGAACCACCTGAAATCCATTGGATGAAAAATCCAGGAAAATATTCTTTTTATCGGCACGTTTTGTTCCGTCAAAATATTCCATTCCGCCTCCCATCATCACGTCAAACTTGAGGTTTAGATAATCTGAAGCAATTTCATCTTGCGCGCTACGCGTTTTTTTATTTACACAAAAACCAGCAGGTGTTGCGTGGGTAATTGGCACCGTTGTTACACATCCTACTGATTTACCGGCTTCCTTAAATTTTTGTAGAATAGGTTTATTGAAAGAACCATCAGCATTTACATTCAGCCTTCCGTTTTTTACTTTTTTTCCTCCTCCCCATGATGAACTACCAGCAGCAGAATCCGTTACGAGTGAATCGGCAGAAGCAGTATCCATAAAAGCCCGATTTGCTTTTCCTGTCTTATATAAATCTATCCAGCAACTTCCGGTTCCTGTCTTTCTTTGAAGAAGCAAATCAGCCATCACCGGAGTTCCGATGCTCATTCCATCACTCACCATGAAAATGATATTTTTGGCCTGATTTTGTCGTTTTTTACTATCAACTTCGTTACATCCTGTTAGAATTGCTGGTGAAGCAAAAGCTCCGGTTAAAGCAGCCAGCGTTCCTGCTTGCAAAAAATTTCGACGTTTCATTTTTCTATATTGAATTTTAAGTTCAAAAATTGTAAAAATAAAGTATAAACAACTCTGATTATTATTAACATTTTATTAAAAAACGCAGGTGTTTGTTTTCAGAAAGGCCTTATGGGGAATTGAGAATCAATTAAATAATTTCGAGTTTGCACACTGGTAGGCGTTAGTTACGTCCGAATGCTCCTTTTTTAATAATAAATAAACGTTTTCCGATTATTAGTTTAATATTTACTTGCAACAATGATGCATTTAAAAAGTGTTTTATATATTTGCAACATTATTGCAAATAGCACATGGGAGCATTTGTGATTTATTTTTTGAAAACGAGAAAATTAAACAATGGAAGACGGAAGAATCCTGGTAACAATTATTACAGGCTTTTTGGGTGCCGGAAAAACAACACTTCTGAATAACTTAATAAAGCAATACCCGAAAAAGAAGTTTGCCATTATTGAGAATGAATTTGGCGAAATTGGTATTGATGGCGGCTTGATTGTAGGTTCTGATGAGAATATTTTTGAACTCTCAAATGGCTGCATTTGTTGTTCGCTGAACGAGGGATTTTATGAAACTATTGAGAAACTGCTAGACAGTCAATACGAATTTAATCACCTCCTGATTGAAACCACCGGAATAGCTGACCCCGATTCAATTATTCAAGCATTCCTTTCGTCAGAAAGTATTCAGTTGCATTTTAGAATCGACAGCGTTATTTGCCTTGCCGATTGTGCAAATATGGAAGACTTAATAGATGAAGAACCTGAAGTTAGAAAGCAACTGGCTTTGGCCGATGTTGTGCTTTTAAATAAAGCAGATATCGTTCAGTCTGGATATCTGAAAGAACTTGAAAAGCTAATTGGTGGCATAAACCCTATGGCCTCGATTTATCCGGTAAAATACGCCAAAGTTGATACAATGAATTTATTAAACTTAAAAGCTTTCACTGCAAAAAACATCGAGGAATCAACTATCTCATTTCAAAATGTATCGGTTTTTGGCAATTCATTTGTTAATCAATCTTCATTTTTAACGAAGCCGGTACATCATCAGCATAAACACAATATTAAATCATTTGGGTTCATTATTCCCGGAAGTTTTGATATGAAAAAGTTCAACCTTTGGATACAGAACTTTCTGTTCTTTAATCAAAATACTGTTTACAGAATAAAAGGGATTGTTAGTTTTAAAGATATACCACAGAAGAAGGTTTTCCAAGCGGTTAGAAGTAATTATATGATTGAACCCGGAGCAGAATGGGGAAACGAAACCCGTTTCAGCAAGCTCGTTTTCATTGGAAAAAAATTAGATTACGACAAACTTGAGGATAATCTTTATCAACTTCTGGAAACTCCTGTAGAAGAACCCTATAACTAAATATTATTCAACAACAAATCGCAAAAGTGACTTAAGAGATGATGTTACAGCTAATGTTATAAGTGAAAATATAGTTTAAAAACAAAACTCTTTTAATATATGGAATTTCAGAATTTATTTTTAGCAGTTGTAGCGATGGTTGGCTATGTATTATTACAATCGCTATTTATTCTTGGTGTGAGAATAGCTGCCGACGGCGGAACAGAGAAGCTTCCCAACGGAAAAGATAAAGACAGCGAGATGCTGTTATACCCGCTTTTCAAATTTCTGACAAGAACAAAACAAGTGCCTGTTTACTACATCGGGTTACAGTTGGAAATTTTATTAAAACAGCTTAAACGTGTGAGGCCTGACTTTGACTTCTTGGTTGACGGCGAAATTATCAGGGTGAGCAATCAGGGCGATGTTGCGACACCCGAAATGCTTGAAAATACATTGTATCAACTTGACCCAAAGATTTTAATTGACCAAAACGAAGATGGTTCATTTCGATTGTATAAAACAGATGAAGTGTTCATTGTTAACAAATACCTGAGAAAACCAATTATTCAATGTCCAATTTGCATGTCATCATTTTGGAGCATTTTCAGTTATTGGATACCCATGATTTATTTGTTTGGAACTCCTTTGTGGCTGTTTTACCTGGGTTTTGCCAATATATGTATGCTTGCCTCGTTAAACTGGCTTTTATGGATGAAGGGAAGTGTTAATAAGGCACAACTATTAAAAAATATTAATTAACTCAAATTCGAAAATATATGAATGCAAATAAATTGCCTGTTACAGTTTTAAGCGGTTTTCTTGGAGCCGGAAAAACAACCTTGTTAAATCACATCCTGCACAATAAAAATGGACTGAAAGCGGCTGTTATTGTGAACGATATGAGCGAAGTCAATATTGATGCGCAATTGGTTGAAAATGAAAATGTGCTTTCACGCACCGAAGAAAAATTGGTTGAAATGAGCAACGGCTGCATTTGCTGTACGCTGCGTGAAGACCTGGTTAAAGAGGTTGAAAAACTAACCAGTCAGGGGCGCTTTGATTATTTGTTAATTGAAGGAACCGGAATTGCCGAGCCGGTGCCAATCGCCCAAACATTTACTTATCCTTTTGAAGATTTGGGTATTGATTTAACAAAGTGGGCAAAAATTGATACCATGGTAACCGTAGTTGATGCACTTAATTTTGAAAAGGATTTTGGTAGTTTGGATACCATCGGAGATCGCGAAATGAATGATGATGATCCGAACGACGAAAGGACCATCGTGAATCTTCTGACAGACCAGGTGGAATTTGCTAACGTCATTATTATAAATAAGGTAGATTTGGTTAGTCCGGGAAAATTGAAAGAGCTAAAAAGTGTGCTTCATAAATTGAATCCCGGAGCAAAAATACTTACTTCTTCACACGGGAAAGTTGAAATTAGCGAAATAGTAAATACCGGGAAATTCGATTTTTACGAGGCGTCCACATCGGCTGGCTGGATAAAAGAATTGGAAGAGGAACACGTACCGGAAACTGAAGAGTACGGAATTGCATCTTTCGTTTACAGGGAGAAACGCCCTTTTCATCCGGCACGTTTCTGGAAATACCTTAACGAAGGTTGGGATTTATCCATTATTCGGAGTAAAGGTTTGTTTTGGATGGCTTCGCGTCCGGAAGCTGCTTTTAGCTGGAGTCAGGCCGGTGGTTCAATAAAAGCCGACCGCGCTGGTGTTTGGTGGGCTTCGTTAAGTACACTGGAACGCAACCAACATCCCGCTTTTCAGCAAAATGAAGAATACATTATGGGAAAATGGGACAAACGTTTTGGCGACCGTCAAACCGAATTGGTTCTAATTGGACAAAACATGGACGAGGAAGCAATACGGGCAGACCTGGAAGAATGTTTGTGTACCGAAGAAGAAATTCTCGGAATGGAAACAAAAACACACGAGTTTATAGACCAGTGGCCTGTTTAGAATTTTAAAAAATCAGAAAGTGGAAATTTGGATATCAGCAATAGCCAGCACAGTGCTGGTAAGTATTTTGTCATTATCAGGAATTGTAATCGTAGCATTAAAAGGAATAAAAACTGAGTTTATTGTTTTCAGCCTGATTAGTTTCGCAATTGGAACATTGTTTGGAAATTCGTTTTTCGTTTTATTACCCGAATCATTTCATATTTTTCATGATGGAAAAATGGTTGGAATGCTCGTAATGGCCGGATTTTTAGTGATGCTGGGAATTGAGAAAGTTGTTCATGTAAACCATAATCACAAAATTAAAAATGATACTAAAATCATGCCCCTTGGCTACATTAGTTTGGTTACCGACGGACTGCATAATTTTACTGACGGTATTTTAATCGCTGCCGGGTGGATGACTTCTCCCGAAATTGGTATAACTACAACACTGGCAGTAATTTTGCACGAAATTCCGCAGGAAATCAGTGATTTTGGGGTGTTAATTCACGCAGGTTTTAAACGAAAAAAAGCATTGTGGTTTAATTTTCTGTCGGCAATAACAGCAATTGCCGGCGCGGTTGTAACCTTGTGGGCAGGTTCAATTATCAGTTCGCTCTCAGTGTATGTTTTGCCAGTAGCTGCCGGTGGCTTTATTTATCTTGCGGGTAGTAGCCTTGTCCCTGAAATTAATAAAGAGAAATCCATTCGTAAAAATGTAATCCAATTTGCATTTATTTTTTTGGGACTTATATTAATGCACTCATTAAGCGGCAGCCATTCGCATACGCATACGCACGAAACAACTCATCCTGTTTATACAATCTTAAATCATACAAAATGATAAAAACCAAGAATTTAAAGTTTAAATACAAGCGAGGTAATGAGATGGATTTTCCTGATTTGGAAATGGCCTCGGGCGAACAAATGGCAATGATTGGCGACTCCGGCTCAGGAAAAACTACCTTGCTTCATTTGCTTGCGGGAATATTGTCTCCTTCTTCAGGAGAAATAGTAGTTGACAATACTAACATTTGCAAACTGAAGCAAAACAAGTTGGATGAATTTCGTGGAAGAAACTTTGGATTTATTTTCCAGAAGCACTTGTTTATTGAAGACATCAGTATGAATAAGAATTTGCTGATAGCCCAAACGCTGGCAGGCGGGGCAAAAGACCCGGATTATGTTTCCCAGTTAACAGAGCAGTTGGAAATAGCGAAATTGGTGAATAAATATCCTTCGGAACTAAGTCAGGGCGAACTTCAGCGTTTTTCGGTGGCCCGCTCGCTGGTAAATAAACCCCTGGCTTTGTTTGCCGATGAGCCAACTTCAAGCCTCGACGATAACAATTGCACGCGGTTTATTACGCTTTTGCAGAAAGTTTCGTCGGAGCATAAACTTACATTGTTAATTGCAACGCACGATTCCCGAATCAAAAAACAATTCGGGAATATTCTTTACTTAAAACCATCGCGAAAATGAATATATTCAAATTAAGTATCGCAAAATTAACCGCTAAACCTTTCAATACATTTTTAAGCTTGCTGTTATTTGCCATAGGAGTTACCATTATTTCGCTGATATTCCGGTTTGAAAAGCGTTTTGAACAGAACTTTCGGCAAAATATTGCTGGTGTAGATTTGGTTGTTGGAGCCAAAGGAAGCCCGTTGCAATTAATACTTTCTTCTGTTTTTCAGGCCGACGTTCCTACCGGAAATATTAGTTTGGAAGAAGCCAACAAAATAAAATCAAACCCAATGGTAAAAAGTGCCATTCCGCTGGCTTTGGGAGATAACTACAAAGGTTACCGCATTGTAGGAACAGAACAATCGTATCCCGATTTATATGAATGTAAACTGAAGGAAGGAAAGTGGTTTTCAAAACCGATGGATGTAGTAATTAGTGCTGAGGTTGCCGATAAAACAGGTTTGAAAATTGGCGATTTGTTTACAGGCGTTCATGGCTTTACCGAATCAGGCCACCATCATGATGAAGATAAATATACTGTTGTTGGGATAATGGCTCCAAATGAAAAAGTGACCAACCGGCTTATTCTTACTCCTGTTGAAAGCGTTTGGGAAGTACATGCGCATCACCACCACCATGAGGGAGCAGAAAAAGACGAAGAGCATCATCATGAAGAAGCAGAAGCAAAAGAACATCACCACGACGAGCATGTGGAAGAGGAGGAAGAACATCATCATCACGAACATTCACAAAAAGAACATGTTCATAGTGCTTTGCTTGATTCGGCGCTGTACAAAATTGAACATCAACAAGATATTTCAAAAGAAGAGCTTCGGGCATACAACGATTATAAAGGAATTCTTCAGGAATCAGACGATGACCCGTCAAGTGAGATTACAGCACTTTTGGTATTTGCGCGCAGTCCGATAGCCATTGCATCTTTGCCACGTATTATCAACGAAAATACAAATATGCAGGCTGCGTCTCCGGCACTCGAATTAAACCGTTTGATGGGCTTCTTAGGCTACGGAATAGAAACATTTAAAATTCTGGCGTGGATAATAATTGTTATTTCCGGCTTGAATATTTTAATTCATTTAACCAACACGCTCAACCAAAGTATTTACGAAGTAGCATTGTTAAGAGCACTCGGCGCTTCCCGTATCAAAGTAATGTTTCTGCTGCTTTCTCAGGGAACGATTTTATCGTTGGGCGGCTGGCTGGCCGGAATCATTATTTCAAGGATAATTTGGCTGGTATTGCCGCAAATATCAGCAATTAGCTTTTCGGGAATACAGGCAATAAGCGGAAAAGAATTATTGTTATTGGTATATTGTTTTGTCGTTGGGACACTGGCATCGCTGTTCCCGGCTATTAAAGCGTATAAAACAGATATTCATTTTATTTTAAGCAAGATTTAAACAAATGAAGTTTATTGGTGTAATTCTATTTTGTATTCTCTCTTTCAACAGTATCGGACAAAAATTAGATAATGATACTGTTTGGGATTTGTTTCTGAATGATGTAAAAGTAAAATACCGCTTGTCTTTGAAATATCAGGCCATGTTGCCAAAGGCAAAATTTGGTGATAAACTGGAAGAAATCAATGGGAAAGAAATCGCCATTGAAGGATTTTACCTTCCGGGCGACATGACAGGCTATATTTTCGTCTTATCACGTGCTCCTTCATCCATGTGCTTTTTTTGTTCTGGTGCGGGTATTGAAACAATAGTTGAAATGAACATCAAGAAAGATGAAATGGATAAATTCAGGAAGCTTAAAACCGACGATTATATCGCTATAAAAGGAAAGTTAAGATTGAATAACACCGATGAAGAACATTTGATTTACATTGTTGACGATGTTGAATTTGTTCGAAAGATTAAATAGGTTAGTTAGTAAGAGTCTATTTTGTTAAAAGTCACACAAGTATTCAATATTGTATAACTATTTAATTATTTTTGCAACAATATTGCATTTACCTTTGTTTTATGGAACCATTGGAGATTTTACAAGTACATAAATTAAAGCGAACCGCTTGCCGGGAAGGCATATTATCAATGATGCTTGAATCGGGGCATGCGCTTTCAGAAAATGACATAAAGGATAAATTGAGCAGTAATTTTGACCGGACAACTTTTTACCGTTCGTTCAAAACGCTTCTCGAAAAAAGGATTATTCATAAAATTGTGGTGGACAATCAGGTAGTGAAATATGCATTGGATAATTCCATTACTCATAAAAACAACCATGCACATTTTTATTGTAAACAATGTGATAGTGTAATTTGTCTTGATGATGTTTCAGTTGAGGAGCCTCAGGTTCCGCAGGGCTTTGAAGCCAGCGAAACCGAAATAATTATTAAAGGTGTGTGTAGTAACTGTAAAAGTTCGAAATAAGAATTGTATAAAGTAAGAAAACATATCGCTGTTTCTTTTTTACTGGTATTCCTTTTACCAATAGTTTACCAGCCTGCTCACATAATCGGGCACCACAGGCACAAACACGATTGCTCTGTCGGTTTTCATCATGATGCAGAATCGTGCACCCCGGTTGTTCAAAATAACGAACATTGTTATGTTTGCGAATATGAATTTACGGTCACCAACCTGCCCGATGAATTCAATATCTCATTTACTGAAATTCTTCTGAATGAGTTGAAGCCTGAGAAAACTCAGAATATTTTTCCTTGTGAAATAATTCTTCACACTTCACCGCGGGCACCTCCTTTTTTATCTTAACACAATCTCTCCTCCATTTTAGTTATAATTTTGATTACACAAGTTTTATGAGAAAGCTTTGTATGGCTTTTATTGCTGTGCTTACATTATTTACAGCAGTTAACAGCCAGAATTTATATAAATTATCGGGAACGGTTTCCGATGAAAACAGGCATGCGCTACCCGGAGCTTCAGTTGTGATTACTCCTGGTAAAACAGGAACAGTTACGGATGCAAACGGCAACTTTCATTTCTCTGCGTTGGAAACGGGCGTTTATATCCTCGATGTTTCTTTTGTTGGGTATAAAACCTTCACTGATACCATCGAAATTCCTGTTTCGCAGGATATTCGCATACAAATGCAGCCTTCGGTAATGACCTTACATGAAGTTGTTGTGGCAGATAACTATGCGCAAACAAAAAACAGGGAAGACTCGCGAAATGTGGAAGTTGTGAACGACCGCTTTGTAAAGATGAACCTTTCAGGGAGTTTGATGAAATCGCTGGAAAGGCTTCCCGGTGTAAGTACAATTGGTATTGGCTCCGGTCAGTCGAAACCTGTTATTCGCGGCTTGAGTTTTAACCGGATTGTAGTAGCTGAAAACGGGATAAAACACGAAGGCCAGCAGTGGGGTGAAGACCACGGACTTGAAATTGACCAATATGCAGTTGACCGTGTGGAAGTGATAAAAGGCCCGGCATCACTAATGTATGGTTCAGATGCCATTGGCGGCGTTATCGATATTAAACAGTTGGATGTTCCGGCAGAAAATTCATTTGGTGGTTCGGTTGATTTAACCGGGAAAAGCAATAACAATTTGCTAGGAACTTCTGTCGATATCTTTGCCCGGCGGAAAGCGCTCTATTTTACCGGGCGTGTTACCTTACTCGATTTTGCCGACTACCGCGTACCAACCGACAGTGTGGATATTTACTCGTATAAAGCCGCCTTGTATAAGAATCACCTCAGGAACACAGCCGGAAACGAACAGAATTTTCACTTTTCGTTTGGCGCCATCGGGAAACGGTTTTCAACCCGTTTTTTCCTTAGCAATCTACATACTAAAAGTGGTTTCTTTGCCAATGCGCACGGGCTGGAACCTCGCAACGTAGACGCAGAGTTGCACGACAGTTCTGCCCGCGATATCCAGTATCCTTTTCAGGAAGTGAACCATTTTAAAATCACGAATAAAAGTGAATGGCACGGAAATAACTTCGATTTGGAAATGGAGCTTGGTTTTCAGAACAACTTTCGAGAGGAGTGTAGCCAGTATGTTAGCCACGGCTACATGCCTGCTGTTTCGCCCGATTCATTGTCTTTTCCATCGGATTTGGAACGGCAGTTTGACAAAAATGTGTATTCCGGTAATGTAAAGGTTTCTTTTAAACCTGCTGTTAATTTATCTGTAACGGGCGGACTGAATACAGAACTTCAGGATAATAAAGTTAGCGGACGTGGTTTTATTATTCCATCGTTCACACAAATTACTGCGGGGGCCTTTGTGTTGGGGAAATATTATCTGACTCCAAACAGTATTTTACAGGCGGGTGTGCGTTTCGATTACGGAAGGATAAACAGCGAAGCGTATTCCGACTGGTTCCCGAGTCCGGAGGAAATTGATGGAGATACTGTCTGGAATTATCTTCAGCGTGCTCCGGATATATCGAGAAACTTCAGTAACATTTCGTGGTCGGTAGGTTTTAATCAGAACTGGGAAAACGTGAGTTTGAAAGCCAATTTCGGAAAAAGTTTCCGGATGCCAATTGCAAAAGAATTAGCTGCGAACGGGGTAAATTATCATCGTTTCAGTTACGAAGTTGGCGACCCGGATTTATCACCCGAAGTTTCTTATCAACTGGATTTGGGAGCAGAATATAATTCAGCAGATTTTGCAGTCGGCGTTAGTCCCTTTCTGAATTATTTCCCGAATTATATTTTTCTGAATCCTACTTCGGAACACGACCGTTTGTATGGCAACGGAAATCAGGTATTTTATTACACACAAAGCAAAGTAATGCGTTTGGGCGGAGAAATTCATTCACATTACAAATTATTAAAACCGTTGGTAATCGGCGTTATTGGCGAGTATTTGCATTCAGAACAACTTTCGGGGGATAAGGACGGTTTTACCCTGCCGTTTTCACCTCCGGCATCTTTACTATTTAACCTGAAATATTCGCCTGAAAATACAGGTAAAATCAAAAAAACATATTTATCGGTTGATTATAAACTCGTTGCCTCTCAAAACCGGATTGTTCCGCCAGAAGAAAAAACCGAAGGCTACCAGTTGGTTAATATGTCGTTGGGAGGAGAGGTAAATGTTGGAAACGAGAGTTTTGCGGTTGCGTTTCAGGTTCAGAATGTATTCAACCAAAAATATTTTAATCACACCAGTTATTACCGACTGATAAACGTGCCCGAAGCCGGGCGTAATTTTGTATTAAATGTTAGTATTCCATTCAGTAAAAATATCAAGTAAAAAAAATGAAAAGTAATTATTTAAAAATAAGTATTATGAAAACAGCAATTAAAACGATGGCGTTAATTTTTATAGCGTCCAGTACACTATTCTTTACATCTTGTGACGATGACGACGATGTACAAAAACCTGTAATAAACAATTTGGAACTTGGAATAGGTGATAGCCATATTGCATATGCAGGTGCCGATTTACACATTGAAGCAGATATTTATGCCGAAGGGAAAGTTGATGAAATTACAGTGGAGATACATCAGGAGGAAGGCAGTAGCGATGAAATAGAGGCTACTTATGACGATTATGCCGGGAGGATAAATCCCACACTTCATAAACATGTGGATATTCCGGCGGAAACTCCTACTGGAACTTACCATGTTCACATTACAGTAACCGATATGTTAGGGTACCAAACCACGGTTGAAGAAGAAATTGAGATTCAGGAACTGGCCGATGAAGAAGCCCCTGAAATAACAGTTTCGTCTGCTCCTACAAATGGGCAGGCTTTCTCAACCGGTCAAACAATTACCATCTCGGGTGGCATTACCGATAATATTTCATTGGCAGGAATGTTGGTGGCTTTGGTTTATGAATCAGACAACCTTGCTGATGCTGATGTTTCAGGTGCCGTCAGTGCTGATAATAAAGCTATTGTAATGCTTCATACTCACGATTTTGATGATCCTGATGAAACTGAATTTACAGCTTCCATTGCTGTGGGTGCGGTAAACGACAACAACATGACACCAGCCGCTATTACCGGGAACAATGCATGGCGTTCGGGAAACTACTACATTCTCGTAAAAAGTAAAGATGCAAAAGGAAACTGGGCTTATTCAAACCATTATCCAATCGTAATAAATTTATAATTAAATCCAATGCAGAGTGGAAGCTAATTGTTGCTTCTGCTCTGTTTAATTCAACTATCATGAAAACTTTAAGAATAATTTCGGGACTATTATTTGTACTTTTTGTTTTTGCAACCTGTAACGATAAAGAGGTTGATGACCAGGAGCCGGAAATAGATTTGACAATTACCGATGCGTTCCCAACAAATTGTGATACTTTATATTTTGGAGAACCTTTTACTTTAAATATGCTATTCACCGACAATGTGGAATTGGGATCTTTTAGCATCGATATTCACAATAATTTCGACCATCATTCACACAGTACAGAAGTTACAGAGTGTAATTTGGAGGATGTAAAAGAACCGGTAAACCCTTACCTCTCAATTGAGGAGTATGATATTCCCGAAGGATTAGATGCATACGAAACTTTGCAGGAAATTACTATTCCTGATGGCGATAGCAAAGGTAAATTTGATGAAGGGGATTACCATTTTTTTATTAGCCTGGTTGATAAAACAGGATGGTCGACACAAAAGGGATTAAGTGTGAAAATTTTGAGAAGATAAGTATCAATCCATATAGTAAAGCCAATATCACTTGAGCGTTTCAATTCGGTTTTGAATGATTCGATTTTAATCATATGGGGATACTCAAATCATAGACTCCGCATCTATAACGAGATTGCGGAGTTTTTAATCTTAGCCTCTCAAACAGGAAGCCGGAGTAGCTTTATGTACATAAACATCAATCAAAACATATCTTTTCCCGGATCGATGTTATTTATGAAAATGCGTATTTAAATATATTCTATTTATTTGATTATTTCATGGCTTCATTTCAAAATCTGTAATCAATTTTTTAATACATTTCTCACACAAACAGCCATCAAAGCAGGCAGCAATGTAATCCTGCACTTTTTCAGGGACTTCAATTCTTACACACCAGCAGTGCATATCACCGCGACAGGTGAACAAATCGCCACAATTGGCACATTGGCGTGGTTCAAACTTTTCGTTCATTATCGTTGTATTATAATTGTTTCATGGTTATCAGCAATTGGTCGCTAAATACTGATTCGTTAGTTTTAACTAAAATTGATTCGATTGTTGCATCGGAAGATGCTAATATCTGATTCTGCATCTTCATGGCTTCCAGAATAAGCAGAGGTTCTCCTTTTTGAACTGTTGCGCCTTCATTCACAAAAATTTCACAAATTTTCCCCGGCATTGGCGATTTCAACTGGATAAGCAAGCTTTGAGGTTCATTTTCAGCAAGCATTGCTTTCCGCGCATGTGTTTTTTCCCTGTCGATGGTGAAGCTATATGTATTCCCGTTTAATAATACTTTGTATTTATTTTGCTTTTTCCCAACAACATTTCCTTCAAACCAAACATTATCAATGGAAACTTTATAATTCCCGGAGTCGACTTGTCCAATACGGCGTTTTTTACTCTTCTTTACAAGGAAGTCAACAGTACTAAAACGATATCTTTTCTCTCCTGTAACAATGTATTTCTGAATTTTACTTTTAGCCATAACTTTTTAAAATAATTTATTCCACATTCTTGAAATCCAGACATTCGTATGTTCCGGCGTTGTTTCGCTTATCTCAATATGTTTTAAATCGTCGAGATATGCCTGAAGCGCAATCATAGCTGCAGCTTCCTCTTCATGTTTTTCCTGGAAAAAAAGCATTCCCATTTTGTTGATAAATGAAGTGGTGATATTGCCCGAAACGAAGTCGGGATGTTGCAAAAGAGCTTTGAAAAACGGGATAGTTGTCTTAACCCCTACAACACGTGAATGGTTTAAAATATTGAATGATTTTTGAATAACCTGTTCCCTGGTGCGACCTGCAATAATGAGTTTGGCCAATAATGAATCGAAACTATTTGGGATAACAGAGCTCGGAATAAAGCCTGTGTCAACCCTTAATCCAGGATAAGCCGGAAAATTCATTTCATCAATTATTCCAAAATCTGGGGTGAAACCAGTTTGTACGTCTTCAGCATTTATCCGAAACTCGATGGCCCAGCCGTTACATTTTATATCAGTTTGTTCAAAAGGTAATTTATCTCCAGCCGCAGTCCTAATTTGCAGTTCAACCAAATCCAACCCTGTTATTGCTTCTGTTACCGGATGCTCTACCTGTATCCGGGTATTCATTTCCATAAAATAGTAGTCTCTGTTGCTATCGAGTAAAAACTCCACCGTTCCAAGCGTGAAATAACCGGTTGCCCGAACCAAAGCTAAAGCATGTTTGCACATTTTATCGCGGAGTTCATCCGACAATGCTTTCGAAGGCGCTTCTTCCAGTAGTTTCTGGTGGTTTCGTTGTATGGAGCATTCTCTTTCATAAAGATGGACAGCATTTCCTTTTTGGTCGGCCAGCACCTGAATTTCGATATGGCGTGGGTTTTCAATGTATTTCTCTACAATCATTTGGCTGTTTCCAAAAGCATTTTGAGCTTCGTTTACTGCCATTTTGTAAGCCATTTCCAACTCGGCCTCTTTTTTTACCACGCGCATCCCTTTACCGCCACCACCGGCAAGGGCTTTTAGAATTACAGGAAAGCCGATTCTTTCGGTTTCTATCTTAACTTCGTTAAGGGTGTTTGCAGGCGTCTTACTACCTTTAACAATGGGTACCCCTGCTTTCTCTGCAATTAGCCGGGCCTCGTTTTTATTACCCATCTGCCGGAGATGTTTCTCATCGGGGCCAATAAACAGTATTCCTTCTTTTTTACAAAGTTGCGGCAATTCTGGATTTTCGGCTAAAAATCCATACCCGGGATGAATGGCGTCGATTGTTAGTTCTTTTGCATACCTGACAATGGCTTCGGCATCCAAGAAAATAATTTTATTGCCTTTTTCTTCGGGAAGTGCAATAATTTCATCTGCCCAGTTTAAGTAAACTGCGTTGGCTTCTTGTGGTGTTTGAAACGCGTAGGTTTTAATGCCCATTCGCTGTGCCGTTTTTATTATACGAACAGCAATTTCGCCACGGTTGGCAATTAATATCGATTGTATCTTCATGATTTACGGTTTTGAATTACAAAGGCAGGTTTCCGTGTTTTCGCGGCATTTTTTCCATGTACTTGTTTTGAAGAAGTTCAAAAGCTGAAACCAACTTTTGGCGGGTAACTGCCGGGTCGATAACTTCATCAATAAAACCATATTCATCTGCAATGTATGGATTGGCAATGGTGTCGCGGTATTCGGTAATGAGTTCTTTTTTCAATGTCTCAGGGGCTTCCGCTTCGGCCAGTTTTTTGCGGTGCAAAATTTTGATGGCTCCTTCGGGGCCCATAACGGCTACTTCAGCGGTTGGCCAGGCAAAATTAAAATCGCCTCCCATGTTTTTGCTATTCATAACGATATAGGCACCTCCGTAAGCTTTTCTTATGATTACTGTAATTTTAGGGACTGTGGCTTCGCCAAAAGCATACAGTAATTTTGCTCCGTGCCTGATAAGTCCGGCGTGCTCCTGGTTGGTGCCGGGTAAAAAACCGGGAACATCTTCAAGAACTAGTAGGGGAATATTGAATGAATCACAGAACCGGACAAAACGTGCTGCTTTAACCGATGAATTTATATCAAGAACACCGGCCAGAATTTTAGGCTGGTTAGCTACAATGCCAATCACGCGTTTGTTCAGGCGGGCAAATCCGGTAATAATGTTTTGAGCAAACGAGTCAGCTACTTCAAAGAAACTATCTACATCAACCATGTTGCCAATGATATCAAGCATATCATAAGGGGCTGTATTTTCATTGGGGACAATCAGACGGAGCTTTTCTGGCCGGGTTGGAGCCACGTTTTCTGCTTTGATTGTAGGTGCCAATTCAACATTATTGGAAGGAAGATATTGCAAAAGTTTGCGCACACCCAATAACGTATGCTCTTCGTCATCGTAAACAAAATGAGCAACACCGCTTTTTGTTCCGTGAACATCGGCACCACCCAATTCTTCGAAAGTAACATCTTCGTTCAGCACTTCTTTCACAATCTCGGGGCCGGTAACAAACATCCGGGAGGTTTGGCGGGTCATAAAAATAAAATCGGTGAGCGCAGGCGAATAGACTGCCCCGCCAGCTGCAGGACCAAGAATAACCGAAATTTGCGGTATAATACCAGACGACTGAATATTGCGCAGGAAAATTCCCGCATAGCCCGAGAGGCTGGCAATCCCTTCCTGGATACGAGCGCCTCCTGAATCAATTAACCCAATTATGGGATGTCCCATTTTGCGAGCCATATCCTGCACTTTTATAATTTTTTCGGCATGAGCGGCTCCCAAAGAACCACCCATAACATTAAAATCCTGGGCATAAATAAATACTGTTCTTCCACCTATTTTCCCATGGCCAACAATAACTCCGTCGCCAAATGACGCTGAATCTTTGTTTATATTTTTTGAACGGACAAAAGCATCAAGTTCTTCAAAAGTGTCAGGATCAAAAAGAATTTCAATCCGTTCTTTGGCTGTTAGTTTCCCTTTCGAATGTTGTCTTTCTTCGTAGTTGCCACTGTATTGTGCGGCCAGTTTTTCATTTCGTTCGTTAAACTTTACGAATGCTTTTCGGTTATCTTTTATTTCCATTTAAATTACAATTTGCGTTTGAAAAATAAGTGTGCCGCAGTGTTTTTCAATGTCGGTTTCCGCAGCATTTAAAACAGGACGGGAGGAATATTGCAGGCTAAATTTGAGCTTTTGACCTGCCATGTAATAATTAACTCCCATATCCTGATTGTTCAGCGTAACGGGCAGTCCTTCAAAATCTTTAAAAGCGTATGCATAAAAAAGTTGCAGATGGCCGGGTAAGTGCAAAAATTCTTTTTTAAACAGGTAGCCTAATGTTGAATACGAAATCAGACCGGTACCAACTTTATACTCTGAATTACCGCCATTTTCCCAGATGTTCATTGTGCCGGAATTTCGGAGATAATTGTTTCCGAAATCGTAGCTATACAGCACCGAATAAAATGTAACTGAACGATTTTGGGCAAAGGGGAGTTCGCAAAAAACATCAGTTCCCAATAACAATCTATTGGCAATTTGTGTAATTTTTTCTGCAGTATAGCTCAGTACCGATTCAGGATAATAATCAAATCCCATTCCTACATTCAGAATTTTTTTCTTCCCAAGATAAGTCATGCTTACATAAGGAGTGGTGAAATATTCTTTCTCCCACAAATGCCAGGCTACATAACCTTTATACGATAATTTATCAGACGAAATTTCATAAGCCGTATTTTCTTTCGCGTTTTCTGGGATCCGTTCATAATCAAAAGGTTTTGAAAGTACTGCACGATAAGAAAATGCGCCCACAGTTCCTTTTAAGAAAATGCCTAGTTGGCGGGTTTCCAAATCGCTATGATTGACAGCCGGAATATTAAATCCCGGATTATCGAGCGTAAGCGTTTTCTGGTAACTGGTGTTACTTAAACGCGAAATCCCATTCCAGCCATTTAAGCCAAAACCAAGATACATTGATTTTGGAACCAGTTGAAACATTGCCCAAACATCGTGAAAATAGAGTTGAGGTTTATCTGAATTTTTATGAATGTTGTTGCAGCCCAATTGTGTATAGAATACAAGCTTGTCGTTTAGGTTATTAACTATGGAAAAACGTGTTCGTCGTAATGCGAAATCAAACTCGGAATTGGAAGCGCCTGCAAACGTTTCTTCCGCTTGGTTTAACCATGTTTGTCGTCCCCAAAACTGCGTGGCAAAAGAGAATTTGGTATACGAATTTCCTTCTTCCGATAAATTAAACTTAATTCCTTTTTTCAGAAAATCGAGATGTTTGTCGGGCTCTGCAGCCGATAATTGACTAACAACAAACACGAAAAGAACACATGTTTTTAGATACTTCTTCATTTTTTATAAAAATAGTAATACCAGAACCTGGGCTAAGAGAACGCGCATAAACATAACCAACGGATAAACAGTTGCATAAGCTGTTGACTGTGCCTGAATTGGCGAAATAGAATTAGCATATTCCAAAGCCGGGGGGTCTGTCATCGATCCGGCAAGCAGACCACAAATCGACAGGTAATTAAATTTTAAGAAACGAGCGGTAAAACCAATAATCAGCAATGGTAATGCAGTAATGGCTATACCATACACCATCCACATGTAGCCACCGTTTACAATGGTTTCAACAAAATGTCTTCCGGCACCAAGCCCAACACAAGCCAGGAACATAATAATCCCCAGTTCGCGAATAAACAGGTTGGCTCCGGGAGTCATATAAAATCCGAGTTTTCCAATGCGTCCTTTGTGCCCTAAAAACAGTGCGACAACAAGTGGTCCACCGGCAAGGCCTAGTTTTGCAGGAGCCGGTAATCCGGGTATGGCAATTGGGATGCTTCCGAGTAAAACGCCTCCCAAAATACCAATAAGAATGGGGATAATATTGGGGTGGGAGAGCTCTTTCATTGAATTACCCAGTAAATCAACAACCTCTTTTAATGCTTTTCGGTCGCCAACAATACGAATGGTATCGCCAAACTCGATGGCATCGTTTTCTTGAGCCATTATTTCGTTTCCGGCACGAAAAATACGCGTAATATTTACCGGGTATCGCCGCGAAATACCAATTTGTTTAATGGTTTTACCGGCCAGTTTTTTATTGGTGAATACTATGTGGCGCATTCCCATTCGTCCGGTAATTTCGGTTTCACTAGTCTTTTTTAGTGCGCCTATTTTTAGTTCCAGCGCATTGTAGTGTTTTTTGTTTGAAACACCGTATATTATGTCGCCCTCGCAAATGATATCTTTTTCTTCAGGAACAAAAAACTCATTGTTACGAAGTACTCTCGACAGCACAAATTCGCCTTCAAGGGTTTCGCGTAGAAGTGTGTAAGGCTTGTTATATAGGGCCTGATTGGTAACTTTGAGATTTATTGCTTGTAGTTTTCCGCTTATGCCCGAAAGTTTGCTGGTGTACTCTTTAGCTTCGCTTTTTACGTTCACTTTAAAGAAAAAACGAAGCAACAGCATCGTGAGAATGATACCAATAATCCCGAACGGATAAGCAACAGCATAGCCCATTCCGGTTAACTCTGTTAGCTCGGGATTGGCAAACTGTTCGGTAATAACCTGCTGGGCAGCACCCAGTCCGGGAGTGTTGGTTACTGCTCCGCTCATAATCCCGGTTATAACAGGAGTTGGGACATTAAATACCAGCTTTATGGTTAACGCAACCAAAAAGCCAAGTACAACTATTCCCATGGCCAGAAAATTGAGTTTTAACCCATTGCTTTTTAGCGAAGGAATAAACCGTGGTCCAACTTCTAACCCGATGGAGTAAACGAATAAAATAAGTCCGAATTCTTTTACAAAATGTAAGACTTCGTGATCGGTTTTGGCACCCAGATGGCCCACCAAAAGTCCAATAAAAAGTACCCCGGCAATTCCCAGCTTAATATTAAAAAAGCGGATCTTACCCAACAAGACTCCGGCAATTCCCGTGAGGCTCAAATAGATTAATGTTGATGCAGTTCCCGTGTGGGAAAATAGTTTTAATAATTCCATATGTTAGTGATTTTTGTTTGCATAAAAAGGAGGAAACCACAAATGGTTTCCTCCTGAGCAACCGATAGCAATTCTACTGAGGGGTAATCGCTTCCCTCATTCGAATTGCTGCATGAATCATATTTTTGATTGATTTTTTTGTTTCTTCCCAGTTTCTGGTTTTTAATCCGCAATCAGGATTTACCCATATGTTTTGTGCCGGTAAATATTTCGAGGCTGCAAATAAAAGGTCTGTCATTTCATTCACATCCGGAATACGGGGAGAATGGATATCGTAAACTCCCGGACCAATTTGATTGAGATACTGAATTTTAGAAAACACATCGAGCAGTTCCATCTGCGAGCGCGATGTTTCAATGCTAATCACATCGGCATCCATATCAACAATGGGTTGAATGATATCGTTAAACTCGGCATAACACATGTGGGTGTGAATTTGTGTTTCGTCTTTTACCCCCCAGCTGCAAAGTTTAAAGCATTTTACAGCCCAGTTTAAATAGTCTTTCTGGTTTTCCTTTTTTATTGGAAGTCCTTCGCGTACAGCTGGTTCATCAATTTGGATGATTGGGAGTCCTGCTTTTTCCAGATCAAGTACTTCGTCGCGAATGGCCAGACCAAGTTGTATAGTGGTATCTTTTCGTGGTTGATCGTTTCGTACAAACGACCACTGAAGAATAGTAACCGGACCGGTAAGCATTCCTTTCATTGGTTTTTCGGTAAACGATTGTGCCAACTTCGAGATCTCGACAGTCATTGGTGTTTTGCGAAAAACATCGCCGAAAATGATGGGTGGTTTTACTCCCCGCGAACCGTAACTCTGTACCCAGCCGTTTTGTGTGCGGGCAAAACCTTCCAGTTGCTCACTAAAGAATTCAACCATGTCGTTTCGCTCAAATTCTCCGTGTACCAGCACATCTATTCCAATTTCTTCCTGCCTCCTGATGGCATCTTTCATAGCATTTTCAATAAATGCATCGTATTCTTTTTTCGAAACGTCTCCGTTTATAAAGTTTCGGCGCATTTTTCGAACTTCGGTAGTTTGCGGCAACGAGCCTATCATTGTAGTTGGGAAAGCAGGCAGTTTGAGTTTCTTCTGTTGTTTGCGAATTCTCTCATTAAAGCAGGATTTTCGGTCTATCTCACTCCATTTATTCTGAACTTCGGAAACCTGTTCTCTGACTTTTGAATTGCTAATTGATGGATTTTTAGCCCAGTTTTCAAATACCTGGGTGTTGTGTTTTAGTTTCTGTTGAGCGTGTTCTGAAGGATTTTCTGATGCCAGTTCTTTTAGCAAAACAAGCTCGTTTATTTTTTGAAAAGCAAAAGCCATTTTCTCTTTTACAAAAAGAGGAAGTGTGTTTTCGTCATTTTCGTTTTCAAGGTTATACGGAACGTGCAACAACGAACACGAAGGAGCCAGAATAATCCGGTCGGTGCCAATTTTTTCAGCAGTTTTTCGTATTATCTCCACCGACTCTTGCAAGTTATTGGCCCAAATGTTTCTACCATCAACTAATCCTAGCGACAAGGTTAAAAATTTTGGTATTTTTCCGAGGAACAAATCCAACTGTTCAGGTGCACGTACCAAATCAAGATGCAAAACTTCCAGCGGCAGGCATTTTACCCATTCAATTTGTTTTTCTATCCCATCAAAATAGCTGGTAAGTACAAATTTTATCGAGGGAAAAGATCCAAATAATTCAGTTAATACGGCGCGGTAAAGTTGCTGTTCGGGATGCGTTAAATCTCCTGCCAGGCACGGCTCATCAAGCTGAATGCAATCGATACCTGCGTTTTCCATCCGGCCAATAAGTTCGATATAAACCGGAAGAAGTGCGTGGATTAAATCCAAACGATTAAAGTCGGTCGATTTTTCTTTACCAAGTTTCAGGAAAGAAAACGGCCCGATCAAAACCGGCTTTGTTTTAATTCCGGCTTCCAGTGCTTCATTAAACTCATCAATTACTTTATTACTGCTAAGTTTAAACTGCTGATTTTTTTCAAATTCCGGCACCAGGTAGTGGTAGTTGGTGTCGAACCACTTTGTCATTTCAAGCGGGGTAACATCAAACTCATCGTTTTGATATCCACGGCACATGGCAAAGTACAGATCATTGTTTTTTAGTTTTGAGGATAGCTTGTTAAAACGTGCAGGAATTGCACCAAACATGAAAATATGGTCGGCCACCTGGTCATAAAACGAGAAGTCGTTTGATGGTATAATGTCAATTCCTGAATCTTGTTGAAATTTCCAGTTTTTAAGGCGTTCCTGCCGCCCTGTTTCCTGTAATTCTTCCAGAGTTGAAATACCTTTCCAGTATTTCTCGCAAGCCCGCTTTAATTCGCGTTGTGCGCCAATGCGGGGGAAACCTAAATTTTGTGTAAGCATACAGCATTTTTTAATTATTAAATCTGAATACTTACGCGAATAATAAAATAGTGTGGGGACGAAAAAGAAGTTTTTTCGATTCGTTCCTCGACTATGCCTTATACCGCGAAAGCAATTGCCGTTCATAAAAATAAGACAGGTCTCCTGGCTTGTCCGTTTTACAACGCCTTCCCGCTCCGAAGATTCGGTGCAGTGGCTTTATGTTGCAAAACTGAAAAGGACTTTACAGTTGCGCGACAGCTCACGATTTTCACGTGATTCCCTATTAAACCCGTTTTACCGGGTATCTCATTCTCAAATTTTTGAATGAACGTAGGGACAAATGTAATTTCAAAATGCAACAAAACAAAAATAAATGTTTGTTTGACGAATTTATTCTTACTCTATTAACAATCGGAATTTTCGGATAGTGAGAGCAATAAGATAAAAATTCTTTGAAGTAGATAAGAGAACAATAAATATCCCCATAAATAGGGAGTGTCGGGTACGGGGAATCTGATCTTTAAGCGAAAATCTTACATCGTTTTATATCCTCTGTAGAGGAGAACATACCGAGAAACAGGAACAAGTAGCACAAACAGTATATTTCCCGAACCAGTAAAATCTGTAACCGATAATAAGTTTTTGTCCAAAAATCCCTATTTCTGGTGATTGATTAAGGATTCTAATCTCCTTAATTTTACGCGCTTCGTTTTTTACATATAAAAGACACTAATATTGTTGTATCTCAGAACTTCCGGCTAATGAGCGTAAACAAAAAATTCTCATGGTTGATGGTTCCGACAATTTAGAAATGCATGGTTTAAATTAAAATTTGTATCAGAAATATAAACGAATGAAATATACAATAGCAAATCTTAAACGCGGAGAAAAAGGCATAATTGAAAATTTTTCAATCGATGTTATTCCGGTAAAATTTCAGGAAATGGGATGCTTGCCTGGGAACGAAGTTCAATTGGTACAGTTTTCACCTTTTAAAGATTTGGTTTATTTAACGGTAAACGATAGTCATTTTGCCATTCGTACTGAAACGGCCCGGTTGATTGAAATCAGAAAAGTAATATAAATGGGTAAAAAAATAAATGTTGCGTTAATAGGAAATCCGAACACAGGGAAGACCTCAGTCTTTAACCAGCTTACCGGGCTAAATCAAAAAGTAGGGAACTACCCCGGTGTAACGGTGGAAAAAAAAGAAGGAAGCTGTAAATTGCCCAATGGAGATAAAGCACACATTGTAGATTTGCCTGGCACATACAGCCTTAATGCAACTTCGCCCGATGAGCAAATTGTAACCGATCTACTTCTTCGTAAAACAAAAGCTGATTATCCCGATGTGGTGTTGGTGGTTGCTGATATAGAAAATCTGAAAAGAAATCTTTTATTGTTAACCCAGATAAAAGATTTGAATATTCCTGTAATTCTGGCTGTAAATATGGCCGATGTTATGCAGCGCAAAAGCATTTCCATCGATATTAAAAAGATGGAAGAAAAACTTCACACACGGGTGGTGTTGGTCAGCGCACGAAAAGGCACAGGAATAGCCGAATTAAAACAACTTATACCGGATTACAAGCAGTTGCCAACATTATCTTGTGTGCAGTTTTCGCAAATTAATCCCGAATATTTTGATTCGCTTGCCAAAACTTATCCCGAAGAAAACCTCTACCGGCATTGGCTTAATTTGAGTCAAATATCAGAAACCAAGCGTGTAAAAAGTGAGCCGGAAGATTCTGCAAGATATGAATTTATAAATCAGGCAGAACTCAGAAGATTGCAGCAAAAAGAGGTGATTTTACGTTATTTATTTATCAATCAGTTGTTAAAAGAAACGTATAAAAAGGATGTGTCTTCTGCCAAAGATTTACGGAGCCGACTTGACAGACTTTTAACTCACCGTGTTTTGGGATATGTTATTTTCTTTCTGATAATGATGTTGGTTTTTCAGTCGATTTATAGTTGGAGTAGCTACCCAATGGATTTAATCGACAGTTTGTTTTCGCAACTCTCAGGGTGGTTAAAAGAATCCTTACCGGAAGGTTCCTTAACAAATTTGCTGGCTGAAGGGATTGTGCCGGGAATTGGAGGCATCGTAATTTTTGTTCCGCAAATTGCATTTCTGTTTTTCTTTATTTCGATTTTAGAAGAAAGTGGCTACCTGAGTCGTGTTGTTTTTCTGATGGATAAAATAATGCGCAAATTTGGGTTAAACGGAAAAAGTGTAGTTCCACTAATTTCGGGTACTGCGTGTGCTATCCCGGCAATAATGGCTACCCGAAATATCGACGACTGGAAAGAACGACTAATAACCATTTTAATAACACCTTTTACTACATGTTCTGCCCGTCTCCCTGTTTATTTAATTATCATTGCTCTTGTTATACCCGATCAATCTTTTATGGGATTGAATCTGCAAGGACTCACGTTAATGGCATTGTATCTTCTTGGTTTTTTAACCGCTTTTTTTTCGGGTTATCTTTTAAATAAAATATTGAAAAGGAAGAGTCGTACATTTTTTGTTACAGAAATGCCCGCCTATAAAGTTCCCTTATTGAAAAATGTGGGACTCACTGTTTGGGAGAAAACCAAAAGCTTTGTTGTGGGAGCAGGAAAAATTATTCTGGCTATTTCTATTGTTTTATGGTTTTTGGCGGCACACGGACCGGGAGAAAAGTTTCGAAATGCAGAAGAAAATGTTAAAGCCAACTATCAAAACCAAATGGTAAACGAAGATGAATTATCAACTGCTGTGGCTTCCTACAAACTTCGGCATTCATATATCGGAATTATTGGACATGCGGTTGAGCCCGTTATCCGCCCGTTGGGTTACGACTGGAAAATTGGAATTGCACTGGTAAGTTCTTTTGCCGCCCGCGAAGTTTTTGTAGGAACGCTGGCTACGGTTTACAGCGTAGGAAGCGAAAATGAAGAAACAATAAAGAACAGAATGACCAACGAAATTGACCCTGTTACCGGAGAACGGATTTTTAATTTTCCCACAGGAATTTCGTTATTGCTGTTTTACGCTTTTGCTATGCAATGCATGAGTACACTGGCCATTGTAAAACGTGAAACCAACAGTTGGAAATGGCCTTTGGCACAACTCGTATTTATGAGTGTATTTGCTTACATTGTAGCGATGGGGGCATACCAGTTACTAAAATAGACTAGTTACAATAGATTAAAATGTGGAGTTTTCAAAATATTGTCGTTTATATTCTCGTATTGACAGCCGTGCTGTGGTTGTTAAAGAAAACTTTTGGAAAGAAGAAAAAACAGCTATCCTCAAGCTGTAGGGAGAATAATTGCAGTTGCCATTAACTATTATTGAATTAATGGTAACTGCAATTGTAAACTTAGGCAACTTCTCTTTCGAGTGCTAAAAAGTGCAACGAATTGTCACCAACAAGCGGAAAAATTCGAACTTCGCAATTATACGTTTCACCGTTTTTGCGGTAATTGATTATTTCTTCCTTAAAAGGTTTCTGCACGCGGATTTTCTGCCTTATTCTTTCTTTTATGATTTCAGAAGTAAGTTCTCCCTGTAAAAAAGAAGGACTCCGGTTAATGGCCTTTGATTTTGCATATCCTGTCATTTCCGAGAAGCCAGCGTTTACCCATAAAATAGTTTTGGTAGCGTCGGTTAATACCAATGCTTCGTATGGGTAGGCCTTTAGTATTTTTTTTAGATTGGCTTTCCAGTTATATTTTTTTGAATATTTATTAAGGCTCTGAAATTCCGCATTATGTTCTGCTTCTTTCAGTGTTTCTTGATATTTGGGATAATAAAACTCCCAACACATAAGCGGAGGAACAAGTCTTTTTGACGGTTTTATATCGTTTTTTACTTTTTCCAACTCAGCCTCCGAAAGACTTGACAGATAGATATCAAGACACATCATATCCGAAAGGTTCTTTTTCATTTTGTTGTTACATTATTTGAACAAATAGCTTACATCTTTCATATAACCATCTTCTTGTATTTCAAACAGATGCTGATTGGTAGTTTCCGTTTTCAGATTTCCTAAACCTTCAACATACCCACCTAGTTTTATGTATTGAAAGTTGGTGCTGTCAAATGTTTCGGGCAGGCGGGCACAACCGGAGTACCATGCAGTTTTTGTTTCAGGATAATGAAAACGTATAAAGTTCGCCAACTCTGCCACTCTGTGAGGATCTCCGTCGCCACCCATAAAACAAAAACAGGTAATTGCTGCAGCATATTTTTCCATTAAGGATATGATGCGTTCTTCGTTCAGTTCTTCGCCAATATCTTTTTGTAGATGCGGACTATGGCATCCTTTACAACGATTGGGGCAATTGGTGATATTTACTGCCAGTGTAACCTCGTTGGGAATTTCCTGAAAAACAATATCGTAGTTATAATATTTAAGCATATTCTTCCACTTTTTCTTCTTTATTCTTTTGAGCGTAGTAACGTTTTGCGGCTTCTTTTTGGCGTGCATCCGAGAAACTGCTTACTCGTTTCATATACCCGATGATACGTGTTAAGTAGTCGATGTTTTTGCTTTTGCATTTCGGACATTCTTTTAGGTAACGCTTATCAATATGTCCACATTCATTGCAAATGGTATTGGGTATATTAAAGGTGAAATAATTACACCCTTCGGTTGCAGCTACACGCAACAACTGGCGATATTGTGTGGGACTCAAGTGTTCTTCTAAATTCATATGTAAGGCAGAGCCCCCGGTAAGGTGTTCGATGTATTTTTTTCCATGAACCTTGAATCGGTCAATCACATTCAGCGACTCATCTTCTACCACATAAAAATAACTGTTGTAACAATCGCGCGGCACAAAATAACCATCCTCTCTGTCCCATTTGGCATGTTTAACACCCACGTTTTCAGCCGGAATCATCTCACAATTAAACAAGGTCTCTTTGGTGCGGTATTTTTTGTTGTAGGTTTCAATTAAACCAAGTATCTCGCTTGTAAACGCGGCATATTCTGGATTGTCGTTTATTTCGATTCCTAAAAACTCAGCAGCTTCAACCAGGCCGTTTACGCCAATGGTAAGGTACTGGCGCCCCATGTTGATATAGCCGGCATCGAACAGCGGAAGCATTCCTTTTTCCTGCAGTTCTTTTAGGTTTTCGTTGTAACCTAACTGAACTTTGTGAACGAGATCAACCACTTCCTCAAGGAAATTGATGTAAGGAATGCGCTCTTTTTTAGCCTGCTGAATACAGCGGTTGAGGTTGATGGTTAGTACACTTTTCGAGCCTGTTGAAACGCCCCCAGCACCTAACGTGTAGCTAAAGCCGTTATCCTGAATTTCGTTTCGCAAACGGCAGCACGAACTCAAGCTGTCGGCATTGTCACTCAAATAAGTAAAAAAGGAGTGTCCTTCAGCGTACATGTGAGAGGTAAATTCGCCGTATTCTTTGTCTTTCACATCGCCTTTTTCAGCGAGCAATGCCATGGTTTCAACCGGAAAAGTAAGCATGGTTTTTGTTCGCTCCTGGTTGAACCAATTCATAAAACGCTTTTGTAACCAGTTCAACGATTCCCAGTGAGGCTTGCTTCCATCGGGGAAAACAAATTCGCCGAACAGGCTTTCGAAGTAATATTTGTCGTAGTATGCAATATTCCAGAAAACGGCCTGAAAATTACGCGCACCAGTTGGCTGGTTCAGCGAATATACAATCTGTTCAAAGCAGTCGGTAATTACTTTGTCAATAGAGCGTTTTCGTTTCGATAAATCAGCTGTTTCTTCGCTTCGCGTGTAATAATCGTTCCCATACTCTTTGCCAACAAAATAGTTCATGTACATCAGAAACTCGGGAGTGGCACAGGCGCCGCTCAACATGCTCGACACAATAAATACCATGTTGATAAAACCTCCGCAAAACGATTTCAAATTGGTTGGTGCCGTTGAATTCCCGCCAATTTTAGATGTTCCTTCCAACAACCACGGGTACATGGTGATACTGGCACAATACGGTGCGAGGCTGGTTTCATCATTTTTATAAATAAAGTGTTGATTCAGGAAGTTGAGATATTTGTCAGACAACTCTTTGCCGTATACTTCAGTAATCCGGTCGGTGAGCAAACGCCGGTTCAATCGTATGAAATTCCCTTTGGGGAGTTCGCCAATCAGCGTTGCAATGTTCTTTTTGTCAACATTTGCATTGGCATCGAATTTACTTCCCGAAGCTGCATTTCCTGCAGCACAATAATCAATTAAAAATTTAATCCGGTCGCGTGTTTCGCGGTCTTCCGAATGTTTTTTCCGATAAAGCATGTATGCTTTTGCCACTGCAAAGTAGTTCTCTGCCATCAGCGATCGTTCCACCTGGTTCTGAATATCTTCCACATTCATTCCCTGCCGAACTGTTACGCGGTGTAAAATATTTGTCAGGTCTTCGTCGCTGGCAAAACTTCCTACCGAAAGAAATGCCTTCCGAATGGCATTCTTGATTTTATCGATCGAAAAAGATACTTCTTTTCCATCCCTTTTTACAATGGTTATTTCAGCACTACTCATAGTTTATTTCTTATATAATTAATTTTGGGTTTTTATTTGTTACTCACAACTTGGGCACAACTTGGCCAGCATCGGATCAGTAGGACAGCTATCGCCATTGCTGTTCATCACTTCGTCAACCACTTCGTCTCCGAATTTTTCTCGCGCTTTCAATTCTACTTCATTCAGCTGCATTTCTGATTCGATCTTTGCCGAGCCATTTGAATGAACAGCTTGTGGCTTCGAGCGCCCAAATCCTTTGCGTGCTCCGCGTTTATTTACTTCAGAAGTATATTTTTCCCCTTTTATAACTTTATCGATAAAGCAATAATAGGTTGATTTCAATTCTTTTTTCCATGCATACAAATAGATGTCCTCCATTTCGGCACGCAACTGCTCATCAATGTAAATTGATTTTGAAACTGCCTGATCTACGGATTCCTGGAAAGCAGCAGCAATATTTATTTGTCGTTTCGGATGCACTTCGTAAGTTGTTTTATAAAGGTCGATGTCAATTTTTCCCTGCAAGGCTTCGATGTGCTGCACCGAACCATTGTTTCGTTTAATGGCGTCAGCAATTTCTTCATTCCAAAGTCCTTTACTTTCCAAATCCTGAATGAGGCGTTTATTGATGACAATATATTTTCCTGATAGCGTATCGCGCGAATACAAGTTGCTGAAATAACTATCGATCGACGATGTTGTTCCCGAAATAATGGAAATGGTTGCCGTGGGCGCAATGGCCAGTAAAACAGCATTTCGGCGCGCCGAATAATTATAGGGGACACCTGCTTTTTTCATCTCATCGTAATGGGCGAAAGCGCCTTTTTCAGCAGCTAGTTTCTCGGATGCATTATAGGCTTTCTCTTTGAAAAACTGTCCCAGTTTTTGAGCAATTTCTACTGCTTTGCTTGAGTCATATGCCACTCTTAGCTGCACCAATGCTTCTGCAAATCCCATGATTCCAATTCCCAGCGGGCGTAAGTCCATCGTATTTTTTCGGCTGGCTTCGGTGGGATAAAAGTTCTTATCCAGTACATTGTCCAGCGCTTTTACAATAATCCGAATGGTTTCTTCCAGCTGCTTCCAATTAAAATCAGTGTAATCATTATTTATGTGTTTCGAAAGGTTTATGGAGGCCAGGGTACACACCGCCGTTGAATCGGGCTTGTTTGGAATGGCTATTTCCGTACACAAGTTAGAACTGTTAATCACACTATAATTTGGACACGGATTGTGCCGGTTGTGGGCATCTTTAAACGTTAGCCACGGGTGACCTGTTTTTGCCAGTTTAAACAGGTATTTCTTAAAGAAGTCGCGTCCTTGCAACTTTTTGAAAAGTTTTAGTTCGCCGGTTTCTGCCTGAAGAATCCGTGCTTTGTATTTCGCCGCAAAATCGTTACCAATGGCATCTATCAATTCAGGGCACTCACCCGGATCAAACAAATAAATGGGTTCGTCTTTCTCAATGCGGCGCATCATTTCATCGGGCATCCATAGTTTGGTATTCAACGATGGGGTGCGGAAATAGGCGTTTCCGGTAGTTTCGCGTAGTTCCATAAAAGCTTCGATATCGTAATGCCAGGGCTGGAGCGAAATAACCTGCGAGCTGCGCCGGCGTCCTCCTTGCTGAATGGAGTTAACCATGGTATCAAATACTTTGATGAACGGGATAACGCCTGACGATTTCGCATTGAGTGACTTAATATGCGATCCGGTTGCACGTACCCGGCTAACATCCGTTCCTACGCCACCAGCATATTTTGCGAGAAAAGCTGTTTCTGTCAATTTATCGGTGATTGCAGCCAGCGAGTCGTCTACCACATTGACATAGCAAGATGAATATTGCGAGACACTGGTTCCGGAATTAAATAAAGTAGGGGTGGAGTGTAAGTATTCGAGACGCGACATCTTTTCGTAGATCGCAATTACCTGCGGCTCATCATTTCCAATTCCCATTGCCACTCGCATAAAAAACCACTGTGGCTTTTCAATCACTTCCTGTTCGGTGTCTTTCGATAGGTATCGGTCACGCAAAGTTGTTAACCCAAAATAATCAAGCAGGCGATCATTTTTATAATCGATGGCATTTTCAATCTTCTGTAAATTAAATTCAGCCAGTTCCTGTTTTAAATAGCCACTTTCGATGTTGAATTTCAGGTAATCTGAAAACGATTTAAATTTCCGGTCGATGCGTTTATTGATTAATTTCAACAATTGCAAAGTTGCCAGAGTATCGTAAATGGGGTGCTTCGGAATCAGATGTTCGATAGCTTTCAATACTAACACGTCGAGTTCTTCTGTTGTGACACGCTCCGGAACTTTTAGGTCGAGTTCTTTTATAATTTTAAAAACCAATTCATAATCGTCTTCCACTTCCATGCCTTTGATGATCTCAAAAATGGCATTGATAATCTCCTGCGTACGAAAACGTTCTTCGCTTCCATCTCTCTTTATAACGGTTCTGTGCATGTTTTTCAATGTTTAATAATTGGTGTATTCGGTGGATGACACTTCAAAAAAGTTGATCAGTTTTTTCATATCTTCTTTCTGAAGAAAACGAAGAGGATTTTCCGTAATGTTGAATTCAGGATCGAAACCGAGTTCCACCAAACGGCGGTCGGTAATGTATTTCAGGTATTTTTCCAATTCAGGATACGACATTCCTAACAAACTGCGCTGACCAAATTTGGAGCGAATGTAATCCAGTTCCAACTGCAATCCTTTCAGAATGATGTTGCGCATTTCGGCTACAAATTCTTCGTCTTCCACAATTTCCGGACTTTCATCAAGCATAATCAAAATGGCTTCAATTCCGTTTTGCAGGTGAAGCGATTCATCAATTAGAATTAACTCAACGCCCGAGGCTACATTTTTCATTTTACCCATTTCTTTCATCGCAAAAAAGTGGGCGAAACTCGAATAAAAGAAAATACCTTCCAGCACAATGTTGTTCAGAAGAATGGCACGCAAAATTTGCTTCTGTCCTTCCAGCGTTTCGGGATTGATTTGTCCGTAACTGATTTTATCAATTTCTTCCACAATTAACGATTGCTTTTTTCGCAGGTACGGATCGCTGAACGCTACGTCGTACATGGCAGCATGATCCATTCCAAACGATTGCAGCACACTCTCGAAAAAATCGCTGTGAATGTTCTCCATAAAAAGCTGTGTGCTGAAACTCATCTTCGCATGCGGATCGGTAAGCAACGGGAAGAAAGCATTGACCAATACGTTTTGCACCAGTAATTCTGACGATGAAAAATAGCCAACGGCTGTATCGAACAAATCTTTTTCTTCAGTTGAAAGATGATGATAATCCAGTGCATCTTGCTGAATATTGAGTTCTTCAGGAAACCAAATAGCTTTCTTTTGCTTTTCGTATAATTCACGAAAAACAGGATACGAGGGATTCTCGCTTAATTTAATGTTGTCACGAACGGATGTGCGTCCGATTAATTTTGCTTTCATATCTTTTCTTGTATTAGTTGTTAATCAAAACTTTTACGGAAGAAAAGAGGTACGCAGACAGAAATCCCTGAAAACAAAAGAAATAACCAGATTCAATCGCGAACCAGACTTCAACTCCCGAAAGTCTAATTAAAACCGATTATGGCAGGTCTTCTGGCTCGTCCGGTTTCTGAAGCCTTCCCATTCATCGGTTGACGAACAGTGGCAAAAGATTTTCAGAAACACATTGTTGGACTTACAGCTGCGGGTACAGCTCCCGATTTACACGGGATTCCCTCTCTCGTATTGTCAAGAGATAATCTTGACAATAACCCTAATCGTTTGACAATTTTAAGCTTTTTCAAGCAATTTTGTTGATTTGAGTTATAAACAAATGGAAGGCTTTTGGACGAGTTCTCCTTTAACTAGAAGGTTTTGTTTTATGTTGATAAATCTGTTTTAAGCAAAAAATGTGGCGTTTTGATGCCTGGAAAACGTAGAAGTACAGAAGTGTAATTTCTGTTTGTTGAAAACAGGTGTGTTTTAACAAGAAAAAGGCGGAACAAATCTTGCTCCGCCATTCATCATTAATTTTATATTCAACTTATAGAATTGAAAACTCTCCTGAAAGCATTAGTCCTGCTATTAAATGGGTTGAAATCTGTACCGTAGGGTTTGTCAGAAAAGCCAAAAGGAATAACAATTGTGGATACAACTGAGTTTCCGTCCATCAACAAAATAGTCGTCTGTATTTTTTTTACGCAGAAAATAAACACCTACAGCAAGCATTGACAACAGGTATATGCAAAAAATAGAGAGATCAATCCACTCCATTATTTAATGTCAACATTAAGCTTGAGGTAGGATGATTGATCAACGCGTTTCACAAAACCTTTGTTAATAAGGGAATATATTAACTTTTGGCCTCTTCTGTCCGACAGTTTGAGATCTTTGATGATGTCGCCATAAACGCATTTTTCTTTTTCTTCTAAAAGTTTTAAAATGTCTTTTTCAAATTGGTTACTGATTTCCTGAATGTCAATTGTTTCTTTACTCATATATTTTTGAACTCATTGTTTGTTCTGATCTTCCTGATTCGTCAATTCGTTGAATCTGCTACAGTTTTTCCATCCTTTCATTCCACGGTTACAAAACACGTTTCTAAAAAGTAGCAAAGGCATATCCTTTGTTTTCTCCTCTCCTTTGTAGAGCGGGCAGGTTTTAGCAAAATGACATCGGTATCCCAGGTTCATATCAGATATGTTTATATAAAATGTTTAAACTTTCAATTTGTCCGGCAATGTGCGTATTCTTTATCAGCGTTCCCGAATAACAATAATCCATCTTCAGGAAGGTTTTTGTCATTCCAATCGAATTTAGCCGGGCCATTGTATACAAGGTTGTAATTCCCTGTTCTTTCATCGATTTTTCGAGTGCATTTAACAATAGCACCGACAGGTTTTTACCACGTTGGTCGGGTAGGGTGGCAAAGTCGGTCATTTCGGCATTTTTGCCTTCTTCGTCAACTTCGGCCGATGCCAGAGCTACCAGTTTCCCATTCGATTCAGCTCCGAAATACTGCGTTCCATCCTGAAATGTTTTTAGCACATAGTCCGGATTATGTATTGGAAAAGGGTAAGTTACGAAAACTTCGCGATATATGTCAGTAATTTGCTCGTAGTCTTCCTTTTCCAGTTTGCGCACGGTAACATTTGTATTATTTGTACCATCGGGCGTAATTGAATCCTGCTTTTTTAGCATTTGACTAAGGTTATTGAGCTTTTCTGTTTCAATATCTAAAAGCCGATCGGAGTTTAGAAACTTCGAAACAAAAAATGCTGCCACACTGTCGTTGTAAAATGCGGGTATTTGCGCTTCTGCTAAAAAACCATTGGATAGAAATACCGGGGCGGCGTGTACTGGTATTTTACACACTATTTTGCTGTACTTGTTGTTTCTTGCCAGCGTATTTATTTCTTCAAGAATCTCCGAATGTGTTTTATCACTAAACTTTTATCCTTATTGTCTTCTCTTTTTTTACTGATGCAACAAGACGTACCCCAATAGCGGTCCTCCTATTCCAAAGATATTGGCATCCAGTTACAGCGGAAGTTTTAATCCCAACAGTATGAGAACCAGCGTTAATTAGCCTCCGGTAAGCATGGATAACAGTGCAGTAACTTTTTTCGGACTTTTAGAAAATAAAGCGGCCAGCACTGGAATGATCATTCCTGAAACCATAAACGAGTAGGAGGGAGCATTAGATCTAGAACACTGGTCATTTTTAAAGCGAGGAACAAGGCGATTGATCCAATTATCACTGTGAGTAAAGAATTGAAAAGTTCATTGTTTAAGCCACAATCTCTATATCTGAAATAAAATGATATACATCGTATCTTAGGTGTCAGTGAAATCGATCGACTTTTTTATATAGAACAAACTCTTGTAGTCTTTTAATCCTTCAAATTCTTTTGACGTGTAAGAACCTGCGGTCATAAAACCATTTTTTTCATGGAAAGTTATAGAGGCTTTATTTCTGTGTGGTTCAATTGCAATAAAAGCCGAATATATTCCAAATGGGAATTCTTCTTCTATAAATTCGTATAATGAGCTACCAACTCCCATTCCTCTATAATCAATATCGGATGCAATAGTCAATATATGAACGTGTTTATTTCTTTTTATTAACTTTAAATGTTCATCATCAAGCCAATCGGTATGTTGTAATAGCTTGTCTAAATAAGTACTATTTTGATCAACAATTTCCATAAATCCAATAACTCTGTCGGGCTTCCGATTTCTTAATTTACACACATAAAATGAGCTACTATTATTTTTAATCCTGTCTTTAAGATTGTCAACATTGATTGGACTTAATAGAAAACCTCCGTCTGTTTCTATTATTGCGTTTCTTTTTAAAATGTTTCTGTTGTGTATTGATGCAATTGTTTCAAGATTCTCCTCTACAGCTTGTTCTATTTTTAGTTGATTTGTATTTGTTCTTAGTGTGCTAAAACCAATAATTCTGGTAAGAGAATAAGCCGATATAACAATTGCTGCATTTAATAAATAACTTTCGATATTCAAGCCTAGAATGAAAACAGAAGTGCACCCCCAAATAATGATGTTTATCAACTTCTCAATAATCCAGTTCCGCATATTCACGAACTTTAGATTATTTTCGTTTCTATTTTCAAATATGTAGTTTAGGGTCCAAATTAAATCAAAAGTTGAAACAGAAAGCATTAATAGGATTAGAGTATTTATTTTATAGAAAAAAGAAAAAAGTAATAAGATATTAATAAGAATAAGGAAGTCAAGGATAAATTCTCGTTTTGTAGTTTTTACTTCTTCTTGAATATATTCAATCCAATCCAACCAATATCTAATGGCCACATAAATAACAAATAAGCCCAGGAGAACATCAACGAAGCCATCAATTTCTGAAAAATTGAACCTTTTAGTATTTCGAAAAATCATATTTCCTAATCCAATTCCAATTAGTAGAATATACATTTCGTTAACAAATCGAGATATAGTTTCGCTTTTTTTATGTTTCATTTCGATCTTGTATTGAATTATTTGAGATTAGATTTTATATTAATCTATTAAATAAGAATATGTAAAGTTGAGTATTTTCTTCTAAAAAATAACACTGAATTTTAAACAATATCTGTTTAATCTTTTTTATAAAAGAAATTGATTTCGAATGTTGCTTTTAATTTAGAGTTATATTCATTTTTTTTGTAAATAGTTTCTATGCGAACAAAAATACAAAAAAAAGTCAGTATGCAAATTCAAACAGCGAACAGATTCATTGTTAATAATGAATTTACATAGGTTAGACAGAACTTTATTCAGATAATAATATATTTGTAAACCAGAAATAATTTCTATAGAAATAATATAATATGAGTAGATTAATAATTGCCTCAAACAGGTTGCCTGTGATGATAAACAGAAGCGCAGACGGAATGACTATAACTTCCAGTGCAGGTGGTTTAGCCACAGGTTTAAAATCATATCACAAAGACAGTAACAGCGTTTGGATAGGCTGGCCGGGTCTTATGCCCGAAACAAAAAAAGAAGAAAAGGAAGTTATCGGTTTGCTGGAAACCGAACAATGCCTGCCTGTATTTTTAAATGAAGAATTAATTACTAATTACTACGATGGGTTTAGTAATGCAACACTTTGGCCATTGTTTCACTATTTTGCTGAGTTTACCGAGTTCAACGAATCGTATTGGGAGTCGTACTGCAAAGTAAACGAAATGTTTGCCGACGCCATTATTAAAAATGCAGAAGAAGGCGATGTGGTTTGGGTACACGATTATCAATTGTTGCTTTTGCCCAACATACTTCGGGAAAGACGCCCCGATCTTACCATCGGATTCTTTTTGCACATACCATTTCCTTCGTACGAATTAATACGTATACTTCCGTGGCGCGAGCAAATAGTGAATGGTTTGCTGGGAGCCGATCTGATTGGTTTTCATACCTACGATTATGCCCGACACTTTATTAGTTCGGTGAAGCGCCTGTTAGGACACGATGTTGATTTTAACCAGATAAAACTGGAAAACCGCCAGGTAATGATCGACGTATTTCCGATGGGTATCGATTATGAGAAGTTTGAATCGCACGCTTTGGCGATACAAAGCAAACCTATTCAGGATCGATCGAAAGAACACCAGGACATTGACCGGTTCTTATTAAGTATGCCAAACCGCAAATTAATTCTGTCAATCGATCGGTTGGATTATACCAAAGGTATTCCGCAGCGTTTAAATGCTTTCCGCGAATTTTTGGTGAAACACCCGGAGTATAGCGAAAAAGTTTCACTAATCATGCTTACGGTTCCATCGCGTACCGATGTGGAGCAATATCAAAATCTGAAAAACGAAATTGATGTGTTGGTGGGGAATATTAACGGTGAATTTGGAACGCTGAACTGGAACCCGGTAATTTATTTCTATCGTTCGGTTCCGTTCGAGAACCTGATTGAATTATATAGCTCGGCTGACGTGGCTTTACTTACACCGCTAAGAGACGGAATGAACCTGGTTGCCAAAGAGTATATTGCGTCAAAAGTCAACAAAAAAGGTGTGCTTATTCTGAGTGAAATGGCAGGTGCATCGAAAGAGCTTGGAGAAGCTATTTCGGTAAACCCAAATAATATTCCCGATACGGCCGATGCTATTTACAGGGCGCTTACAAAGCCCGACAAAGAAATGGAGAAAGCCATAACGGCCATGCAACAGCGTATAAAACGTTACGATATTCATAAGTGGGCTTCGGAATTTATGAAAGCTCTGAATAAAACTATTGAAAAACAATCGGAGCATCATGCACGAAAAATTACAGCCCGAATAAAGAATAAGATCTTCTCGGATTACAACGATAAGAAGTCGAAAGTTTTGTTCCTGGATTACGATGGAACTCTGCAACGTTTCTTTGCAAATCCACAAGCGGCTAAACCCGATGAGGAGTTGTATGAGTTGCTCGATAAACTGGCAGCCGAAAAGGATACTACGCTGACATTGGTAAGCGGGCGCGACAGAGAGACTTTCGATCGCTGGTTTGGTAAAAGAAAATACAACCTAATTGCCGAACATGGAGCCTGGTTAAAAGAAAAAGGTAAAGGTTGGGTAGAACGTAAACCTGTTCATACCGAGTGGAAAGAGAGTATTTTGCCGGTGCTCGAATCGTATGTCGATCGTACTCCCGGAAGTTTAATCGAAGAGAAAACCTATTCGCTGGTTTGGCATTATCGCAAAGCCGATATCGAATTAGGGGTGCTACGTGCGCTCGAATTGGTACATGATATTTCAAATCTGATATTTAACCAGGATCTGGAAATTTTGGAAGGGAAAAAGGTTGTTGAGATAAAAGTTTCGGGAATTAATAAGGGAACTGCTGCAACCGATTTTTTGCATGCTAATCCTGCTGATTTTGTGTTGGCAATGGGCGACGACTGGACTGATGAGTTCTTGTTCAAAGAGTTACCCGAAGAGGCACATACCATTAAAGTAGGTACCGAAAACTCGGCCGCAAAGTATTTCGTAAGCAACTATAAGGAGGTACGAGGTTTTTTGAATGACCTTGTAAAATCATAGTTAAAAATAGCATCCTGTAAAGGCTTTCTATTAATACTAATTCAAAAATCGCTAGGTTGCGGCCATGGATAATTTGAACTACTCGATAATTGGAAATTGCAAAAGTGCTGCATTAATTTCCGAAAAAGGATCGATTGACTGGTGTTGTTTGCCTGATTTTAATTCGTCGTCGGTGTTTGCAAAAATACTCGACGAAAAGAAAGGTGGAAGTTTAGAGTTTCTGGTAGACGACAGCTATGAGATTAAACAAACATACATAAGAACAACAAATATTGTTTCTACATTTTTTCAGAATGAAGATTCGTGTTTTGAGGTCGTTGATTTTATGCCTCGCTTTATTACAAACGAGTTTGGGTATTTTACTCCGCCTGATATTATTCGGTTTATAAAGTACAAATGGGGAAAACCTAAATTTAGGGTTAGGTACAATCCAAAAGTGGAATATGCCCGTTTTAATACCAAAACGATAGCTGAGGAGGAGTATATTAAGTGTTACACCACCGAAGGAGATTACGACTCGTTATATTTGTATACCGATCTTGATAAAGACGATATTTTGCAGGAAAACGAAATTACCTTAACCGATAATGCGTTTATCCTTATTTCTTACGATCAGAAATTGCTGAATCAAACATTGGAACGGCAATACCTGAAACTTCAGAAAACAAAAGTGTATTGGCTGGAATGGGCCAACAAGCTAACATCGTTTAAAAAATACAACAACGAAATTGTTAGAAGTGCCCTTGTTCTGAAGCTGTTGAGCTACGATAAATCGGGAGCCGTATTGGCGGCTGCCACCACTTCGTTGCCCGAAACAATTGGCGAAGAGCGAAACTGGGATTATCGTTTTTGCTGGATCCGCGATGCGTCGATGGTAATAAAGGTAATGTCGAGTCTGGGGCACCTAAATACCGTTAAACGTTTTATGAAGTTCATTATTGATATTATTCCCGATAAGGATGAAAAGATTCAGATCATGTACGGAATAAATCGCGAGAAAGTGCTTAAAGAAGAAACGCTGGAACATTTAAGTGGTTACAAGGATTCGTATCCGGTTCGAATAGGAAATGCGGCCTATGTGCAAAAACAGAATGACATTTACGGAATTCTGATGGATGTGATTTTTCAGCAGTTTACCGAGTTTAAGATTTCGCTTGAAGACAGTGAGTCATTGTGGACAATTGTGCGTAGTATCGTAAAAACGGTAGCCAACAACTGGACAAAACCGGATAAGGGAATTTGGGAGATTCGGACCGACGACCGGCACTTTACCTTCTCGAAGGTGCTTTGTTGGGTAGCAATTGACAGGGCTGTTAAAATTGCCCGGTTTATTCACAAAGAAAGATATGTGGAGGAATGGCAACCTCTTGCCGACACTATTAGAGAGGATATTTTTACAAATGCCTGGAACGAAGAAGTTGGTGCATTTACACAGGCTTACGGATCGAAAGATCTTGACGCTGCCACGCTGCTGATGCAATCGTACGGTTTTATTGATGGAAAAGACGAACGTTTTGTAAAAACTGTTTTGGCCACCGAAAAAGAGCTTTGCGAAGATGGATTAATGTACCGGTATAAAAACGAGGATGATTTTGGTTTGCCAAGTTCGTCGTTTACTATTTGTACTTTTTGGCTCATCAATTCGTTATATGCCATTGGGCAACGAAAAAGAGCTAAAAAATTATTCGATCAATTGTTGTCATATAGCAACCATGTGGGGCTTTTTAGCGAGGATATCGATTTTAAAACCAAACGTTTGCTCGGGAATTTCCCCCAGGCGTATTCGCATTTGGCTTTAATCGAAACGGCTATAAACTTCGCGAAAGGAGAAACTACCGAGGACGAACAAATTCTCGATGCAATTCACTAAAAACAGATTGCATGACAATAACGATTTGAATTCAGGCGAGCACATCTCCGGTGGCTTTGTTTCGGGATGAGCGAATAAGACAATAAAAAAAATACATAACAAAATTGGATTCCTCGTTAGCTTTGCTGCGGGGAATTTCAATTTTTATTCGCCCAGATCCGAATCGAGCGTGATTAACGGCGAAGCCTCAACTTTTTCAATGTCAAGTATTTTAACCAGCGTATTCAGGCCGGCTTCAACAACTTCCAACTCGTTATCGCTAAGCTGCAGGAGTTTTTCCGATAATTGTTCATGCAACAACGATGGCATTGCGCTCAGTAGTTGATCGCCCGATGAGGTAAGGGCAATATTCACAACACGTTTATCACCCGTTTTGGGAAGACGGGCAAGGTAGCCTTTCTTCTCAAGTCGGTTAATAATACCGCTAACTGTACTCGGATTCAGGCTTAGAAATTTCCGGAGCTCTCCCTGCGTTGTTTGATAATTATTTGATTCGCGCAGAAAGTTTAAACAAAGAACCTGCGGAATACTTACGCCGTGTTCTTTTTGAATTTTCTTTGACTCGATATCTACCGAGCGCACGATTTTGCGAATTTTAATTAGAATATCTCTTGTTTCCATCCCTTCCCAATCAAAAATTTTTGCTAATATATTAAGAAATAATTAGAGCCGCTATTTTGTGGAAGAACGATTAGATAATTATAGATTCAAAAAATCCCGCGACTTAGTTAATTTCGCATCGTATCAGGAAAGACAATATGCCAGCAGCAAAGAACCGTAAGATAATACATGTTGATATGGATGCATTTTTTGCGTCGGTAGAACAATTGGATTACCCTGAGCTGCGTGGAAAGCCCATTGCTGTTGGTGGAACCAGCGACAGGGGAGTTGTTGCAGCGGCCAGTTACGAAGCCCGAAAGTATGGGGTGCGATCGGCTATGTCGTCGAAGGTGGCTAAACGAAAATGTCCCGACCTGATTTTTGTAAAACATCGTTTTGAGCGGTATAAAGAGATTTCGGCGCAAATTCGAAGTATATTTCTGGAGTATACTGATTTGGTTGAACCGCTTTCGCTCGATGAGGCTTACCTCGATGTTACTTACGCTAAAAAGGGTTTGCCTTCTGCAACATTGATTGCAAAAGAGGTTCGTCAACGCATTTTTGAGGAAACGGGATTAACCGCATCGGCAGGAGTTTCATACAATAAATTTCTGGCTAAGGTGGCATCCGATGTCAATAAACCCAATGGTATGTTTGTAGTAATTCCCGATAAGGCGCAGGATTTTATCGACCAGCTGGAAATCAGAAGATTTTTTGGAATTGGAAAAGTAACCGCTAAAAAGTTAAATGATATTGGTGTATGGTATGGCCGCGATCTGAAACTGATTGACAGACTCGAACTTACCCGGATGTTTGGAAAAGCGGGTAATTACTATTACGATATTTGCCGGGGTATCGACAACCGGGAGGTGCAACCATCGCGCGAAAGAAAATCGGTTGGCGCAGAAAATACCTTTCTGAACGATTTGTTTTTAGAGGATGACCTGAAAAAAGAATTATTGATAATTGCAGAGAAAGTTTGGGAGCGGGCCAGTCGGTCAGATGTAAAAGCTAAAACGGTAACCTTAAAATTTAAATATGCCGATTTTGAGCAGCATACCCGAGGTAAAACAATTGAGCCTTACATTAATACCAAAGAGCGGTTTATTACCGAAAGTCTGAAACTGATGAAATCGGAAGGTGGATTTTCCAAAGGAATTCGATTGTTGGGGCTTACGCTCTCCAATTTCTTGCACGAACAGGAAGGAGAAATGGGGGTTCAGTTGGTGATCGAATTTTGATAAAAGTTGGAGAAAAATTATAACCTGAATTACATTATTTGCTTTTACTCTCGTATCTTTCCAATGAATTAATAACAACACAGATTAATTGGAAAAACTTTCCAGTCCGGTCTTCTGATTTCAGATTTTATCATGAAACGAATAAAACGCTTTTTACTGATAGGAATTCTTTTGGCGATAATTGGTTATCTTCTTGGGCCAAAACCGCCAAAACCTGAGTTAAATAAAGACCTGCCATCGCTATCGGCAAGTATTTCAAACATCGAGACTTTTGTGCAACGAAAAGAAGCCGCTTTTGCGATAAAACCCGATAACGAAAGCCGCATTATTTGGGCAAACGATTCGTTAAAAGAGCGCACCGATTATTGTGTGTTGTACCTCCACGGATTCTCCGCATCGTGGTTTGAGGGACATCCAGCACACGAGCGTTTTGCGCAATATTTTGGTTACAATTTATACATTCCACGTTTGCACGATCATGGATTGGTTACCGAAGATCCGTTGATTGACATGACTCCTGATAAACTATATGCATCGGCAAAAGAAGCATTAATGGTTGCCCGTAGCCTGGGACGAAAAGTAATTATAATGAGTACTTCAACAGGAGGAACGCTGGGATTAAAATTAGCCGCAGATTTCCCTGAGTATGTGGATGGCTTAATTATGTACTCGCCAAATATAAAAGTTAGAAACAGCTCAATGGTGCTATTATCGAAACCCTGGGGATTGCAGATCGGACGAAAAGTAATGGGAGGAAAATACCGTATTTCTGACGATGATCCGGAGTCGGAAGATTGCAAATACTGGAACTGTAAATATAGGGTAGAGGCGCTGGTTTATTTGCAACAATTGCTGGATGCCACCATGACAAAAGAAACATTTAGCCGTGTAACAGTACCGGTATTTCTGGGCTACTACTACCAGGATGATGAACATCAGGATCAAACTGTAAGTGTTGATGCCATGCTTGATATGTTTGATGAATTGGGAACCTTACCCAATCAGAAAGTGAAAAAAGCCTTTCCAGAAGCCGGAGATCACGTTATAGCATGCGACCTTACTTCCGGTAGCGTGGAAGATGTAATTGCTGAAACCATTCGTTTTGGAGAAGGGATTTTAGGATTAAGCCCAACCCGTTAGCTGTTATTTTGAAGGAGGAACGATTGAAAAATCTGCAAGATCAGAGTCTTCTGTGTTCAGTTTTTACTGAATTTGAGCAGCTGCCTCGTCATCTAAAAACCAGGTTAATGTACCGTTGTTTGGCGAAATGTAGTAAGCCGGTAACAATTGTGCGGCATCATTATCGTTCATAATTTCTGCAACCCGCAAGGCTTTATTCGATCCTGTAACCAGAAAAAATATCTGGCTGGCGTTATTCAGCACATTTCCGGTAATGGTAATACGTTTCTGTCCTGTAAGCGGATGAACGGCAACTGCACAGCTTTGTTCGTCTTCAAACAATTCCAACTGGTCAGGGAAAATAGAGGCAGTATGGCCATCGTCGCCAAGGCCCAGAATGATCAAATCGAAAACAGGATCTTTCCCCCGCAAATTTAAACTTTTTTCCATGTTTTTCGAATAGCGCAGTGCTTCCTGCGCCGGATCTTCCTCGCCTTTTATACGGTGGATATTTTCTTCAGGGATAGAAATATTTGAAAGCAGGTAGTCAACTGTCATTTTGTAGTTGCTTTGCTCGTCGGTTGGAGGAACACAGCGTTCGTCGCCCCACCACAAATGGATGCGTTCCCAGGGAATTCGGTCGGCGTATTTTTTACTGATCTTTTTAAAAAGTCCTTTTGGAGAATTTCCGCCCGACAGTGCAATATCGAACACTTCCTGATTCGAATTTTGCACCATTTTTATGATTGCTTTCGCAATAGCTTTGTAAACATCTTTCGGCTTCGAATAAATTTTTACTTCTGTAAAGGTTTCCATGTCAGATCGATTGTTACTATTAGTTTATAATGCAATATGCAGATTAAAGTTCACAATACAGGCCGTCGTTGTGTAAATTTTTACAAGGATAGCGCCAATCACCATTAATGATCAGTTTGTCGGAATCTTCCGGCCCCCAACTTCCGGCCGGGTAGCCATAAATTGGAATTTCAGGATTGGTTTCCCATGCGTTAATTATGGGCTGTACAAATTCCCAGGCAGCTTCTACAGCATCGCCTCGCGAATACAGTGTCGCATCTCCCTGCATACAATCCAGCAGAAGGCGTTCGTAGGCTGCCGGAACCTTTTTGTCGGCCAGATCCGAGTAATGGAAATCCATGTTTACGGTTTGAACCTTAAACCCGGCTCCCGGTGTTTTCATGCCAAATTTCAGCAGAATTCCTTCGTCGGGCTGAATTCGGATGATAAGCTGATTATTACTGTCGGTAGTGGCATTGCCAAACAAATGATGAGGTACCTTTCTGAAATGGATAACAATTTCAGTTACGCGTGTAGGAAGTTTTTTCCCTGTGCGAATGTAAAATGGTACGTCTGCCCAGCGCCAATTGTCGATAAAAAATTTAAGAGCAACAAAAGTTTCGGTACGCGAAAACTTGTCCACACCAGGCTCTTCGCGGTAACCTGCTACTTTTTTGCCTCCAACTGTTGAGGCGGTATATTGGCCGCGAATAACGTAACGCGATACTTCATTTTCTTTAATCGGTCGTAGCGATTGAAATACTTTTAGCGTTTCATTTCTTATGGCGTCGGCTTCCACCACAACGGGAGGTTCCATAGCCACAAATCCCGCTACCTGCAACAAATGATTTTGCAGCATATCGCGCATAGCTCCCGAGCTGTCGTAATAACCGCCACGGCTTTCAACTCCCAGGCTTTCTGCCGATGTAATTTCCACCCGCTCAATATAGCGTCGGTTCCAAAGTGGCTCAAAAATTCCGTTCGAAAAGCGCGTTACCAACATGTTTTGTACGGTTTCTTTCCCCAGATAATGATCGATACGGTAAATTTGTTCCTCTTCGAAATAGTTCAGTAGCTGTTTATTTAATTCTTTCGCCGATTTTAAATCTGTTCCAAAAGGTTTTTCAACGATTAGCCGCCTGAAATTATTCTCTGATTTTGAAAGACCATTCTGGCAAAGCATTTTCGGAATTACCGGGTACAACGACGGAGGAGTAGATAAATAAAACACATAATTCTGCTCAATTTCCAGTGAGCCGGAAAGCTCATCCAACCGCTCTTTTAGTGGAATAAAATCATCGGCTTCGTTATTCTGAACTGGTTGATAAAACAATAGTTTTTTAAATTCCTCCCGTTTTTCATCATTGGGAATAAATTCATCAGCCCGGCTTCTGAATTCGTCATCCGAAAGTGATGAGCGTGAAGCACCAAGCACTGCAAACTTCTTGGGTAACAGCTTTTGTTTGTAAAGTTCGAAAAGTGCGGGTATTAATTTACGTTTGGTGAGGTCGCCCGATGCCCCGAATATGATGAGAATTTGATTTTCTACTTTCTTCATGGTTAATTTTTAGTGTTGAACGCAATAAACCAGAATATTGTTCTTGATAATGCGAAAAAATAAATCGTAATCTACTTTCTTTTCCGGATGCCGTAAAGCACCGGAGAAGCAGGAATACTTATTATAATCGAACGGTGTAATTGCAATTTGCCGGTTAAACTGAACGCCCTGAACTCCACAACATTTAAAAATAGCTTCTTTAGCCGACCAAAGTAATATTTTTACCAATTGCGGATCGCTACTTTGTTCAATAAATTTAATTTCGGAAGGACTGGCAAAACGGGTAACTACTTTATCAATATTCCGATGCAATTGCTCAATGTCGATTCCAATATTTTTTTCGGATAAAATAATTGCTGCTAAATCAGCAGAGTGCGTTATGCTGATGTTTAAACCGGAATCCTTTAGTGATGGTTTGCCAAATTTATCCAGATAAACAATTTCTGGACATTCGGGTAACAGTTGTTGAAGCAACAAGCGACTGGCCAAAAATTCTTTCCTGCGCTTTTCGGCTTTAAAAGTTGCAAAATGAGCTGAATCGGTGGAATTTAACTCGCATATTTTTAATAAATCTTCTGCTGATTCTTTTAACTCCCATACACCGATTGTGTTGTCTTGATTTTCTATTTTTTCAATCAACGGCATTATTTCCAGCTTGTGGTTTCAATCATATGAATTACATCGGGTTCGATAAAGTTGATTACCGGCCTCAAGGAATCAATGTCTGGAACTTCGCGAATGTAGAACGCGCCGCGTAAAAAATGCCGGGTACTGTCGGTTAAAAAAAACTGCATGGGCGAGGCGGCATTTCCTTCAATGGCATAAATGGTTCCGTATACTTTTCGGGTAGGATTCATAAATAAACGTTCTTCAATTGCGTCGGCTTTTATCGAGTGTTTGTAGGCCAGTGTGCGTGCTTCTTCCATTAATTCAGCTAAAAGTTTATAGTTGTCTTTTTGGCTGTTCAGATCGTAATACGAAATGTGTATTTCCACTTTATTTTTGGGCACTGCAACATTTATCCAATAAGGTTCGTCGCGGTTTCTGGTGTCTTTTTCAATCTTTGCGTATTCCGGTATTTCAAAATCATATGGAAATGTACGGTTCAGATCAGTGTAACTTTTTTCAGGGAAATCAATGCGATAGTAGCCTCGTGGTTTTGGGGTGTAATCTTCTTTACACCCCACTAAAAATAGCAATAAAAATAATGAATATGCGAATCTCATCTTCCCGAAAATTTAGTCACATTTACTTATTGACTACTACTTTTATTTGTTTAATCCGGCGGTTATCAACCTCTTCAATGGTAAATGTGAACGTTTTGCATTTTACTTCTTCTTTTGACGAAGGTATTTCACCTTTTATTTCAAGAATAAGGCCGGCAAGCGTATCCGCGTCACCTTTTACTTCATCAAAAATAGTATCGTCGCAATTTACTACCCGGTAAAAATCTCCCAATAAAACCTTGGCATCGAATAAATAAACATTTTCCGAAAGCTGGGTAAAAAAACTTTCTTCATCATCAAACTCATCGGTAATATCGCCAACAATTTCTTCCAGTATATCTTCCAGCGAAACGATACCTGAAGTTCCCCCGTACTCATCAACCACAATGGCAATGTGTACTTTGGTCTTCTGAAATTCTTCCAACAGCGAACTGATCTTTTTGGTGTCGGGCACGTAAAATGGTGGCCGAATTAAAGTCTGCCATTTAAACGTTTTGTTTTTATGGCTGTGCTGAAGAATATCTTTAATGTATAACAGACCACTAATTTCGTCAAAAGAATCGATGTAAACCGGAATTCGCGAGTAACCTGAATCGTTTATGACTTCCAGAACCTGTTCAAAGTTTGCTTTTATATCTATGGAAACTACGTCAACGCGGGGAGTCATAATTTCTTCCACACTTTTGTTTCCGAATTTTACAATTCCTTCGAGTATATCTTTTTCGTCCGAAAGTTCCTGATCAGATGTCAATTCAAGCGCCTGTGAAATCTCGTCCATCGAGATATTTTTTACATGCTTTTGCAGACGGCGGTTTACAAATCCGGTTGAGTGAATCAATATCGCATTAACCGGGCGGAATAACTTTTCCAGCGTTTCCAGCGGCAATGCCATAAAGCGTGCAAAGCGTAAAGCAAAGTGTGTTGCATAAACTTTTGGAAAAATTTCGCCAAAAAGCAACAGGAAAAAAGTAATAAGTACAACCTGGAAAATAAACTGCAAAGTTGGTGCATTAACAAACGATACTAAATTGTTTGAAATAGAGGCCGTTAGTATTACAATGCCAATGTTTACAAAGTTGTTTGTTACCAGTATGGTAGCCAGAAGCTTTTCCGGGCTTTCGAGGTTGCTTAATACGCGCTTATTGTTTTTTCCTTTGTGTCTCAGTTTGTATTTGTCGCTGGCCGACAGCGAAAAGTAAGCCACCTCAGATCCACTTATCAGTGCCGAAGTAAAAAGTAAAAACAGTACAATTATAATTGAAACTATTATTCCGGGACTGATAGGGTGCAGTTGAATTTGCCAGGAGCCGATAGCGGCCATACTTAAAAGCGGTTCTGTTTCCAAATTTAAAGGTTTTGGTTAGAATGGAAGATCCTCGTCTCCCTCCGGTTCTTCAATGTCGGGTTGCGAAACCTGTGGAGTAGAAGCAGTACCCGAATTTTGCATTGCACCACCTTGATCTGATGAACCTTGATTGTCAGCGCGGTTGCCAAGCATTGTCATCTGGTCGCCATAAATCTCAGTAACATAGCGTTTGTTACCGTCTTTGTCGTCGTACGAGCGGGTTCTTATTCGTCCCTCTATATACAATTGGCGGCCTTTGGTAACATATTTTTCAGCCACTTCGGCTAATCCTCTCCACAATACAATATTGTGCCATTCGGTTGTGGTAACACGCTCTCCACTTTTCGAGTTATAGCTCTCTGACGTTGCCAAAGGGAAATTAGCTACTGCAACACCCGAATCAAGGTGACGTACTTCAGGATCTTTTCCTACGTTTCCAATAAGGATTACTTTATTTACTGACATAATCTAAAATTTATATGGTTAACATTTTCAGGTTGTTACTACGCTGCAATTATAAACCGGTTTTTTTATTGTAGTCCCAATCCGGCCTCATGTAAAAACTGTTCAACCAGTCGGGATACAGCAAATTTAGAAATATCTTTTTTATTTACCCGAATTAGAGGCGATGGATTGTTAAAATTGCTCTGAACTTCAAGATATATCAATTTTGCGTGAATAATCTGGTGGCTTAAAATATGCTTTTTTTGCCCACTTATATATTTAATATTAACCTGCGCTTTTTTTACCGGATGATCTGCTTTTAATAATTCCGAATCAGAAAGTGCTTTTTCACACTCAATCAGCGGTAATTGATACAGGTTCTGCCAGATATCGTTGCCCGATCTTTTATCCAGCAAAATTGAATCGCCCATATCATATAAATAATAGTAAAAGTAGCGGTGGCGCTGTTTGGTCTTTTTTTCTTTTACCGGAAGTTGACTAACAAGCCCTTTTTTAAACGCAAAACAGGAATCAACAAGCGGACAATTTTCGCATTTTGGCGATTTGGGAGTACATTGCAAAGCACCAAATTCCATTAATGCCTGGTTGTGCATACCCGGATCTTGCCCACGAATTAACTCTTTAGCCAGTTCATTGAACTCTTTTTTGCCGGCCGACGAGTCAATCGGAGTCTCAATTCCATAATATCTCGAAAGTACCCTATATATATTACCATCAACCGCAGGGTAGGGCAGGTTGAATGCAATGGATGCAATGGCGGCAGCAGTATAAGGACCAACTCCTTTTAGTGCCAAAATGCTTTTATAGTCGTTGGGAAAAGTTCCGTTGTATTGCGATGCAATAATTTTTGCCGAAGCATGCAGGTTGCGGGCTCGCGAATAGTAACCTAATCCCTGCCAGTGTTTTAGCACCTCGTCTTCGTGGGCTGAGGCCAGATCATTTACCGTAGGATAGTTCTCCACAAAGCGGTAAAAGTAGTTTTTGCCTTGCTCAACCCTCGTTTGCTGAAGTATGATTTCCGAGAGCCATATTTTATACGGATTACGGTCTTTGCGCCATGGTAAATCGCGCTTATTTATGTTATACCATTTGTAAATGTTCGTCAGAAAATTGTCCATTCTACGCTAACTAGTTAAAAATCTTACAGAAAAACAAAAATAATTTATTTGAAATGCTTTCCGGTTTTATAATATTTTTTATTTTTGCATCCTCGATTAAAAACGATTAATATATTGAAAATTAAATATTTTAAGAGATGACTAAGGCAGATATTGTAAATGAAATTTCGAAAGAAACAGGAATTGAAAAGGTAACTGTTCAGAAAACTGTGGAAGCTTTTATGGAAACAGTAAAAGATTCACTGGTTGATGGCAAAAATGTTTATTTAAGAGGTTTTGGTAGTTTTGTTGTTAAGAAAAGAGCAGAGAAAACTGCCCGTAATATTTCTAAAAATACAACCATTATCATTCCTGCACACAATATTCCTTCGTTTAAACCAGCGAAAACATTTGTATCAGAAGTTAAAAATCAAGTAAAATAATAGAGTTATGCCAAGCGGTAAAAAAAGAAAGAGACACAAGATGGCCACTCATAAGCGCAAAAAAAGATTGCGTAAAAACAGGCACAAAAAGAAAAAATAAGATTTTAGTAAATTAATTTCTTATAGTTAATGATTAAACCTAAAGCATTACTATGCTTTAGGTTTAGTCTGTTATAACGATTAGTATTAACCAAAAGAAGTAGATGATTAAAGGTTGTGAGTAGCGATTTAATAATTGATGTAACTCCATCCGAAATTGTTATTGCCTTACAGGAAAAGAAGAAGCTTGCAGAATTATCAAGAGAGAGAAGCGGGGCAAAATTCGCTGTCGGAGATATATACCTCGGCAAAGTGAAAAAAATTATGCCCAGTTTGAATGCTGCTTTTATCGATGTAGGCTACAGTAAAGATGCTTTTTTACATTACCTCGACATGGGGCCACAATTCGCCACGCTAAATAAATTCCTGCGAATTGCCTCATCACGAAAAAACAAAATTTCTTCTATCTCACGGATTCACTCCGAACCCGACATTAATAAAGAAGGTAAAGTAAACGAGCTGCTAAAAGTTGGTCAGAAAATTTTGGTTCAGGTAGCAAAAGAACCAATTAATACAAAAGGCCCGCGGTTAACATCCGAAATCTCCATTGCGGGGAGGAATTTAGTTTTAATGCCATTTAGCGACAAAATATCAGTGTCGCAAAAAATCAGGTCAACCGAGGAGAAAAACAGGTTGAAAAAACTGATTCAGAGTATTAAACCACGTAAATACGGAGTAATAATCCGCACTGTAGCAGAAGGAAAAAAAGTAGCAGAACTCGACAAAGAGCTTCGACGTTTGGTAGAAAAGTGGGAAACCACCTTTCAAAAGCTTCGCAGGGCACAGGCACCATCGCTGATAATTGGCGAGATTGACCGAACAACAGCTCTGCTGCGCGATATTTATCATCCCGACTTCAACAGCATTATTGTAAACGACCAATCGGTAGCGTCAGAAATTGCCGATTACATAGGTAGCATTCAGGCCGACAAGAAAAAGATAGTAAAACACTACAAAGGACGTCAGCCAATTTTCGAACATTACGGCATTGATAAACAAATTAAAGCCTCGTTCGGAAAAACCGTATCATTTAAAGATGGTGCCTATTTAATCGTAGAACATACCGAAGCGTTTCATGTAATTGATGTAAACAGCGGGAATCGCGCAAGGGCCGGAAACGACCAGGAGAAAAATGCTCTGGAAGTAAACCTGGCTGCCTGCGACGAGATAGCAAGACAATTACGGTTGCGAGACATGGGAGGAATCATTGTAATTGATTTCATCGACATGCATGTCGCGGCTAATCGCCAGAAAGTGAATGATCACATGAAGGAGATTATGGCCGACGACCGGACCAAGCACAACATTCTTCCACTAAGTAAGTTTTGCCTGATGCAAATTACAAGGCAAAGAGTTCGTCCGGAAGAAAAGGTTGAGACAGCAGAGAGCTGTCCAACTTGTAAAGGAAGTGGGAAAGTTGTGCCTACTGTATTATTTGCCGACGATATCGAAGGTAAAGTAAACTATGCGCTAAAGGAATTGAACAAGAAGAAACTAAATCTGAAAGTTCATCCTTATACAGCTGCTTATCTTACAAAAGGTTGGAAAAGCCCGCAAAATAAGTGGTTTTTCAAGTACCTGAAATGGGTAAGTGTTGAAGCTGTAAATTCATATTCCTATCTGGAATATCATTTTTTTGATGAGAATGAAGAAGAAATTATTTTATAAAAGAAAGCCGTTCATTATTGAGCGGCTTTTTTTATTTTCGCAGTAAGCAAAAATATTCTAATGGCATTGAAAAAACTGGTCTATATCATTCTTTCTTTTTTTATTGCAAGTTCCTCCAGTGCGCTGGAAATAAAAGGAACGATTGATTTATCGGAACAGTGGCAGCCAAAGGTTTTTCTGGCTTTGCTAAATTCACCCAACGATATCTTTGTGGCCTCGCCCGATTTTATTATTGCCGAAACATTTATAAATCCTGATGGTAGCTTCGAGATCAACACTCAGTCTGTACCCGATGACGAACGTTTTTATCGCTTGTATCTGGTGCAGGGTAATAATGCCTCGGTAGAGTTTAGTGCTACCCAAAACAAAAACTATTTTCATTTGCTGCTAAACCGGCAGTCAGAAATTGTGTTGAGTGCAACAACTCGTAGTAATTCTCTGGAGGTGACTGAATTAAATGGGAGCGCCGATACAAAAGCAATATTTGATTTTGATAAAAAATTCGAGGAGAAAAGCCGCGAACTGAGTGGCGTGTTACCAAAAGCTCAAAGTACTTTTCTGTCGCAGGAGCTGGAAACCTTTATTCATTCGGTAGTTACTGATGCTTCTAATCCGTACGTTGGCCTTTACGCTTTGTACCACATCGAAGATAAGGAGACTGATTTTTTGCGAAACAGCGACTTTTACTTCAATTTTCAAAAACGCCTTGAGGATGAACTTCCTGTAACACCATATACCGAAGCCTATTCTGCATTGTTAGATGAATTAGTAGGTTTTCGTGAATTCGTTTGCGAAATGCCCGGAGTGCAACCAAAATGGAAAGACTGGTTAATGATTGTTGAAGCGGTAATTATTCTGGTTTTACTTGTCATTTTGATTGGTTTGTTTCAGCAATTAAAGAAAATGCGAAGTCTTGAAAGTGATCCGGCAAACAATTTGAAACCGCTTTATGAAGGCTTGACCTTAAAACAGCAGGAGATTCTGAGCCTTTTAGCCGTCGGAAAGACAAACAAAGAAATTGCACAGGAACTTTTTGTGGAATTAAGCACCGTAAAAACGCATATTAATAATATATACAGGCAATTGGGCGTGTCAACGCGTAAAGAGGCTGTCGACTTTTATAACGCTGTAACAGATCCGAATTAGGGGGTCTAGACCCTATTTCAAACCCAGTCTATACTTCTTTTGTTAAACAGATTAGGTTCTATTGTCGTTTTCAATCATAAATTTGTGCTATTCTTAAAAACGGTTTAGTCGCGATAAGCGATTCGAGCGTATAATACAATTTAGAAAGTAAATCAAAGTTTATTATAAAACAACAAAAGAATGAAACGCATACTGCTTACGGTTTTTTTACTTACAACTGCTTTACTGGGCTTTTCTCAAATTGTTGAGCCGGTAAAATGGAGTTTTTCTCAAAACAAAATCTCAGACAATGAGTTTGAGTTGGTTTTCACAGCTACCATAGAAGAAGGTTGGCACATGTATTCAACCGATTTGCCGGAGGGTGGTCCGATTAAAACCAGCTTTTATTTTGAAAATGTTGAAAATGCGGAGTTAGTAGGAGAACCTACTCCGAGTGAGGTCGTTACTGAAGAGTTCGATCAATCATTTCAAATGGATTTGCGTTGGTTTGAAGAAAAGGTAAGCTTTACGCAAAAAGTAAAAGTATCAGGAACCGGAACAGTTGGCGGGTATGTTGAGTTTATGAGTTGTAACGACGAAACCTGCACTCCACCGATGGAAGCTGAGTTTTCATTCGAATTAACCGGGGGAGAGCAACAATCTGCAGCTACCGCAACAACGAATGATAGCAGTAACCGAAATTACTGGAGTATTTTCTTACTGGCATTTTTAGGCGGCTTGGCAGCCTTGCTAACGCCCTGCGTTTTCCCGATGATACCAATGACGGTAAGCTTTTTTACCAAACAAAGTAAAACCAAAGCCAAAGGAATCCGAAACGGGATTTGGTACGGGATATCAATTATGATTATTTATGTAATTCTCGGTACCGTGGTAACCGCCTTGTTTGGTGCGGAGAGTTTAAATAGTCTTTCTACCAACCCGTGGTTTAACCTGTTTTTTGCCTTATTGCTTTTTGTTTTTGCCTTCTCGTTTATGGGAGCTTTCGAAATTGTATTGCCCAGCAGTTGGGTAAATGCAGTTGATAAAAAAGCTGATAAAGGTGGTTTGCTGGGAATATTCTTTATGGCCTTTGCTTTGGCACTGGTTTCATTCTCGTGTACCGGACCGATTGTAGGTGCTTTAATTGTAGAGGCTGCACGTAGCGGTGGTTTGGCACCGGTAATTGGTATGCTAGGATTCTCGCTGGCACTGGCTATTCCTTTTGCCTTGTTTGCAGCTTTCCCTGGCTGGTTAAACTCATTGCCAAAATCAGGTGGTTGGTTAAACTCAGTGAAAGTCGTTTTAGGTTTCCTTGAGTTCGCTTTTGCCTTTAAATTCTTATCGATTGCCGATATGGTTCTTGATCTGCATATTTTGGAGCGTGAAGTTTACATTGCCATTTGGATTGCCATTTTCTTAGGACTGGCGTTGTACCTGTGGGGAAAAATAAAACTACCGCACGATTCGCCAACAGCACATTTGCCGGTATCGCGTTTTGTTTTAGGAACCATGGTATTTGCTTTTGTAATTTATATGATTCCTGGATTGTGGGGAGCACCGGTAAAAATGATTAGTGGTTTCCCGCCGCCGGTTGACTATGCTGAATCGCCTCTGGGTGTGGGAAGAACTCAGGTTGGCGGCGCTGGTAACAGCGGAAACTCTTCGGCTGTAGTAACTCACGATATGCATATTGGCCCGCACGGAATTCCCTTATTCGACGATTATGATAAAGCGTTGGCATATGCTCGCGAAACAGGTAAACCATTGTTGATCGATTTTACCGGTAAAGGTTGTACCAACTGCCGCAAAATGGAGGACAACGTTTGGGTAAAACAGGAAGTGAAAAACATGTTCCTTGAGGATTATGTGGTGGTTTCGCTGTATGTTGATTTAAAAACAAAATTGCCGGAGGCCGAACAGTATATTTCGGAAACAACCGGAAGAAAAGTGAGATCTGTAGGGAATAAGTGGACGGATTTCCAGATATCGAGATTTAACAGAAATACACAGCCGTATTACGTTGTATTAGACGAAAACGAAAATCAGATAGGAGAGGGATACAGTTATGATCCGGACCCGGAAGATTTTATCGAGTGGCTAAACGAAGGATTAACAGAATTTAAAAAATAAAACAAATGAAGAAGCTAATTTTCGCACTGGGATTTATTGCCGTTGCAGCCTTTGCTCAGGCGCAAATGATAGTGCCTGTAAAATGGGACGTAGAAATTAAACCTTTAAAAAGTGATAATCAGTATGAGATTGTTGCTACGGCAAATATTGACATGGGCTTTAAACTTTATGGTTTAAACATGGAAGATGGAGGTCCGGTTAAAACTTCGTTTAATTTCGAGACACTGGAGAACTGCAAGGATTTTGGAAAGGCTGTTGAAGTGACACCTTCGCATACCATGCACGACAAAATTTTTGATATGGAGGTAACTTATTTTAAAGACAAGGCGGTTTTTTCACACAAAGTGTGGGTAACTAAAAAGCCTGCTAAAGTTGCCGGTTATATCCAATGGATGAGCTGTAACGATGAAATGTGTACGCCTCCAACCGATGAAGAATTTGAGTTTGTGATTGAGTAAAATCGGTCGCTATTCAGATAGTTAAAAGTAAAAACTGCACTAAGGCCGGGAACGAAAGTTTCCGGCCTTTTTATTTTAACGTCGGAGGTTTAAACAAGAGTTTAAGCGCCAAAATATTTCCCGCCTGCGTTTAAACAAAAGTTTAAGGCGTGAAAGGTTGACCCGACAGCGTTTAAATAAAAGTTTAAAGGCTAAAAGGAAGCCCGGAAGTGAATAAACAAAAGTTTAAGGCTCCAACGGAAGCCCGGAGGCGTTTAAACAAAAGTTTAAGCCTCGGAAAAGTTTTTTGCTTTAAACTTTTCGAAAATGTATTTGGCAATTTTTTACTTAAAGATTTAACTAACCTCTTTTTGTCTCTCCCTTCGCAGCAGGAGACGATTGGCTTCAAAAAGTTAGGGGGAATCAGAAATTCTGATTGGATTATTTTTGAAATATCAGGCTGTCGTCCTTTTTTGTATGCAGGGAAAGAAAAGAGGATGGGGATATTTTGATTGTATGATTTTCAATAAAAAAGTCCATGATTTCAAAAATCATGGACTTTCATTTATCGTTGATATAACTTATTTATTCTGTTTTTTTCGGTATGAATACTACATCTACCATATCTGCATCGGTGTAAAATGTTTTTGCAAATTTTTGAATTTGGGCTGTTGTTAAGCCATCCAATATTGCATCGAAGTTTTCTTCTGCATCAGGATTAAATCCATGGTAGTATTTGTTGTAAAGCGCATTCAGCCAGTAATTGTTATGCTCTTTGGCTTGTGCACGATCTTTTTTCAGGTTCAGAATAACTTTGTCCAGATCTTCCTGAGTTGGTCCATCGGCAATAATTTTGTCGATTTCGCGGAAAATGATTGTTTTTAGATGATCGGCTTTCTCTGGATCAGTGTCAAAACTAATTTGTAGCGTTTTACGCTCGTAAGGATATTGATTTGATGATGAGCCAACACCAACACCATAAGTTCCACCTTCTTTTTCGCGCACTTCTTCGGTGTAACGCAATTGCAGGATGGCCTTTAAAACATCCAGCTCAATATTGCTTACCGGAGAATAAGCTAATTTTTTACGGATAAGAATCTGAACCGTTCCTTTTTCTGTTTGTAAAGGCACCTCAATTTTCTTTTCGGTAGTACCTTCGGGCATTCTTACTTTGTGGTCAACCCATTCTTCTTCGCCCGGAAGATCCTTTAATGACCCGATGTATTTTTCGGCCATTTCCTTTGCTACCTCTTCGTCGATATTACCAACGATGAAGAAAGTAAAGTCACCGGCGTCTTTAAAACGATCCTGGTACAGTGCTTCCATTTGTGCAAAAGTGATCTCATCGAACATTTTTGCCGACATGAGTTTTGTTCGCTTGTTATAATCAGTTGCAATCAAACTCAGCGAATCGCTCATAATCTTTTGTGGATTATTAGCCATGTTTTGCAGGTAGGCAACGTAACGGCTTTTTAGTGCTTCGTAGGCTTCTTCGTCAAAACGCGGATTATTGAATTGCAGGTAAAGCAACTGCATCATCGTTTCAAAATCTTTTGGTGTACTGCTACCATTAAATCCTTCGGTTAGACCTCCCAGACTGGTTGCTACAGATGCTGTTTTTCCGGTTAATATTTTGCGTAAGGCAATGGCATCAAAATCGCCAACACCAAACGATCCGATAAACTGCGGAAGCATACCAGCAGCCTGGAGATCGTCGGTATCCAGCAATGAGCTTCCACCAGGACTATAAGCACTTAACAAAACCTGATCTTTTTCGTAGTCGGCATGTTTAAACACTACCGTTGCGTTATTACTCAATTTCCATTCTACAGCGTCAAGGTCTTCCAGCTTTTTAGTTGAAACAACTTTTGCTCCGGGTAATTCACCTTCAATAAGTGAAGCCGCTTCAACTGTATCTTCGTACGGATCGATCGTTGAATTTTCAACTTCGTCTAAAATAGCAAAAGCTTCGTCTTGTGTGAGGTGTTTTACTCCACTGTTGGGGCCGGTTATTACGATAACACGGTTTTTGTCAACGATCATATCAGTAGCCAGTTTGTTTACATCGGCTAGCGTAATAGTCTCCAAAATGGCCTGTCCGAATTGCCAGTCGAATTCTGCATCGGTAAGCGGTTCGCCTTCCAGAAAGTAGCTCTGAATACCACTTACATATTGATCGTTACTAATTTTGTCGCGTTGTTTGTAAGCACTTTCCATAGAAGTAAGCAGGTTTACTTTGGCACGGTTCAGTTCTCCTTCGGTAAAGCCATGACGAACAATCCGTTGCGCTTCAGTATAAATTGCTTTCAGGCCTTCGTCTTCTTTATTAGGATTGGCCGTTGCTGTAATAAATGCTGCATCGTATCCTCTTACAAAACCTCCAATCTGGACACTTCCGTCAATAAACGGAGGATTGCCTTTTTGAAGTAGCTCGGAAATGCGTTCACCGCTCATCTGGTTTAAAAGGTTTGCAATATAATCTTCGCGTAGGTAGCCAATATTTTTGTCTTCGCGTGGCGTGGCTTTGTGCTTAATGTAGATTGAGATGTTTGAATTGGTAGCTTCTTCGTCGGTTGCCAAAACAAATTTAGTTTCGTCGTGCTCCGGAATCTCAAATTGAGGGCGAGGTTGTTCGTTTTCAACAGCCGGTATTTTCGAGAACAGGTCTTTTACTTTCGCTTCAACCTGGTCAACATCAATATCTCCAACAATAGCAATTGCCTGCAAATCGGTGCGGTACCAGTCGTGGTAAAATTTGCGTAAAGTTTCAGGCTTAAAGTTTTTAATGATATCCAAATCGCCAATTACATCGCGTTCGGCCCATTTCGATCCTTCAAAAACTACCGGGAACCACTGGCTGCGCATTCTGAAACTTGCATTGCGGCGTGTTCTCCATTCTTCAGAGATTACACCACGTTCCGAATCAATTTCTTCTTCGGTTAGCAACAGGTAGTTCGACCAATCGTTTAGCACTAAAAGGCACGAATCGATCAAGCCTTCGCGGGTAGCAGGTACATCGCTCAGGTTGTATACCGTTTCGTTAAAAGCAGTGTATGCGTTAATGTTACGACCGAAAGCAACGCCGTTTTTTTCCAGGTAATCCAGAAATCCTTTTCCCGGATAGTGTTCGGTTCCGTTAAAAGCCATGTGCTCAAGAAAGTGAGCCAGCCCGTTTTGGTTATCGTTTTCGAGCAGGGCACCAACATTTTGTATCATGTAAAAACTTACCCGTTCTTTGGGCTCTTCATTATGACGGATAAAATAGGTCATTCCGTTTTCAAGCTTCCCTGTTCTGATGGCGGGATCAACTGGTACTGCCTGTTTGAGCATGTCTTGTGCTGACACAAAAATTGGGGCAATTACTAAAAATACCAGCATCGATAAAATAAATCTTTTCATATTTCTTTTTTTGTAGTTCATTTTTGAACTGTGTCTGAATTTAAGTATTACTCTGTGAGTATTGTATTAACATCTGAAATTACAGAGGGCATGAAAATAGTGATTAATTTTTTTGTTTTATTAATTTTGAAAGATTTTAACAGCGAAGTTGAGGCTAGAATTGCATATGGATTTAAACAAGAAAAAAATGGGAAACGAGAAACTTATATTTTGGAATGTTGACACGCAGGTAGATTTTGTGGAACCGGAAGGCAAGCTATATGTCGAAGGTGCCGAAAAAATAAAACCTTTGTGGCAAGAAATTACTGCTATTGCAAAGCAGAAAAATATACGGGTAGTAAACACAGCTGATTTTCATTACCCCGAATCAGCAGAACTCTCTGATGAGCCGGACTTTGTAAATACTTTTCCACAACATTGTATGGCTAACACTTGCGGAGCAGAATACGTTGCCGAAACGCAACCTGACGATGCGATGGAGTTTGACTGGAACAAAGAATACGAAACGTTTGAGATGGTTAAATCTGCACGGAATATCGTCATTCGGAAAGATGCTTTTGATGTGTTTGCCGGAAATCCTTATACCGATAATATTTTGCAGATGGTTTTGCCCGAAATCGTGGTGGTTTATGGTGTAACAACCAATGTTTGTGTAAACGATGCGGTTGTTGGCCTGTCGAAAAGGGTGAAGCGTGTTATTGTTTTGAAAGATGCAATAAAAGAACTACCGAATCTTCCTTTGCCTTTTGATGATTGGGAAAAGCTGGGTGTTGAAATGATGGCGTTTAAGGAGTTGGCGGCTCAGCTTTAGATTGTCATTTCGAAGGAGGAACGACTGAGAAATCTGTAGCATTTTTGATGGAAAAGATTTCTCACTTTGTTCGAAATGTCAATAAAAAAGCCGCATCAAAAAAATGAAGCGGCTTTTCCGGGCTGTGACTCATCACAGTTGTTATTTCTTACAGTCTTTACAAGCGTTGTAAATCCCGTCGAACATTTCTTTTACATCAGAAGCGGCTACTGCCGAGAAAGCAACTCGTAATACGTTACCCAAAGCAATTAGCCCTATTCCGTATTTTTTAATCAGCAACTGGCGAACTTCGTCTCCAACCAGCCCATCTGCAAGCTGAACACACATAAAATAACCCGAGTTATAAGGAATAGCCTCGAAATACTCTTTGTATTTTTCATCGCTTAAAGCTTCTTTTACCGCATCGTAACGTTTCTGCATAATTTGGTATTTCGCTTCTTTTTGCTGTGCATATTCATCGCTTTCGAAAGCTGAAAGCAGTAACGATTGTGAAATATTGGCCGCATTCGAAATGTTTCCACGGATGGCACCGGCAGTTTTGGCTTCCAGCGCATTATATAATTCGGCATCGCCACCTTTAATTCCATAGGTGATAAAACCAACGCGGAATCCCCAAACGTAATCTTCTTTTGTAGCTCCATCAACCTTAACAGCCAACACATTTTCGTGTAACTGGCTCAATGGCGAGAAAATACTTTCGGAAGCAATTCCTTCCTCGTAAACCAATCCAAAATAGGCATCATCGGTGATTGTAACGATTTTGTTACCCGCCTCAGCAGCTTTTTTTATGATGGCAACAATGGCATCCTGCTCTTCTTCGGTTGGTGTATAACCTGATGGGTTATTCGGGAAATTCAGAATAACAATCTTTTTTCCAACTCCACCTTCGTTTAATTTGGCTTCAAACGATTCCAAATCGAAACCACCATCCTTAAAGAGATTGAATTTGCCTAGCGAACAACCGTAAGCATTGGTAAGCGTTAAATTGTAGTTCCCCCAGAAAAGGTCGGGAACAATAATTTCATCTTCAGCATCGGCAAACATATAACCTGCCATGCTGATGCCATGCGTAAGAGCATTGGTAACTACCGGCAAACTCAGTTCAACTCCATCGAGTGACGGGTTTTTCCCGTAAATCATGCTTTTCCATTTTGCTCTGATATCAGGACGACCAAAACTTGGCGCATACGGAAAAACCAGCGATGGATCCATATTGATCTTTGAAGCCACAGCTTCCAGTCGCATAGGTGTTCCGTCGTCCTCAATTGCGGCTCCAATGGTTGCATTAATCTTAGTTCCTTTAGCTTCAGCGGTTTGTCCCAGAATTCCTTTTTTGGGGAAGAAAATATTCTTACCTCTTTCAGAAAGCAGTTCAAAAACGGGTGTGCTTTTTGCTTGAATTACGCTGTTAAGTTCAGCAGCCTGTGGATTCATAATCAATAAAATTTGTCTGTTATTATTCTGCTGCAAGATAGGAAAACCCCTAATGAAAAGCGAAGTTTTTTTAACAAGTTAAATTGATTTTTTATATATAGCTAACATATTGAAAGTAGCGGGTGGAGAATAATTTGAATATGCCTAAATAAAGCTAAACGAAACTATACCGAATGAACGGCTCCAACTACGATAAAAAAGCCGAGTAAAGCCACCAAACCTGCCAGAACGGTGAATAAACGATATTGTTTTTTATTTAGCCAGTCAAGAACGAAAGCTGTCAATGCCAATACCGCTGAACCAATAAAACTTAGATAAGCCGGCAAGAGTTGTGCTTCAATGGGGGCTTCATTGATAATTTCGTCATGCATTTCTTCGTGCATTATTTCTTCGGGAGTTAAAAGTTGTCCCGGCGCTAGGAAGTCGCCTATAAAAACGTATACCGAAAACAAGCCCAAAACGACAAAGGCAGCCAGGCCTATTAAACGAAAGGCTTTTTTGTTTTCAACCCAGCCGTAAACTATGCCAAACAATGCGGCAAAAATTATCCACTGAGGAAATGTGTAAAGAAATACTTCTGTCATTGATTATTAAATTACCGGAAACAAAGGTTAAAATTTTTCTTAAATGTAAAAAGCCTTTTCAGAAAGCAGTTACTAAAAGCTTATTTTCGCGCTTATAAAAATAAAGACGATGCAAAAGTTAGAGATCGATCCGAAAGCTAAAGGTTTAATATTTGATTTAGATGGAACATTGGCCGATACCATGCCCGTGCATTTTGTTGCATATCAGAAAGTACTTGGAAAGTATGGTATTGATTATTCAGCAAAAATGTTTTTGGCGCTGGCTGGTGTTCCGGTGGTGGAAACCATTGTTAAAATTAATGAGGTGTATGGTTCGTCGTTAGATCCAGAGAAAGTGGGAAATGAAAAGGAGGCGGAATACGAGCGTATGATGCACAAAATTAAACCAATTGATCCGGTAATTGATCTGGTAAAACAATACCACGGAAAGTTGCCAATTGCTGTGGGAACCGGTGGTTATACCCGTCTCTCCTGGAAAACGCTTGAGATTATCGGGTTAAAAGATTATATCGAAATTCTGGTTTCTGCCAACGATGTGCAAAACCCCAAACCACACCCGGAGACTTTTCTACGATGTGCCGAACAGATGGGCGTAAAACCCGAAGACTGTCAGGTTTTTGAGGATGGTGAACCAGGAATGAAAGCTGCACATGCCGCTGGAATGATGGCTACTCTGGTAACCGATTATTATGATGTTTTTAAAGCATAACCTATAGTGATGGACAGGAAGTAATTAGGCGTACGCAAAAAATCGGGGAAAAGAATATGTAGGTCGTTATTTTAGGACTAAATTTGGAGTGAATAATTCTTAAGAAGTCGAATGGATTTTAATGTAGTATCAGATTATAAACCTACCGGAGATCAGCCCGAGGCGATAAAACAACTTGTTGAAGGAATAGAAAATGGAGAGCGTTTTCAAACCTTGCTTGGGGTAACTGGCTCGGGAAAGACCTTTACAATGGCCAATGTTATAAAAGAGGTGCAGCGCCCTACTTTGTTGTTGAGCCATAACAAAACGCTGGCGGCTCAGTTGTACAGCGAAATGAAACAGTTTTTCCCGAATAACGCCGTGGAGTATTTTGTTTCGTATTACGACTATTACCAGCCCGAAGCGTATTTGCCAACTACTGATACTTACATTGAGAAAGACCTCTCGATTAATGAAGATATTGAAAAATTACGACTGAGTGCAACTTCTGCTTTACTGTCGGGAAGGCGAGATGTTGTGGTGGTTTCGTCGGTTTCGTGTTTGTATGGTATTGGAAACCCTGAGGATTTTCATGCCAACGTAACAAAGGTGAAAGTTGGCGACGAAATTTCGCGAAATGCCTTGTTGTACAATTTTGTTGAAGCTTTGTACAGCCGAAGCGAGGTGGAGTTTAAACGAGGTAATTTCAGGGTTAAAGGAGATACCGTTGACATTTTTCCTGCCTATGCCGATGTGGCTTACCGCATAACTTTTTGGGGCGATGAAATTGAAGAGCTTTCGAGTTTTGATCCTGAAGACGGATTGACCATTGAAACGCTGGATGAGATTGTTATTTACCCCGCCAATATTTTTGTTACCACAAAAGACCGCATGAAATCGGCCATTCATCAAATACAAGATGATTTGGTTAAGCAGGTGGAATTTTTTAAAGAAATTGGAAAGCCGCTGGAAGCAAAACGTATTTTGGAGCGGACTGAATACGATATGGAGATGATGCGTGAATTGGGTTATTGCCCGGGTGTAGAAAATTATTCGCGTTATTTCGACGGGCGTGCACCTGGTACGAGACCGTTCTGTTTGATGGATTATTTCCCCGATGATTTCCTGGTGGTAATTGATGAAAGCCATGTTACCATTCCGCAAATACGGGCCATGTATGGTGGCGATAATTCAAGGAAGGTAAACCTTGTGGAATTCGGATTTCGTTTGCCCGCAGCCATTGATAACCGCCCGCTAAAATTTGAAGAATTTGAGCAGCTGGTTAACCAGGTGGTGTATGTAAGTGCCACGCCAGCCGATTACGAGTTGGTAAAATCCGAGGGGGTTGTGGTTGAGCAGATCATTCGGCCAACAGGTTTGCTGGATCCGATAATTGATGTGCGACCAAGCACCAACCAGATTGATGATCTATTGCACGAGATTCATCTTCGTATCGATAAAAACGAGCGCGTACTGGTTACTACCCTCACAAAAAGAATGGCCGAAGAACTTTCGAAATACTTGGTAAATATGGGCGTGAAAACCCGTTATATTCACTCTGATGTGGATACCATGGAACGCATTGAAATAATGGAACAATTGCGAAAAGGAGAGTTTGATGTGCTGGTGGGGATTAACTTATTGCGTGAAGGACTGGATTTGCCCGAAGTTTCGTTAGTTGCAATTTTGGATGCAGATAAAGAAGGCTTTTTGCGCTCGGAACGTTCGCTGACACAGACGGCAGGACGTGCAGCGCGTAACCTGAATGGAATGGTAATAATGTATGCCGATAGAATTACCGATTCCATGCAGAAGACCATCGACTCTACCAATTACCGCCGCGAAAAACAGTTGAAGTACAACGAAGAGAATAATATTGTTCCAAAAGCAATTGTAAAACCAACGCGCGAAATTATTGGATACGAATACCGGAGCGACAAAACTCAGGAATACGAAGGAGGAATGGGACAGCCCGATATCGCTGCCGATCCTGTTGTTCAGTATATGAGTGTTGAAGGCTTGGAAAAAGCTGTTGAGAAAACGAAGAAACAAATGCAGGCATCAGCTAAAGATCTTGATTTTATTGAGGCAGCCCGTTTGCGTGACGAGATGTTTGCTCTGCAGGCGTTGATTCAGGAGCGTAAGCAGGGGAAGACGAAATAATCAAAATCGGATGCCGGTATAATAGCCGATTAAACTATTTTAACTAATAGGTAAGTGATCAGAAACCGCAGAAATAGTATGTTCTTTAAAAAAGTGTATTTTTGCGGCAAAATTGTGAGGGATGGAGTTTTCATTTTCAAAATTGATAAATGACGTTAAGCTGATACTTGTAAATCCAAATGGATTTTGGGTGGAACAAAAAGAAGCGGAGGACAGTAAAAAACTTTGGCTTACTTACTTGTTGCCAATAGCATTGGCCGGAGCAGTTGCGGTTTTTATTGGCGAGTTTTTTAAGCGTACCGACTTTTTTATTCAGTTTCCGTTGTTAAAGGCAGCGCGCGAAGTTTTACTTTTTGTTTTGCAATACTTTATCAGTGTGTTTTTTACCAAAGAACTGATGAAGACTTTTGGAGCAGAAAAGAATGTTGATTTGGCACGTAAACTGGTTGTTTACTCGATGACACCAATGCTTTTGGTTTCGATAATTACTGGTTTATTCCCGTTTTTATACGTAGTCGATATTGTTGGAATTTACAGCTTTTACCTGTTTTGGATTGGAGCAAAAGAGTTGCTAACTTTTCCTGAGAATAAGGAACAGAGCTACATTATAATCACAATTGTAGTTAACTTTTTTATATTTAGTTTTTTAAGCGTATTCTTGTCGAAAGTGCTACTGATTTTTTAATTTTAACGCCGGAAATATGTCACATAAGCCACAACAAAATATTAGTATTAAGAACCGTAAAGCCTCGTTTAATTATGAGCTTGTTGAGCGTTTTGTGGCCGGAATTAAATTGGTTGGAACCGAGATTAAATCTATTCGTAACGGGAAGGTGAATCTCACCGATTCGTACTGTGCGCTTATCAGAGGCGAAATGTATGTGATTAATTTGCACATTGCCGAGTACGAACTGGGCACAGTCAATAATCATATTGCCAAACGCGACCGGAAATTATTGCTCAACAAAAAGGAAATTGAAAAGCTCGATAAAAAGTTAAAAGAATCGGGACTTACCATTGTTCCTACAAAACTGTTTGTTAACGACCGCGGATTGGCAAAACTCGAGATTGCACTGGCACGAGGTAAAAAAACATACGATAAGCGCGAAACCTTGAAAAGTAAAGATGCTAAGCGCGATATGGATCGTGCAATGAAGTTTTAGTGTTTTTACCCATTTTCTTAGCAATACCCCTCTGTATCTTACTGTTTAGTCTAATATTGAGATGCTTTACTGGCTGTAAACTTATCTTGTTAATATTTTATGTAAATTTAAAAGCAACCTTTTTTACTGCAATTGCATCTTAACCGTTATAATACTCAAAAAACAAAACATGAAAAAAATCCTCTTTGCTGTTATCGCATTACTCATTCTTGCATCGTGTGAAGATCAAGACAAGAAAGAAAAAATCCAGATTGAATCGACTTATGAAAATGTCAGCGTAGAAATCATTGAATAATAGAGCTATGAAAAACTATCGTCCTAATAAAATTGTACTTGGTTTTATCTTTGTATTTGCATTCTTTGTCTTTAAATCTGACATAATACCGGAAAATTCGCATCAGGTTCAAAGAACAGTACAAATAACCAATTGCAGCGATTTTTCGGATATTCAGTTTGTTGGTTATATAACAGGTCCGATGGCTGATGAAAACGATTTTTACCTTATCGAAGATGATCAGCTGTTGCATAAAGGTTACAAGTTTAATTCTTTATATGTTTTTGGAATTAAAAAAACCAGGCTAACAGAACTTGGAGGTGTAGAAAATCTAACCGAAGATTATGTATTGGAAAAGGTTGAACCTGGAGCTATATTAAGCTCTGCAACGCTATATGTAGACAATTCTTCGATGCTTGAAAAAGACGAAATATATTATGAAATGGAGAAAATTTCAGAAGATGTTTTTATTGCAAATCTGAAAACGCAAATCTCGTATTTCTCTGATAATACAAAAGATATTGAGAAATATTAATGGAAGCTTTTCAGTACGAAAAAGATTTTATAAGCGCGCTGCTAATTACCATTTTGGCTGAGGTAGTCTGTTTTTTTGTTGTAATCCGAAGCCCTTATTTTAAAGAAATTCGGAAAAACGGCTCGGTAAAAATACTGGCCGTTGTGGCTTTGGCTACCATTACAACATTACCTTATTTGTGGTTTATTCTGCCAGTTTTTATTCCCAACAAATTATGGTTTCATATTATTGGAGAAATAGGTGTGGTTTTTATTGAGTCACTAATTTTTTTCTTGTTCTTTAAAATCGATTACCGAAAAATGTTACTGCTGTCTTTTCTGTGTAATTTATTTTCTTACCTGCTAGGTTTGATAATCTAGTTTTGTTTTAAGCATATTTAAACACTCTCTAAATTTTCAAAAGGAATAATCTTATCGCCTTTATATTTTAGCAGCAGATTCGCAACGGCCATGGTGTCCTTTTCGCAATATTTTACAATGCGGTCAATATCGTTTTCTTCCCAGTAAACTTTGGCAACCTGGCTGCCGTCGATGTCGTCTTTTGGAGTAGGAATATTAAACAGCTCGCACAACAGCGATAAAGAGGTGTAATGTTTGTAATCACCAAATTTCCAGAGTTGCAGGGTGTCAATCAAAATGTCTTTTACCTCCCAGGGTTTGGCTCCGGCAATGTCCAGTACTTTAGGAAGCGTTAAATTATTAACTAAAGCTCTTCTTGAAATGTATGGGAAATCGAATTCCTGACCGTTATGAGCACAAAGCCTGCGTTTACCTGCGCGTGCAAAGCTATCCAATGCATTAAAGAAATTCAGAATCAGTGTTTTCTCGTCGTCATCATAAAACGACTTCACACGGAAATAGGGTTCTCCTTTTTTTTGAACCACGTAACCGGCCGAAATGCAGGCAATCTTTCCAAATTCGGCATAGATTCCGGCGCGCTCGTATAGCTCGTGCGGTAACTTGCCGTCGTTGATCTGGAATTGCATTTTGCGCTCCCAAAGTTGTTGCCATTTTTCGTTTAACTCGGTATATTCCGGAGCAATCGGAACGGTTTCAATGTCGAGAAAAAGAATCTCTTCGATGTTTAAATTTTTAAGCATCAGGTTTTGTTTAAAGTTTGTAGTATGTGGTTGGTTAAAATCTGGATGGCGATTTTGTTTTTGCCACCCTGTGGAACAATAATATCGGCGTAACGTTTTGTTGGTTCTATAAACTGGATGTGGCTCGGACGCACCGTTTTTTTGTAGCGTTTAAGTACCTGCTCAACATCTCTGCCGCGCTCTTGTATATCGCGTTGTATCACGCGTGTCAGTCGAACATCCGAGTCGCAATCAACATAAACTTTTATATCCATTAAATCGCGTAATGCTGCATTTGTCAAACATAAAATTCCTTCAATTATCAACACTTGTTTTGGCTCAACAACATTTGTTTCTTCCTGCCTGGTGCAGCTAATAAATGAATATACCGGCTCTTCAATAGATAGACCTTGTTTGAGCTTTTTTACGTGGTCAATCATTAAATCGAACTCAATAGAGTCGGGGTGGTCGAAGTTTTTTTGTCTCCTTTCTTCCAGCGAAAGATCGCTGTTGTCGTAGTAATACGAGTCGTGCGAAAGTATTGCTACTTCGTTATCACAGAACTTCTCGCTAATTTTTTTTACAACCGTGGTTTTCCCGGAACCGGTGCCGCCTGCAATGCCAATTACCAGCATACTATTCAATTTATTTGTTAAATGATAATTGAAGATTAAAATTAAACGCTAAGAAAACACTATTTTCGCAGCCATAAAAGCATAAGTTACAAAAAATAGACAGCAATGATTAATCACGTCGTTCTTTTTAAATTGAAGGATTATCCGGCCGAAGAAAAAAAGGAAATAATTGCCGAACTAAAAGCAATGCTTTTGGGTTTGAAATATAAAATCGCCGAATTGAAACATATAGAAGTAGGCGAAAATTATGAGTTAGACTCGAAAAGTTACGATATGGCCTTACTTTCGCATTTCGAAAGTGTTGAAGATTTAGATGTATATCGTGTGCATCCCGAACATTTAAAAGTGGTAAAACGCATTGGCGAAACTACTGAGGCACGCGCTGCTGTAGATTTTAACTTTTAACTTATCAAAATAATTATCGATAATCTGTACCAATTATGAGTAACCTATATCCCATAAAATTCAAACCAATTTTTCACGAGAAAATCTGGGGTGGAAATCGAATGAAAACCATCCTGAACAAAGATTTTGGCGATATGCCCAACTGCGGCGAAAGCTGGGAACTTTCGGGTGTTAACGGAAATATTTCGGTAGTGAGCAACGGCTTTTTGGCCGGCAACGACCTGAATGAGTTGATTGAAATATATATGGGCGATTTGGTAGGCGACAAAGTCTACGAAAAGTTTGGAAATGAATTTCCGCTACTCATAAAATTTATCGATGCGCAGGACGATTTGTCCATCCAGGTTCATCCAAATGATAAACTATCGAAAGAGCGACACAATGCCTACGGTAAAACCGAAATGTGGTATGTGGCCGGAGCTGAAAAAGGAGCGCTGATCAACTCAGGTTTTAATCAGGAAGTTGATCGCGAGAAATACCTTGAATATTTTAATTCGGGTAAATTAACCGATTTGCTGCATTACGATGAGGCACAGGTTGGCGATGTTTTCTTTATTCCGGCCGGTCGTGTTCACGCCATTGGCAAAGGTTGTTTGGTGGCCGAAATTCAGCAAACATCGGATGTTACTTACCGTATTTTCGATTACAACCGCAAAGACGATAAAGGAAACGAACGCGAATTGCATACCGATTTGGCATTAGATGCCATCGATTTTTCGTACTCAAGCCAATATAAAACAGATTACAGTACCGAGGAAAATAAAGCGGTAGAAATTGTAAGCTGTCCGTATTTTACCACCAATATTATTGAATTCAATAAAGAGTTGGATAAAGATTACAATCAACTCGATTCGTTTGTTATTTATATGACATTGGAAGGCGATTTTGAAATTATTACTGAAGGTGGTACCGAAAACGTGGCGATGGGAGAGACCGTTCTCTTGCCTGCCAGTCTGGAATCAGTTCAGTTGAAACCAAAAAGTGAATCAGTAAAAATCCTCGAGGTTTTTATCAAATAAGAGAATATTTCTTACCTTAAGAAATCATTCTAAAAACGTACCTCTTATGGAGATAAAAGAAGCTCAGTTTGTGATGAGCAATACTGCAGTAGAAAAATGTCCGGCACCCGATCGGCCGGAGTATGCATTTATAGGCCGGTCGAATGTGGGCAAGTCATCGTTAATAAATATGCTCACCAACAAAAGATCGTTGGCAAAAATTTCCGGCAAACCCGGGAAAACACGTCTTATCAATCATTTCCTTATCAACAAAGAGTGGTATCTGGTTGATTTGCCTGGTTACGGTTACGCGCAAGTTCCGAAAGCCGAGCGGTTGAAATGGGAGAAAATGCTCAAAAATTATATCCTGAAACGAGAAAATCTTTATTGCCTGTTCGTATTGATCGATTCGCGTCATGAGGCACAAAAAGTTGATCTAGAATTTATGGAATGGCTGGGCATTAGCGAAATTCCTTTTAATATAGTTTTTACCAAAACCGATAAGCTGAAACCAAAGGAGCTGGAAAACAATTTGAAAGCTTACGAAGAAAAGATGTTTGAAATTTGGGAAACAATGCCTGGGTATTTTATATCTTCGGCTGAAAAGGGAATTGGAAAAGACGAAATTCTTGGAATGATAGATGAGGTAAGTAAAGCCCACTAGATTTTCGTTGAATTGAACAAACTAAATGAGCTAACAATTATTTAAGAAACATGTAAAGTTGTTAACTTTGCACAATCTTTACTGTTTAAAGAAATTAAAATGGCGAAATATAAAGTAATGCTGAATTTTACTTCTGAAATGCGGTCAAACAAGCTTGCCATATCTACTCCAACACAATTTGTTGAAACAAAAAATCATTAAATAAATGGAGATGAAAACTCACCCACTTAAAATTTTTACCGGACGAGCAACCCGACATCTAACTGAAAAAATTTGCGATAGTCTGGACGTTGATCTGGGGCATTCGTCGTGCCCGGTTTTTGCCGACGGCGAATTTGAACCCTGTTACGAAGAGACGATTCGTGGCTCGCATATTTTTATTGTGCAGTCTACTCCTCCTACTGCCGATAACCTGTTGGAGCTGTTGTTAATGGTTGATGCGGCAAAACGTGCCAGCGCTTACAAAGTAATTGCTGTAATCCCCTATTTTGGATATGCACGTCAGGATCGTAAAGACAAACCAAGGGTTTCTATCGGTGCGAAACTGGTTGCCGATCTGCTTTCCGTTTCCGGAGTCGACAGGCTGATTACCATGGATTTGCATGCCGACCAGATTCAGGGATTTTTTAATGTTCCGGTAGATCATTTGTATGCATCAACGCTTTTTGTTCCGTTTATTGAGAAAATGGGATTGGATAATGTAATTATCGCTTCGCCGGATGTGGGTGGTACAAAGCGTGCCAATACGTATGCAAAGATGTTGAATACCGGTATCGTTATTTGTCACAAAACAAGAGCACGTCCTAACGAGGTGGGTAACATGACTGTTATTGGTGATGTTGAAAACAAAGACGTAATTATTGTTGACGATATGATTGATACAGCCGGAACAATTACCAAAGCTGCCAACCTGATGAAGAAAAAAGGTGCAAGAAGTGTTCGCGCTTTTGCGGCACACGGAGTATTGTCGGGACCAGCCTTGGAACGTATTGAAAAATCGGAGTTGGAAGAAGTATATTTTACCGATTCAATTAAACCAAAAACTGGCTGCGATAAAATTAAATATATCTGTACGGCCGAAGCTTTTGGCGAAGCCATTCGCAGAGTTTATAAAAATCAGTCAATAAGTTCGTTATATTATAAATAATTTCTATTTTTGCACCGCTTTTTCCATAAGCAGACGCATTAATGATGTGCATGCTGTTTGCCCGACTCACAGGAAGGGAGGACTGAGTACCATATTTATTAACGTAAATTATTTAAAATGAAATCAGTAGTAGTAAAAGGAGAATTAAGAAGTTCTCTTGGAAAAAAAGACGCAAAAAAACTTCGTACAGAAGAGAAAGCTCCTGCAGTATTGTACGGTGCCAATGAGCCAATTCATTTCGCAGTTTCTTTTGCCGAGTTAAGACAATTAGTTTATACGCCAAGTGTATACCTTATCGACCTTGATATTGACGGTACCGTGCATAAAGCAATTATGCAAGACATTCAGTGGCACCCGGTTGATGAGTTGGTACTTCACATCGATTTCCTTGAAATTAAAGATGATAAACCAGTAAAAATCAACATTCCAGTAAAAATCGAAGGTTTTGCTAAAGGTTTAAGAAAAGGTGGTAAATTAAACACGACACTACGTCGTTTGAGCGTAAGAGCATTGGCTGCGAATTTACCAGATACCATTAATGTTGATGTAACAAAACTTGATATCGGCCAAAGTATTAAAGTGGCTGACCTGGATATTCCTGGTATCGAGCTGTTAGATCCTAAATCAAATGTTATTGTTGGTGTTGGTATTACAAGGGCTGCAAGATCGGCTGCTGGTGCCATGACTGACGACGATGAAGAAGAAGCTGAAGGAGCTGAAGCTTCAGAAGAATAAATTATATTCAAGTGAAATACGTCTTGTTTAGCAAGGCGAGTCATCTGAAATAAAACGAAAAACAGATGAAATACTTAATTGCCGGACTCGGTAATATAGGACCAGAATATAAAAATACTCGCCATAATATTGGCTTTCAAATATTGGACGCACTCGCTGAGGCGTCCAATATTAGTTTTAGCGATAAGCGTTACGGTTTTGTGGCTGAATATAAATTCAAAGGCCGAACGTTTATTTTGCTAAAGCCAACCACCTACATGAACCTGAGTGGGAGGGCAGTAAATTACTGGTTGCAAAAAGAAAAGATAGATATAAAAAATATGCTCGTGCTGGTTGACGATCTGGCATTGCCATTTGGTACGCTCAGAGTACGCGCAAAAGGTGGAGCCGGCGGACACAACGGGCTCGAAAACATTAACCAGGTGCTGGGACGAAACGATTATGCCCGTTTACGTTTTGGTATTGGCGACGATTTCCATAAGGGCCATCAGGTAAACTATGTGTTAGGCGAGTGGTCGAAAGAGGAGCAAAAGGAAATGCCATTTAAGATCGACGATTCCATTGAAATAATAAAAAGCTTTGGAACAATTGGTGTCGACCGCACAATGAATTTTCATAACAAGAAATAGATGGCTGAAGGAGTTCGCATAGATAAATGGTTGTGGGCCGTGCGGATTTTTAAAACCCGCAGTCAGGCTACCGAAGCTTGTAAAAAAGGTCATGTAACAATTGGTGATTCTGTGATAAAAGCCTCGCGAGAAGTGCATGTGGGAGAGGTTATAAAAGTGCGGAAAGCGCCAATTACCAAAAGTTTTAAAGTGTTGGCACTTTCGGGAAAAAGAATGGGAGCCAAATTGGTTACTGATTTTGCTGAGGATGTAACGCCCCCGGAAGAAACCGAATTGCTCGAGATGCAAAAAAACATGCGCTGGAGTGTACGCGAAAAAGGTACCGGGCGCCCAACCAAAAAAGATCGTCGCGATTTGGATGACTTTTTTGAGTGGTAAGATTGAGAGACTGAGTTTGAGTAATGGTTAAATTGTAAACAATTTAGCTGGAATTGGTTTCTGGATACTTGATGCTTGTTGCTCGCAGCTCGTAATTTGAGTCATCAAAACAAAAACAAAAATTATGCTTGTAGCGAAACAAAAACGAAAAGAGAATATTGTTGAATACATTTTGTATTTGTATCAAATTGAAGATATGATCAGGGCTTTTAAAATGGATATGGAGCTTATTGAAGAGCGCTTGGTTTCCAGTTATAAAGCCGATGATAAAACAAAAGCTGCCATTACCGACTGGTATGCCAATTTGGTGCTCATGATGGACAAAGAGCAGATTCGGGAAAAAGGTCATCTTCAGTTTCTTACTAATCTTGTAGCCGATGTAAACGATTTTCATTTAAAACTGATGGAAACCTCGAAGGACGGCATGTACGTGCAAACATATAAAACTGTTGCGGGGCTGGTGTCGGAGCTGAAAGAGAAAAATTCGGAGGCCAAAAATGATGTAGATCTGGGAATCACAGCTGTTTATGGTTTTTTGCTGCTTAAAATGCAACAAAAAGATATTTCTATTGATACGTTGGAGGCCATAAAACGTATTAGCAAATGGTTGGGGGATTTGTCGAAACTGTACCGCGATTTCGAAAACGGCGATTTTGATTTCTAAAAACTACGGCAACTCGTTCGTTTCCCAAACCATTTGTAGCGGTTATTCGCCACAAAACGATATAATTTGTCGCGCCAGCTTTTAGGTAATATTCTGAATACTTCCAACCAGCTCCACTGAGCTTTTAGGTGCTTGCAGATTTCAAGTATTGCTTCCGATTTAGAATATGTCTGATTGTTTTGAATGAGCACTACAGTGTTAATTTCAAGCGGTAATTCAAACTCCTTTAATAGTTGTTGTCCTTCATCCGATTGCAGCGCAACAAACTCAAAGTCCTTATCCTGCGCTTTTTTCAGGATTAAATCCACTGCCGAATTACACAGATTGCAAACGCCATCAAACAGTATTATACTTTGTTGTTGTTTCACGCAAGTATAACAAACGGTTGGATTTTAAGTTGAGCGGGTAGCAGCCGGGTTATTTGTTGGTTTTATAGTCGGTTATTAAACCAAGGGTTAGCCAATTAGCCACCGCCTGACGATTGTCGGGAATAACCAAACGTTTTACATCGCGTCGGTGGTTCATATTGCCCAATTCAATAAATACTGCTGTGGGCCATGTATTTCTCACTACGTATAAAGGTCGGGTTGATACAGTGCCGGTGTATCCCCGGTTAGGCTGAACTTCGTGGTATTTCTTTTCAATTGTATCGCGAAGAATTTTACATGCTTTTTCTCCTGTTTCACTGCGTTTGTCGTGATAGAAAAAGATATCGATATTTTCGCCTTTAGATCTTGAATCGACATGTATCGCAATCATTCGCTGAAATGCCCCCTTGTGTTTTTTGTAAAGCCTATTCACCGCATCGGTTCGTTGACGAAGTCGGCGGGTTTGATTCAACGGTATTTTTAAGTTCGGATAACAAACTTCGTCTTTGTCGGCTTTCAGGCTGTAGTCATCACGAATTCCGTCATTTTTGTCACGGGTGATTAGGTAAACTGAGGCTCCCTGGGCAATAAGATTCCGTGCCAGGCGCAAAGTAACATCGTAAGCATATTCATCTTCGTAAACGTGGTAGCCATTATATTTACCAACAGCGCCGGGGTCAGGGCCTCCATGTCCGCCAACCAGATAGTACACAGCCCCTTTCAGGTCGTTACTTTCAATTTCAATATTGGCGTATTTACTTCCAAATATATCGTAGTGCAGTACTTTCCCGGTTCCTTTTGATGGGGGAGCACTTGTAGTTGTTGTTGTCGATAATTCTGCTGTATCAGGAAGTTTGTATTTTACCCCGGCGAGCAAAGTGTTATTTCGCCCCAGGTTGCTTTTGTTTAGAGCGATAAAGTCATCCATATATTCTGATGATGATAAACCGTATCGGGTTAGCAAACGGTAAATTCCATCGCCCTTAAGTGCAACAACTTCTTTTGATTGCGACCTACTGTTTACCGGAGCAAGAAATGTTACTAAAAAAAATATTAAAATTATTTTGCCAAATGATTTTATATGTAAGTTTGACACGAACATGTTTTCTACTATTTTGTTTCCTTATACAACATTAATGCTAAAAATAAGATTAACGAAAAAAATTATAATTTATTTATGCGACAAACTATCAGCTACCTGTTGTTAATAACTTGCCTCTTATTCACCTTTTCGTGTAAAACTGCGTTTGTTCAAAGAAGTTATGACGTTGAGAATATTTCTGTGTCTGAAGAACTTGGAACAATGGATAGTACTATTGTAAAGCTTTATGCACCGTACAGAAATATACTTGAAAAAGATATGAACCGGATGCTTGCCATTTCTGAAAAAGAATTGGTTAAAGAGAAACCTGAAAGTTTGCTGACGAACTTTTTGGCCGACTTACTTCTTGAACAGGGAGCTGTAGTGGCCAACGATCATCAATTGAATTTTACGCCTGCGGTGTCGTTTTTTAATTACGGCGGTATACGCTCATCACTCCCAAAAGGAGAAATTACGGTGGGCAATATTTTTGAGCTCATGCCTTTCGAGAATGAATTGGTTTTTATTGAACTGAAGGGAGACAAAATGCAGGCTTTTATGGATTATATTGCTGATCATGGTGGAGGAAGCGTTGGTGGAGCTCGAATGGTTATTGCCAACGATAAAGCGAACGATGTGAAAATAGGCGGAAAGGAAATCGATTTCAATAAAAATTACTGGTTGGTTACAAACGATTATGTGGCAGCTGGTGGCGATGGCCTTGAAATGTTAGCAGAAAATGAGCAGTTTATAAATAGCGGAGAAAAAATACGTGATGCGATAATTGATTACCTGGAAGAATTGACTAATAATAATCAGCACGTTAATCCGAAACTGGATGAGAGGATAAAATAATGGATAGAAGAAGATTTATACGAAATGTAGCCGCCGGAACAGCCGGAATTACTTTAGGTGCAGTACCATACGAATTATTTGCACACGAAGATTTTACCACCATATCGATTTTGCATACCAATGATATTCATTCTCATATTGAGCCATTTACTGATACCGATGATCGTTATGCCAATAGAGGAGGTTTGGCACGAATTGCAAAATTAGCCACACTTGAACGGAAAAAAAATCTCAACACCTTGTTGCTTGATGCCGGGGATATGTTCCAGGGAACGCCCTACTTTAACTATTTTAAAGGCGAGTTGATGTTAAAGGTGATGAGCGAGGCCGGTTACGATGCAAGTACAATTGGTAATCACGAATTTGATAATGGATTGCAGGGCATAAAAGATCCGCTGCCAAATGCCGAATTCCCGATCATTTCTTCGAATTATGATTTTTCGGATACCATATTATCGGGGAGTTTCCCTGAGTATAAGATTTTTAAGCGCGATGGTGTAAGAATTGGAATTTACGGAGTAGGTATCGAGTTAGAAAATCTGGTTGGAAAGAAGAATTACGGAGCAACAGTTTATAACGATCCACTGGTTGTTGCACAAAAAATGGAAAGTTTCCTGAAGAATGATAAAAATTGTGATTTGGTAATTTGTCTTTCGCATTTAGGATTACGTTATCGTGACAACAAAGTAAGCGATATGGATCTTGCCGCAGAAACATCGTACACCGATTTAATTATTGGCGGACACACTCACACGTATCTTGAAAAACCGTTGGAGGAAAAGAATAAGCTGGGACAGCCTGTAATTGTAAATCAAGCCTGGTGGGCTGGTCTTGTTGTAGGGAAGATTGATTTTGTTTTCGAAAAATCAAAAAGGAATAAAAAAGCAGTTTATTCCGATCTGTTATAATTCTCCATTGCCTATGAAACGCTTTCACAGGCTATTACTTTCGCTTAGTACCGGTGTACTGTTAAGTTTACCCTGGCTCGGATTTCCCGGCTGGGTGCTTTTTGTTGCATTTATTCCGCTACTTTACCTCGAAAATTTCTTTTTTAAGTATAAAGAAGGTTTTCCGCCCGTTTCGTTATGGGGGCATGTGTTTCTTGCTGCATTAATTTGGAATGTTTTGGCATCCTGGTGGATGACTAAAGTGTCGCTGGTAGGAGTGGGGGCTGCCATGATCTTCAATGCTTTCCTAATGTCGTTGGTTTGGTGGGTGGCTCATTCTATTCGAAGAAAATTATCGTCGCCGCTGGGTTATATTTCGCTGGTAGTATTTGTAATTTCACTCGAATACCTGCAGTTTAAATGGGACATTGAATGGCCTTGCCTGCAATTGGGAAGTGTATTGGCCAATACTGTTAAAATCATTCAGTGGTATGAATATACGGGAACTTTTGGCGGAACGCTTTGGATTCTTCTTGTCAATCTTTTTCTGTTTCAATTATTGAGCAATATTCAGTTAAAAAGTCCACTGAAAAAAACGGTTACCAGCTCAATAGTATTACTGGTTTTGGTGATCGTGCCGCTTATCATTTCCTTTCAGATGTATTTGTCATACAAGGAAAACGAAAATCCAATAAACGTTGCCATAGTACAACCCAATGTCGATCCGTATAATGAAAAGTTTGATATGGAAGCAGAAACGCAAAAGTTGGATGATTTTCTGCGTTTGGCCTCCGAAGTAACGACCGATACTACTGACTTTATTATTGGACCGGAAACTTTGTTTGAGCATCAAACACTTTGGAATGAAGCCACTTTTGAATCAAATACATTTTTAAACCGTCTGGAAAGTTTTCTTCAAAAGTATGAAAACACGGAACTGGTTTTTGGTGTTTCGTCATATGAAGTGTATCTCAATGAAGAAGATATTACCTATTCGGCACAGCACAACAACGGCGTAACTTACGACCGGTACAATACGGCTATGCTTTTTTCCAAAGCTGGTGAGATACAGACCTACCATAAATCGAAACTGGTTGCCGGTGTTGAGAAGGTCCCATTTCAAAAATATTTCTCCTTTCTGAAAAACAACTTTATTGATTTGGGAGGTGCTTCCGGATCGCTCGGGAGACAAAAAGAAGCCTCAAACCTGATAGCCGAAAAAGCGGTAATAGCGCCAGTAATTTGTTTTGAGTCGGTGTTTGGTGAGTATGTGACAGATTACGTAAAAAAAGGAGCCAATGTAATTTTTGTAATTACCAACGATGGCTGGTGGAAAAACTCGCGTGGTTATAAACAGCATCTGTTGTTTTCGCAATTGCGTGCAGTTGAAACGCGGCGAAGCATTGCACGATCGGCTAACACCGGAACGTCATGCTTTATTAACCAGCGTGGCGATGTTTTGCAAGCAACAAATTGGTGGCACGAAGCTGCTATTGCCGGATCGATCAACAAAAATGAGACGCTGACTTTTTATGTGAAACATGGCAATTTTATCGCCCGTACTTCGGTATTTATAAGTGTATTAATGGTATTGCTGGCGTTTGTGAAGAAGTTCGCATAAGGACAAAAAAAATCCGCACTAATCTATTGTGTAAAACCCCTGTATAACAGGATTTGAGTGCCCGGCTGATCAAACTTCCACCGGTCCGAAGACTCATCCCGATAAATCGGGACTACAAGGCCTGCTTTTACAACCATAAAGAGCTTACTCGGTTAAATTTTTTCTGTTGAGTTTACCAATTTATTGATCAATGCGGAAAATATTTTCTTTCTCAATGAACTCGTTTTGTATAACCCAAATGTAGGTGTAAGCTTTGGTATATGCAAATTTTAGAGGATATTTTTGATGAACGAAAAGTTAATGTATTGTTGGATAGTTTATTAAATAGTACGGATTTTTATCATATAATATATGTTGCTTTTCCGGGTAGATTTTTATGATATATATTTAGTTGACGGAGCTCAAATGGCGCTCGAAATGGTATCGAAATAATGGTGATTGGCGGTGTTTCGAGTAGTCGGTTTCACCTAACGATTAAACTTTATCATCCTCTGATGAACCTTTCATAGAGCGGTGATGAAACATTAACGAGAATCAGACCGAGTTCGAACCACAAGGATAAGATATATTTTTCTCCAATCCTTAAAATAGCAAAGGGGAGAGGAGTACATAAAAAGGGATTCTATCATTTCAGATAAAACTCCCGCTTAGGGGAACTCTACAGAACAAGTTTAGAACCATATAATGGCGGAATTAATGTTTCTGAGAAACCTTTTTATTTTGTGAAATTTACCTGACTTTAAGTGAGAAAATGCTTAACTCCTCTTTTATCGTTGGTTAAAATGTCAGGATGTGAGGTATTCGGATATTGCCTTGCAAAAAGGGCAAGCTTTTTGTATCTCATAAACATAAATTATTTTTTATATATCTAGGGGTAATACTATGCCCCTAAAATTTAAATTGGCTGAAGGAAAACTGCTTGACAAGTACCAAGGCAGCCATTCTGAAAATTATTAGTTCTAATTGTGTAATACAGATATTAACAGATCAACTAATGTAGCATGCCAATTCTAAAAAAATATATGGAGCTTGAAGGAATTGTTGGAATACGACAGTTTTTTGAAGCAGAAGGAATTCCTAAAGAATACAAAAGGAATGAATTTTTCATGCGCCGGGGACAACGCCATAACCATATTGGATTTATTCTCGAAGGTGGATTCAGATATCTGGGATATTCTTCGGAAGGGAAAGAACAAATAGTTGGTTATAGTTTCGAAAGTGATTTTGTTGTAGATTATGCAACGTTCCAGGTTCAGGAGCCTCCTGCTATTGATACCCAATCTATAAAAAAAAGCACAGTACTCTCACTTACCTATGATCAGCTTAATGCATATTTTGAATGCTGTGGAATTCCTGACCTCAGGAGTAAAGTAGCAGAAGCTCTGCTTAACGATTTTGGCACCCGGCTGCTTTCAATGTACTGCGACACACCCGAAGAACGTTATATAAAGCTTATTGACCGTTACTCTGACATTTTAAATTTAGTAAGTCTGAAAGAAATAGCTTCGTTAATAAAAGTTACGCCTGAGACATTAAGCCGAATCCGTAAGAAACTAAAGAACCTTGATTTGAATCAAGAGTTTTGAGATTCTGTCTGTCTATCTTTACAAAGAATTTTAGAGAAAACAGAAACCATGAAAAAATCACTATTCCTTTTAGTGCTGGCAGTTACATTATTTGCCTGCGAGAAAGATGACGACGGAATAAAACTCCAACTGAATACTGAATCCTGCACACTTGACAATGAAACCAGTTATGCTGAAATCCGAATCGACAGAGGCGAAGGTTCATTGACCGTTACCTCCACTAACTCTGACATTGCGGAAATACTTTACGACGAAAATGATAAGAATATTTTTTATATCATCGGGCACAATCAAGGAACCGCTGCTGTCTCAGTCGTTATTTTTAATGACGAAGGAGAAGAAAACACAAAAACAATCGATGTTAATGTGCGGGAAGCAATTTCTTACGAGAGTTTTTTGATGGACGTAGGAGTATATCTTAAGAAAGGGGAGAGCCGGAAGTTTGGTTTATCATTCACGTTTGATAAGAATTATAACGTAGTAGTTGATAACAGTGCTGTTATCGATAACGATGGAGTAGCTACTGTTTCTTCCAGTGTTGAAATGGGGAATAAATTCAAAGTAGAAGCGAAAGCCGTTGGCAGCACTTCGTTCAATATCTGCAAGGGAAAAGTCGTAATCTTTTCTGCCCGTGTTTTTGTGGTCGATGAGTATGATTTATTTATTCCGGAATCGGAAAACAGCCAGCTAACTTTTAACCTTCCGTTTATTGCCGGAGTTAATGGAATTTCTATCTGGCGGGGAAGCGGCCACTATTCAGCTAAAGTAGTTGACGAAAAGATAGCCATAGTCAAGTCTGTTACGACAAGTGATGACCATTTTGATCAGCAAAACAATTCGGCTGAAGTTCGAGTGACTCCCTTAAAAAGTGGAAAAACAAAACTGATTGTTACCGACGAAGTCACCGGGCAAACCTCGGCGGTTAATGTTGTCGTAAATTAGCATTAACATATCATCGTTGAAATAAACGCTTTTACACCAAATCAGTTTCCATCAAATAACTAGTCGGATATGGCTTTTCTGAATAAATACCTGGAATTGGATGAAATTGCAGACGTGAAGAATTTCTTTCTCGGGAAAGGTACTGTAAAAGAATACAAGAAGAATGATTTCTTTGTGCGACAGGGACAAAAACATGATCATGCAGGTTTTATCAGGGAAGGTGGCTTCCGATATTTGGGATCCACTTCTAAGGGAAAGGAGCAAATCATTGGCTACAGTTTTGAAAATGACTTTGTTGTTGATTACGGATCTTTTCAGTCTCAAAAAAAGGCAATTGTCGATATACAGGCAATTAGAAGCAGTGTCGTACTGTGCGTCAGTCACGATGAACTCAATGAGTTCTATCAACATCACATAAAAAATATCAGAGGACAATTAGCAGAAACCCTTTTCGAAGATATTTACGGCAGGTTGGTTTCCTTGTATTGTGATTCTCCAAAGGAACGGTATCTGAAACTGTTGGCACAATATCCTGATATTTTGGACCTGATCACATTACGAGAAATAGCTTCATTTATTAAAATTGAACCAGAAACACTAAGTCGGATACGAAAAAAAATATTGCTGGCCGAGAACTCTTGACTTGAGTCAAGGGTTTCGAGATTCTGCATAATTACATTTGTCTTTTTTATAAAAATAGATTACCATGAAATTAATAACCATACTCAAAGCAATTCTCTTTTTGTTTTTCTCCATTACGGTTGTTTCGTGCAATGAGGATGATGATGATCCTAATTCGGAGCCTCCGCTTCTTCCCGAAACTTTGTACAAAACAACGTTCAACATTACACAAAACTATGCCCATAAAATAACTGACGACAACACCGGACAGGTTTTGGTTGATGTTGACTACGGAATAGCCGATGTAAATACCTTGGTTTATGTAATTCACCAGCAGAGCGAGGGAAAATATATAAAGCTTCGTAATATGGATGACTCTTCTGTAAAAAATATTACAACAGACAACATTGCTGTAGTGACAGACTCCTTGCCGGAAGGAAAATATTACATCACGTTTGTGGCGTTTAAAGATTTCGCGGTTACTGGCTCTGATGTTCTGACATTTTTTGAGTCTTTGACAAAAAATTACGATGAGGCAGTGATGCAAATTCCCAACGATTACGTTCATTATGCGACTACCGAATTTGAAGTATCAGCAATTGATGGGGCAAATCAGCCTGTGACGTTGGATTTAGAAAAGATGACGACCGACCTTATTTTTGAATTTACCGATGCTGATAAAGTTCCGGATTTTTATGATTACAGTTTAACTGTAGGTGTAGATAGTATCCCATCAGCATTCTTTATTGCAAGTGGAAAAACACTTTCGCCTAAGGAAACAGAAGAGAATAAACTGCACCTCTATTCCGGCGAACAAAATGTACCTCTGCTTACTACAGCAGGAGATAAAGCGGTGGTTGCCACCTTCCATTCTTTAGCTAATGACAATTTACCATCATCCGACCGGGGAAAATACTGGTTTGAATTCAAGGAAAACTTTGATGGAGGAAAACAAATCAAAGCAGTTTCAGAAAAATTGGGCGAGTTCTCTTTCGAGCTCTCTTCTTCGATGTACGCTTATGAGTTGTATGATGAAGGACAGGCGTTAGTTAAATCAATCAGAAAAACAGAGTAGAAAAACAAATACCATGAAAACAGGAATTAGAAGTATTTTGGCTTGCATTGTCTTACTACTTATGGTAAGCAGTTGTGACAAGGACGAAATAGAGGGGACTTCACCTCCAGAACCGAAGAGTTTTTCTCTTCAATGGGATCGTTTCATTGATAACAGTGCCGAGAACACAGATATTTTTATTGGAACAAAGTATATCGGAATACAAGGATGGCCGCTTGCTAATCCACCGTATATTTATGTAGGTGCTATATTTCCCCAAAATGCCTTTGCTAGCTCTTTTGATGATTTGAAAGAATTTATGAATAAGCCATTTCATAAAAAAGATGCATACGGATACTCTATATTTTGTAAGGGATTTTATGCAAAAAACAATAAAGTCTTTGCAAAATAGATGAAAAACAAATAACTAAAAAATCAAATACTATGAAAACAAAAAACGTATTTAAATTACTATTCCTAACGTTTATAACTCTTTCTATAGGGGCTTGCAATGATGATGACCCCGAACCTCTTAGTTTTTATAATGTGGCTTATGAAGTTCCCATACACGGTACTCGTTATATTGGGCCGCAAACAGGTTCCGGCAATTATTCTCTTCATGTAGAAAATCCTTATATGCTTTCGGCTTCGGAAGAGGAAGGTTGGTCAAACCCCGCGGGGATGTTCCTCGTTCGGGGCTTACTAACGGGGGAATCAATACTCTCGATCACAGATAACCGAACCGGAGAAACAGCAAGTCTGTCAGTCAAAGTAACAGACAACTACGAGGCTCTTCGGATATCTACTCTTTATTGGGATGAATCTATCTCCAAGATTATGGAAAATGAACACCCGGTTCTTAGCAAAATTCCTTTTGTTTTTCTCATTAATAACAAGGAGCGGGACGTATATTTTGCAGATAGAAGCGGTGAAAACTCACTAACAAGTAATGGTATCGAAATACAGGGGAAAGGCACTTATTCTTTTACAATGGAAAATGATAAATACTATTTGACATTGACATATCCAGAAGATGAAAGCGGAGAATTGGCAGATGGTACCTCTGCAACCCCAACTCCCCATAAATTTGAAATTACCCAAAGTAGCGAATTTTTGCGGCACCGATTGGATAAAAAACTGAACCTCGGATGGGAAACCATTGCCAAAGCTTATCCTGACAGTCTTCGGGGCGAGGCCATTACAATGAAGGGAGTTAATTCAAGCTACCAACTTGACGGTAAATTTGAACAAATTGAAATTCCGATAGGTGTGTTAAACTAAATTTTACCGACTTAGAAGTAAGAAACAAATTATCGATCAATGAACCGTTGGTATTAGTATTGGTTGGCTTCTTATTCTTTCTGAATATTATATATCTCATTCGAAATAAGTGAGAAGCGTTTTTTCCAATATTCTAAAACAAAAAGAAAAAACATTGATTAATAGTTGAAAATTAACATAATGAATTTGAATTTTATTTTTCTGGTGCTCTTAATGTTGCTGGGATTTGTGTCAGGTGCCCAAACTTCTGACGATTATGTTACGATAACGGGGCATGTAACCGATTATCAGAATAATCCGCTTGACAGTGTTTCGGTTACCTGGCAAGACAAACGTTTTACAAAAGCGGTTGCTGAAACAACGACCGATAGAAAAGGGTATTACGAGATTAAGCTTAAAAAAGGACGATATTACTGCATGAGTGCACTGAACATGAAGCAATATATTGTAACCGGCTCTACATTACCCGCAGAAGATTTGCGGTTGGAATTCTGGGGCTGGAACTATATTGTTGACCGGGATACAGTTTTTAATATGCAATACCACAGACTGGAAGTTTACGGTATAAATGTGTTCAGTATCCAGGGCGGGACTCCGGGGTATATGATTTACTTCCGTCCGATGAGCCTCACCAGAACTCTTGATTATGGACTTCCGTCGAAAGGGAAAGTTCGCCTTGCTCCTTCACCGGAGAACATGAAAATAAAAGTAACTGTAAACGGTGAAGAAGTTGCCGTATTAAACAAACAGGAGGTAGAAGAATACTGGTCTGAAACCGAGTCAACAAATGCCTATTTACTCACGGTTGACCTACCAAAGAAAAGGAATGCGCTTCCTTACCTGGTTTTTCGTGTACAAATGACCGATCTTGAAAATGGCGATATGGGAGAAGCAACCTATTTTCTGGAGAAAAAAGAATACGTGGATTAGAGATAGAAATTGATGTTCTGATAGCCAACAGGAAAGGGGTATGTTGAGTGATTCTGGTGAAAGACTTGATCGTTTCAATTTAAATTCAGAGGTGCGAACTGCAGATTGATTATTTATTGGAGTCCGGTTCATTTTCTTAATGTATTTACCAAGAGTTATCGTATAATTATCTTCCACACAGGTATCTGCTTCTATAAGCAGATCATTTTGTGTACATGAAATAAAAAAGCTACTGATTGACAATAGCATCATCAAAATTGATGTTTGAATGAAATTTATTTTTAGATTTTTTTATTAATTATTGTGACACCAAAGTCCGCATTCGAGCAACTGCAACCGTTCTGGATTATAATTCCGTACAAAATGTATCATTAATTTTACAGGAAGACAGCAATAGCATCCTTGTTGTTGCGTGAGAAATTGTTAAGGTGTTAAGCCAATGTCTTTTTTGAAAGAATAGGCCAATGCAATAGCACCTGTTTTTTCACTTTCGATAACAACATCCTGAGGAATGGTGTCATAATAATTTATTACCTTCATTAATTTAAGAATCTTTTTAAACTTAAATTCAATCTAGTTTTAGATTGGTATAAGGGCCATTTTTTTATTATTCAACAATAACCTAATATACACAAAAAGTTTTCTAAACGATAAAACAAAATGTGTCTATTTGTTACATTATCAGGCTAAAAGGAATTATTTGAATAAATTATAAAGCCGGATAAGCCAGTTTACTAAGGAAGCCACTTAAAAATTTGCAGTATTATTTTTTTAATTTCCGGGTGATATTTTGGCAGTAAAACGCACTTATTTATAAAAGAAACATTCTATGGAAACATTAGAAGAAATAGCCGATATTGAAATAATAACATCCGGGAATTACGAGATGGAAGAAGTATATGAGCAGGTTTTTCCGGCGGTCGCCAGACTTGTTAGTTTTACAGGAGGTTCTTTTGATGATGCGAAAGACATCTTTCATGATGCACTGGTGATTTTTATGGAAAGAGATTCTCAAAATCCTGTAGACGCCATTAAATCTGACAAAGCGTATATCTTAGGTATTTCAAAACACCTGTGGATTAGAAAAAGCCAAAAGGATAGTCATCGTATTTCGTTAAGCAGCATGGAAAACGAAATCGTAATACCAGACGATTACTTTCCAACAACAAACAATAAGCGATTACTCAATTTTTTGAAGATCGCAGGAAAAAGGTGCTTGGATTTGCTTCGTGCTTTTTATTTCCAGCAATTACCAATAAAAGAGATTGCAGGTAATCTGGGCTATTCAAACGAACATTCAGTGAGTGTACAGAAATATAAGTGTCTTGAAAAAGTTAGAAATACAGTAAAAGAAAAATCTTTGACTTATGAAAACTTCACAGAATAACACAAGATTAATTGAAAAATATCTTAACGGAAGGCTTTCTCCTGCAGACCGGTTTCTATTTGAATCAAGGCTTGTTATAGACCCGGTCTTGAAGAGAGATCTTTATTTTCAGAAAAAAACACTTCAATTGATCAAAATGTATCACCGGGAGAGATTAAAAGAAGAACTGGAAACTTTACATCAGCAAATATTCAACAACCCGGATAAAATGAACTTCCGGCTAAGTATAAATCAATTATTTAAACGATAAGTATGATACAGGCAAATGTAATACCAATGGTAATCGATAACTCAGGCAGTGGTGAACGGGCCTATGATATCTATAGCCTTTTACTTAAAGAACGGATTGTCTTTCTTGGCGGGCCAATAAATGAACCTGTTGCAAGAATAGTAGTTGCCCAACTATTGTACCTGAACAGCGTTGACCAAAAGCGTCCTATCAGTTTATATATACAAAGTCCGGGAGGGGAAGTTTATGCCGGTTTAGCCATTTACGATACAATGAAAATGCTTTCATCTCCTGTATCGACTTATTCGATCGGATTTACAGGTAGTATGGGAACATTTTTATTAAGTGCAGGAGAGAAAGGCAGCCGGTTTGCACTTCCTCATGCAACTATTCACATGCATCCTACCGGAGGAGGGGCTAAAGGTTATACCGAAGATGTAAGGATTGCAACTCAGGAACAGGAACGGCTTCAAACACAACTGTTTCATTTAATGGGTAACAACACCGGACATACCTGGCAAGAAATCGAAGATTTTTTCATAAGAGATAAATACCTAAATGCGCAGGAAGCCAAGAATTTTGGAATTGTAGATGAAGTACTTGGGGATGCAAGCGACATTGTTATTTTGAACAAGCTAAGACCAGAAGTAGACCTTATGCTTAATGAAAAAGCAAGAGGAATATTAAACCAGTAGTACAACTTAGCAGGGAAAGGCTTATAAAACTACTTATGGGTTAGCTCATATACAATAATCTGTGCGACTTCATCTTTTATCTGCCGATAGTTGTTATTCAATTTCGTTCTGTAAACGATTCTGACCGATCCTAAAAAAGCTACATTTTTAAAGACTAAACTGACAGAAACAAGAAAGAAATTAAATGTCATTGAAGAGCGGTTTGTTGTTGACGAAATAGACCGAAGTTTGTATGAAAAGTTCAGACCAAAATATGGAAAAGAGTGTTTTGAGATTGTGCAGGAACTTAATAGAACAGGAGGATACAGTTCGAACCTCAAAGAAGTGATAGATTTTGCAGTGAAAATATGCAGGAATCCCTTTCTATTTTGGGGTTTCGGTGATTTGAACAGTAAAAAGGTATTTCAGAATTTGTTGTTTCCTGAAGAAATTTACTATAACCGTGAATTCGATCTTGTTCGATTTCTTCCTCTATTTTCGGACAAAAAAAGCGGCAAGCAAAAGTTCCGGGAATATTGAGCCATATTCCCTTATTGCAAGCCGCCTTCTTTGAAACGAAATGATACTTATTTTCAAATTTCCCCGCTAATAAATGGTCTTAATTTATCTTTATCGGTTTGAGATAATCCATTATAAAACCCGATCATTTTTGAACGAATATAAGAGGCCCTCACGATCCGGATGATCTTTGGTGCATTTTCCGTATTACTTCCCCTAACCGCAATACCCAACAATTGTCCTTTTGAATTGAATGTCCCACCTCCGCTCATTCCGGCTAGCGACCGGGCTTCAACAAAGAATTCGGCATCTTCGTTGTACGGAATATCACCTTCTGAATCTCCAGCTGCCTGTAATTCTTTTATTACTGCTTCTGCTTCCGAATTCGACAGTATCTTGCCATAAGCAACACCTCCATTGGGGTAATTAACAACATCCTGAGGGTACCCAACCACTATCGCTTTTTCTCCTGCATTTGGAACATTCCATGTTTGATCGGCTTTTGTCCGATTAGCTGGATCATACATCTGCAGCGGAACATTGGTTTGAACCAGCTCGGGGCTATGTGCCAATAAATCAGACATTATCTTTTGATTATCAACAATACCTAAGAAAAAATCCTCGGCAGGCAAAATCGTAGTATCTGTAGCTGATGAAGAAATATCAAAATGGATTAAGGGAAAATCGGCGATTAATGTATCGCCCAAATCCACTTTTTCACTTGACGGCGGAATTTGCGAAGAAGTAAAAATGCCATTGTCTTCAGATGTAATATCAAAATACGCTGCATTGTTCGAATTCCACGAACTTAACCCAATAACATGATTAGCGGAGATATATAATCCCAAACCATAGTCATTCTTTCTACTCCAAATTGTTTTTGATCCATAATTTCGTTTTCCGATGCTCCCCCTTACTTTATTTAGCAGATTAATCAGCTCCCGGTCGTTTCCATTTAATACATCTTCTATTCTAGAGGGGGTTTCCGGGTTATTATTCGGAGATGGGTTTACATTATCATCTTTTGAACAAGCGTAAAAAAAGAGAACTACACCTGCAACAAACAGGTGCTTTAATAATTTTGTCAGGCTTACCATAATATTTTATTTTTTTGATCTATCTAAGAGATGGAAGTTTCTGGAAAAGGTTGCTCAATTGTAGGCAAAAAAATAAAATCTGAATACAAAAAAATGCCAAAAATATGGATAAGTCACTACTATTCAGTGCTCTTATGCATTTGTTATTACCTAGGAAAATGCCTCCAAAGGAATCAATAATGCAAAAAAGGAGGTATGAAGACAAATCATACCTCTGTGAAGCCAAATTGACCAAGTGATCCTACCGGGATTCGAACCCAGATCGCAAGAACCGGAATCTTGTATTCTATCCATTGAACTATAGGACCGATATTGGCTGCAAAAGTAACAAAATTCCCGAATGTCCATCATTCAAATTCAAGTTAGCTTACCAATAAATGTTGATAAAATCGTCCTCTTCTCTCATCGCACATTTTTTTATATCGCTACATTTGTCGGCATAAAGCTATGACTATGGAGACGAAAACAATACTGGCTATAAAGAAGTTTAACGAGTACGTTGACTCTTTTGCCGGACTTAGTGAAGATCAGCTTACGAATTTCGAGATAAAGAAAAATCATTCATTACGCGTTGCTGATTTGGCTTTACATTTGGCTAAAAATATGGAGCTCAACGAAACGGAAGCTCGACTTGCTTATTTAATAGGCTTGTTTCACGATATTGGACGGTTTAGGCAGCTGAAAGAGTACAACACTTTTAATGATGCCAAGTCGGTTGATCATGCCGAATTGGGAATTGAAGTATTGCAGCAAGGCGACTTTTTTAATGAGCTGGATGACGAGCAGGAGGAATTGATATTTCTGGCAATCCAACAGCACAATAAGCTGGGGCTTATAGAGGATATGACGGATAAAGAACGACTTTTTGCGAAACTAATCCGCGATGCCGATAAGCTTGATATTCTGCGTGTAATAACCGATTATTATTCAAATCCGAAGGCAACGCCAAATCATACTTTAACCTGGGAAATGCCAAAAGGAGGAACGGTTTCAAAAGATGTTTCGAAACAGATATTAAAAGGGATCCCGGTGGCAAAAGAAAGCATAACAAACGAACTTGATATTAAAGTTATGCAGCTTTCGTGGGTGTACGATTTAAATTACAGACCATCGTTCGAGTTAATGATGGAAAAGCGTTACCTCGAAAAAATCTATAACTCGATGCCCAAAAACGATAGGGTGATTGAAATCTACCGAAAAGTAAAAGTATTTGTAGAAAATAAGTTTATTGCCTGATGTAGAGGATTATGACGGTATTGACACCGCAACATAATTATATTATTACTTTGGATGTAGAGGAAATAGTTGAGATAGCCGGGATTAAGAGTGGTTTGGTAAACGTTTATGTGCAGGGAGCAGCAGCAGGTATTCTGATTCAGTAAAACTGGGACGATTTGGGATAAAACGATGTCGTTAGCCTGATGAAGAAACCTATTTTCGCTGGTGTTTGGGAGCACGATGGACAGGATAATAATGGCGATTCGTACCTGAAGGGGGGAGGAGACTAAGTGAAACGATTCCAATCGTGAATGGGAAATGGGCTTATCTATTGGGCAAAATATTTTTTATGTGAATTCGATGGGGTAAGAAAGTCCCGAAATATTGTTAATAACCTTAATTGATTCTGAAAAATAATGGCGAACAGGCTGGTATGTATGTGTAATTTTGTTGATGAATCGGAGATAAAAAAACTGCTGGAAAAAGGAGCCGATTCTACTGCTCAGATTCAATCGTTAACACGTGCCGGAACATCTTGTGGCCGTTGTTTGCCCGTTATTGATGGTTTGGTTGAAGAGCATTTAAAAACAAAACCCAAGCCTCAGCAAGGAAAGCTGCGACTCGGGTTCTAAACACAACATCAAAATATTTTAGCTAGAAGTATCTCGGTGATACCACTTTTTCTTTCTTAAGTCTGAGTTCGTAAGAGATCATTACTTCATGTGTTTCATGACTGTAATATTTCATATTGTTAGTCGTAAAATCAATAGCATAACCAATACGTAATTTCTGGTCGAATATCCATTGAGCAATAACACCGTAAGAAGCACCTGTACGATACATCGCCCCCAACCACAATTTTTCTTTAATCAGGAAGTTTCCGGTAAAGTCGAACTGAAGCGGAGTACCTGTTTCCGAAGTAAACGAAGCTTTGGTAAACATGGTCGGTTTGAATTTTACATTCTCGCCCATATCAAAAACGGCACCTGCAATCAGGAAATAGTGACGTAATTCACCTTCAACCGAAAAACTTTTCATGTCGTTATCAAAAGTAGTACTCACTAATTTCGGAATTGAAAGCCCGACATAGGCTCTTTTGCTGTATAAAAAGGCCCCTGCACCAAAGTTTGGTTTGAATGCATTTTTTATTTCACCCGCAAAATTCGGATCGCCCGGGTCTAAAATGGTATACTCTGCTAAATTGTTCGAGTAATTGGTAAAACCTCCTTTAAGTCCCAGTCTTAGATTCACTTTGCTGCTGAGAGGAAGTAGGTAAGAATAATCGGCAAAAACATAAAAACGTTTTTCTAATCCAACTTTGTCATTCATAACATTTAATCCCAGGGCCACACGTTCATTTTTTAGTGGAGCCTGTACCGAAAAGGTATAAGTTGTAGGAGCTCCTTCCCAACCGGACCACTGATTACGTCCCAGAGCCATAAACCCGATGGATTCCCATGTACCGGCATAAGCCGGGTTAATGGTTTGTGTATTAAACATGTATTGTGTAAACATCGGGTCCTGCTGGGCATTTGAAGTAAATGCAGCTATTACTATTGCCAGAATCCCTAAACCTTTGATTATATTTAATTTTGCTTTCATCATTTTAAATTTTACAGATTGGACATTCATTAATTAATCAATTAATTATTTAGGAATACGAATCCGGTAATAGGCTCTCTCTTTCCATCATTAAAGTACAGTATGTAGTAGTAGGTTGCAGTTGGTAACTGATTTCCACCTACCTGCATATTGTTCATCGAAGTTCCGTTCCACCATGCATCTACATCTCCCCAGTAGTCTTCATCTCCATAACGTTCCTGCTCATAAACCAGGGTTCCCCATCTGTTAAATATTTCTATTCTTGCATCAGAGAAATCGTCCCCAAGTACTCTTTCTTCATTTCCACCCTGGGTGCCTGTACAGTAAATCATTACTTTGAAGTAATCATTGTAGCCATCCTGGTTAGGCGAGAAGGCGTTTGGAATAACCGGATCTCCACAGGCAAATTGTTCTGGAGGAGTTCTGTCATCAACCGCATCCCTCCAGTCGCGTACACCGTCATCATCAGTATCCTGCAGGTAAGCATCAGATCCGATAGCATTTTGTCCGGGAGCCCATTCTTCGGTAGTAGTGTTATAAGTATCGTAAGCGTCATCCAGACCATCTTTGTCGGTATCGCTGCCAATGTAACTTACATCTGCTATCGAGTCGTTAGGGAATTCATCCCAACCTTCAACGTTGTCGTCTTCCCCTTCGTTATCCGTATTGGTATCCAGGTAATCCGGAGTCCCGTCCAGGTCCATGTCCCAGGGGTCGTAAGTAATACCATTACTGGCAGGATCATAAGCATCATCCCATCCATCGCCGTTTGAATCTGTTCCCAGCGGGAAGATATAGTCATACTCACCTCCTTCAGCAATTGTTGATTGCCACTCAACGTTGTCAACAATTCCGTCGTTATCAGCGTCAATGTCTAAGCGGTCAACAATACCGTCACCATCAGAATCCAATGATGTTTGATCTAGTGCGTTTTCTTCCTCAATAATATCAAGAATACCATCGTCGTCGTCATCAAGATCATCAATATCAGGTACGCCGTCGCAATCAGTATCAACAAGAAGCTGTATGGTCACTTCTGCGGTGCTGCAGTTTTCAGTATTAACTGTATGGCATACAGAGTAGGTGAATGTAATAACAGTTTCAGTTGGATTTTCGTTTGCGTAAAGTAAATTACCATCTGTAATACTTACCCCCTCGGGTAAATCGGTAAGTACAGTAAAGTTTACATTTTCAGGGGTAAACCCTTCATCGTTTGCAAACAAATCAAGCTCTCCAGAAACTGTTTCATCCGGACAGTAAGCTAAGGTAAGGATATCGTCGTTTGCTTTGAATGGTTGGAGACCACAGTTAGCATCTCCTTCCTCAACAGTAACAGTAGCAGTACATGTTGAAGCGTTTCCGCACTCGTCAATTACAGTTAGAGTAACCTGGTTTTCACCAACGTTATCACAATCGAAAGTAGCCTGGCTTATATACATGGTGTCGATATCGCTGCAAGCATCAGTTGTGCCACCGTTAATATCATCAACAGTTATGGTTGCAGCACCATTTGCATCAAGTTGAATAGTGATGTCGTTGCAGGTAATTTCAGGTGCTGTATTGTCAGAAACAACCACCGTTTGTGTGTGAGAAGTTTCATTACCACAATTGTCAGTAGCTGTCCATGTACGAGTTAATGTATAGCTGTTTGCACAGTCGCCGTCAGTTCTGGTTTCAGTAAATACAATATTTACCTCTCCACAGTTGTCAACAGCCGTAAGTGCTGCTGGACTAGGAATCATATCACATTCGACGGTAACATTAGCCGGAAGGTCTTCCTCAAATGATGGAGTCGTGCTATTAATAGTAAATGTAGCTCTGATTGTATCGTTAGTGCAGCTGTTACCGATACCGAAAGTAACGTTTACAATACCACCTTCGCAAAGATCTGGAGCCGTAAGGTTACTGATATCAGTTGCAGTAGCAGCGCAGGCATTTGTAACCACATAGAATGAATCGATCCAAGTCTTGAAAGCAGCATCAAGAGCAGTCTGGTCATCGAAGTCGCAAGAACTAGCAGAGAAGTCCTGTGGACCATCCACGTTAAGCTTAATGGCATCAGGGACAGTGAAAATTGCAGTATCTTTAATGACTTCAGTACACTCACTTTTTGCCGTCCAAATTACTTCAGTTGAACCACCACAAGCGTTTGGTGCTCCAGCGTTATTGTTCGTTACCAATAAATTCTTGCCACCATTAGCTGTTACTCTTGATAACCAAATATTGAACTCTGTATTGATTTCTTGTTGACTTAAGCAAGTATTCACAGTAGTATCTTTTGGGGCGACTAATATTACTTCATCCGGTTCAGTAATGGTAACCTTAAGCTGCGTAGGATCGGTACAATCGTTTCCGTCTTTCACGTAAACGGTGTAAGTTCCTGCAGTCAGCCCTGTGAATTTACCGTTAGTATTGCTGTTTGAGAAATCTGCAGCAAGGCTGTATGTATAGTCTCCGTCTCCACCAGAAGCTGAAGCCGTGAAAGCCCCGTCCTTACCATCGTAACAAGTAACGTCTTTATGGTCTGCAGTTACTTCCGTAGCGTCTACTTTCTTCGGTTCAGTAATGGTAACCTTAAGCTGCGTAGGATCGGTACAATCGTTTCCGTCTTTCACGTAAACGGTGTAAGTTCCTGCAGTCAGCCCGGTGAATTTTCCGTTAGCATTGCTGTTTGAGAAATCGTTTTTCAGGCTGTATGTATAGTTTCCGTCTCCACCAGAAGCCGAAGCGGTGAACGCTCCGTCCTTACCATCGTAACAAGTAACGTCTTTATGGTCTGCAGTTACTTCTGTAGCGTCTACTTCATCCGGTTCAGTAATGGTAACTTTAAGCTGCGTAGGATCGGTACAATCGTTTCCGTCTTTCACGTAAACGGTGTAAGTTCCTGCAGTCAGCCCGGTGAATTTACCGTTAGTATTGCTGTTTGAGAAATCTGCAGCAAGGCTGTATGTATAGTCTCCGTCTCCACCAGAAGCTGAAGCGGTGAAAGCCCCGTCATTACCATCGTAACAAGTAACGTCTTTATGGTCTGCAGTTACTTCCGTAGCGTCTACTTTCTTCGGTTCAGTAATGGTAACCTTAAGCTGCGTAGGATCGGTACAATCGTTTCCGTCTTTCACGTAAACGGTGTAAGTTCCTGCAGTCAGCCCTGTGAATTTTCCGTTAGCATTGCTGTTTGAGAAATCTGCAGCAAGGCTGTATGTATAGTCTCCGTCTCCACCAGAAGCTGAAGCGGTGAAAGCCCCGTCATTACCATCGTAACAAGTAACGTCTTTATGGTCTGCAGTTACTTCCGTAGCGTCTACTTTCTTCGGTTCAGTAATGGTAACTTTAAGCTGCGTAGGATCGGTACAATCGTTTCCGTCTTTCACGTAAACGGTGTAAGTTCCTGCAGTTAGCCCTGTGAATTTACCGTTAGTATTGCTGTTTGAGAAATCTGCAGCAAGGCTGTATGTATAGTCTCCGTCTCCACCAGAAGCTGAAGCGGTGAAAGCCCCGTCCTTACCATCGTAACAAGTAACGTCTTTATGGTCTGCAGTTACTTCTGTAGCGTCTACTTTCTTCGGTTCAGTAATGGTAACCTTAAGCTGCGTAGGATCGGTACAATCGTTTCCGTCTTTCACGTAAACGGTGTAAGTTCCTGCAGTCAGCCCTGTGAATTTACCGTTAGTATTGCTGTTTGAGAAATCTGCAGCAAGGCTGTATGTATAGTCTCCGTCTCCACCAGAAGCTGAAGCCGTGAAAGCCCCGTCCTTACCATCGTAACAAGTAACGTCTTTATGGTCTGCAGTTACTTCTGTAGCGTCTACTTTCTTCGGTTCAGTAATGGTAACCTTAAGCTGCGTAGGATCGGTACAATCGTTTCCGTCTTTCACGTAAACGGTGTAAGTTCCTGCAGTCAGCCCTGTGAATTTACCGTTAGTATTGCTGTTTGAGAAATCTGCAGCAAGGCTGTATGTATAGTCTCCGTCTCCACCAGAAGCTGAAGCCGTGAAAGCCCCGTCCTTACCATCGTAACAAGTAACGTCTTTATGGTCTGCAGTTACTTCCGTAGCGTCTACTTTCTTCGGTTCAGTAATGGTAACCTTAAGCTGCGTAGGATCGGTACAATCGTTTCCGTCTTTCACGTAAACGGTGTAAGTTCCTGCAGTCAGCCCGGTGAATTTTCCGTTAGCATTGCTGTTTGAGAAATCGTTTTTCAGGCTGTATGTATAGTTTCCGTCTCCACCAGAAGCCGAAGCGGTGAACGCTCCGTCCTTACCATCGTAACAAGTAACGTCTTTATGGTCTGCAGTTACTTCTGTAGCGTCTACTTCATCCGGTTCAGTAATGGTAACTTTAAGCTGCGTAGGATCGGTACAATCGTTTCCGTCTTTCACGTAAACGGTGTAAGTTCCTGCAGTCAGCCCTGTGAATTTACCGTTAGTATTGCTGTTTGAGAAATCTGCAGCAAGGCTGTATGTATAGTCTCCGTCTCCACCAGAAGCTGAAGCCGTGAAAGCCCCGTCCTTACCATCGTAACAAGTAACGTCTTTATGGTCTGCAGTTACTTCCGTAGCGTCTACTTCATCCGGTTCAGTAATGGTAACCTTAAGCTGTGTAGGATCGGTACAATCGTTTCCGTCTTTCACGTAAACGGTGTAAGTTCCTGCAGTCAGCCCTGTGAATTTTCCGTTAGCATTGCTGTTTGAGAAATCGTTTTTCAGGCTGTATGTATAGTTTCCGTCTCCACCAGAAGCCGAAGCGGTGAAAGCCCCGTCATTACCATCGTAACAAGTAACGTCTTTATGGTCTGCAGTTACTTCCGTAGCGTCTACTTCATCCGGTTCAGTAATGGTAACTTTAAGCTGCGTAGGATCGGTGCAATCGTTTCCGTCTTTCACGTAAACGGTGTAAGTTCCTGCAGTCAGCCCTGTGAATTTACCGTTAGCGTTGCTGTTTGAGAAATCGTTTTTCAGGCTGTATGTATAGTCTCCGTCTCCACCAGAAGCTGAAGCGGTGAAAGCCCCGTCATTACCATCGTAACAAGTAACGTCTTTATGGTCTGCAGTTACTTCCGTAGCGTCTACTTCATCCGGTTCAGTAATGGTAACTTTAAGCTGCGTAGGATCGGTACAATCGTTTCCGTCTTTCACGTAAACGGTGTAAGTTCCTGCAGTCAGCCCTGTGAATTTACCGTTAGTATTGCTGTTTGAGAAATCTGCAGCAAGGCTGTATGTATAGTCTCCATCTCCACCAGAAGCTGAAGCCGTGAAAGCCCCGTCCTTACCATCGTAACAAGTAACGTCTTTATGGTCTGCAGTTACTTCCGTAGCGTCTACTTCATCCGGTTCAGTAATGGTAACCTTAAGCTGTGTAGGATCGGTACAATCGTTTCCGTCTTTCACGTAAACGGTGTAAGTTCCTGCAGTCAGCCCTGTGAATTTACCGTTAGTATTGCTGTTTGAGAAATCGTTTTTCAGGCTGTATGTATAGTTTCCGTCTCCACCAGAAGCCGAAGCGGTGAAAGCCCCGTCATTACCATCGTAACAAGTAACGTCTTTATGGTCTGCAGTTACTTCCGTAGCGTCTACTTCATCCGGTTCAGTAATGGTAACTTTAAGCTGCGTAGGATCGGTACAATCGTTTCCGTCTTTCACGTAAACGGTGTAAGTTCCTGCAGTCAGCCCGGTGAATTTTCCGTTAGCATTGCTGTTTGAGAAATCGTTTTTCAGGCTGTATGTATAGTTTCCGTCTCCACCAGAAGCCGAAGCGGTGAACGCTCCGTCCTTACCATCGTAACAAGTAACGTCTTTATGGTCTGCAGTTACTTCTGTAGCGTCTACTTCATCCGGTTCAGTAATGGTAACTTTAAGCTGCGTAGGATCGGTACAATCGTTTCCGTCTTTCACGTAAACGGTGTAAGTTCCTGCAGTCAGCCCGGTGAATTTACCGTTAGTATTGCTGTTTGAGAAATCTGCAGCAAGGCTGTATGTATAGTCTCCGTCTCCACCAGAAGCTGAAGCCGTGAAAGCCCCGTCCTTACCATCGTAACAAGTAACGTCTTTATGGTCTGCAGTTACTTCCGTAGCGTCTACTTCATCCGGTTCAGTAATGGTAACTTTAAGCTGCGTAGGATCGGTACAATCGTTTCCGTCTTTCACGTAAACGGTGTAAGTTCCTGCAGTCAGCCCGGTGAATTTACCGTTAGCATTGCTGTTTGAGAAATCGTTTTTCAGGCTGTATGTATAGTTTCCGTCTCCACCAGAAGCCGAAGCGGTGAACGCTCCGTCCTTACCATCGTAACAAGTAACGTCTTTATGGTCTGCAGTTACTTCCGTAGCGTCTACTTCATCCGGTTCAGTAATGGTAACTTTAAGCTGCGTAGGATCGGTACAATCGTTTCCGTCTTTCACGTAAACGGTGTAAGTTCCTGCAGTCAGCCCTGTGAATTTACCGTTAGTATTGCTGTTTGAGAAATCTGCAGCAAGGCTGTATGTATAGTCTCCGTCTCCACCAGAAGCTGAAGCGGTGAAAGCCCCGTCATTACCATCGTAACAAGTAACGTCTTTATGGTCTGCAGTTACTTCCGTAGCGTCTACTTTCTTCGGTTCAGTAATGGTAACCTTAAGCTGCGTAGGATCGGTACAATCGTTTCCGTCTTTCACGTAAACGGTGTAAGTTCCTGCAGTCAGCCCTGTGAATTTACCGTTAGTATTGCTGTTTGAGAAATCTGCAGCAAGGCTGTATGTATAGTCTCCGTCTCCACCAGAAGCTGAAGCCGTGAAAGCCCCGTCCTTACCATCGTAACAAGTAACGTCTTTATGGTCTGCAGTTACTTCCGTAGCGTCTACTTCATCCGGTTCAGTAATGGTAACCTTAAGCTGTGTAGGATCGGTACAATCGTTTCCGTCTTTCACGTAAACGGTGTAAGTTCCTGCAGTCAGCCCGGTGAATTTTCCGTTAGCATTGCTGTTTGAGAAATCGTTTTTCAGGCTGTATGTATAGTTTCCGTCTCCACCAGAAGCCGAAGCGGTGAAAGCCCCGTCATTACCATCGTAACAAGTAACGTCTTTATGGTCTGCAGTTACTTCCGTAGCGTCTACTTCATCCGGTTCAGTAATGGTAACTTTAAGCTGCGTAGGATCGGTACAATCGTTTCCGTCTTTCACGTAAACGGTGTAAGTTCCTGCAGTCAGCCCGGTGAATTTTCCGTTAGCATTGCTGTTTGAGAAATCGTTTTTCAGGCTGTATGTATAGTTTCCGTCTCCACCAGAAGCCGAAGCCGTGAAAGCCCCGTCATTACCATCGTAACAAGTAACGTCTTTATGGTCTGCAGTTACTTCCGTAGCGTCTACTTCATCCGGTTCAGTAATGGTAACTTTAAGCTGCGTAGGATCGGTACAATCGTTTCCGTCTTTCACGTAAACGGTGTAAGTTCCTGCAGTCAGCCCTGTGAATTTACCGTTAGTATTGCTGTTTGAGAAATCGTTTTTCAGGCTGTATGTATAGTCTCCGTCTCCACCAGAAGCTGAAGCGGTGAAAGCCCCGTCATTACCATCGTAACAAGTAACGTCTTTATGGTCTGCAGTTACTTCCGTAGCGTCTACTTTCTTCGGTTCAGTAATGGTAACCTTAAGCTGCGTAGGATCGGTACAATCGTTTCCGTCTTTCACGTAAACGGTGTAAGTTCCTGCAGTCAGCCCTGTGAATTTACCGTTAGTATTGCTGTTTGAGAAATCTGCAGCAAGGCTGTATGTATAGTCTCCGTCTCCACCAGAAGCTGAAGCGGTGAAAGCCCCGTCATTACCATCGTAACAAGTAACGTCTTTATGGTCTGCAGTTACTTCCGTAGCGTCTACTTTCTTCGGTTCAGTAATGGTAACCTTAAGCTGCGTAGGATCGGTACAATCGTTTCCGTCTTTCACGTAAACGGTGTAAGTTCCTGCAGTCAGCCCTGTGAATTTACCGTTAGTATTGCTGTTTGAGAAATCTGCAGCAAGGCTGTATGTATAGTCTCCGTCTCCACCAGAAGCTGAAGCGGTGAAAGCCCCGTCCTTACCATCGTAACAAGTAACGTCTTTATGGTCTGCAGTTACTTCTGTAGCGTCTACTTTCTTCGGTTCAGTAATGGTAACCTTAAGCTGCGTAGGATCGGTACAATCGTTTCCGTCTTTCACGTAAACGGTGTAAGTTCCTGCAGTCAGCCCTGTGAATTTACCGTTAGTATTGCTGTTTGAGAAATCGTTTTTCAGGCTGTATGTATAGTCTCCGTCTCCACCAGAAGCTGAAGCGGTGAAAGCCCCGTCATTACCATCGTAACAAGTAACGTCTTTATGGTCTGCAGTTACTTCTGTAGCGTCTACTTCATCCGGTTCAGTAATGGTAACTTTAAGCTGCGTAGGATCGGTACAATCGTTTCCGTCTTTCACGTAAACGGTGTAAGTTCCTGCAGTCAGCCCTGTGAATTTACCGTTAGTATTGCTGTTTGAGAAATCGTTTTTCAGGCTGTATGTATAGTTTCCGTCTCCACCAGAAGCCGAAGCCGTGAACGCTCCGTCATTACCATCGTAACAAGTAACGTCTTTATGGTCTGCAGTTACTTCCGTAGCGTCTACTTCATCCGGTTCAGTAATGGTAACTTTAAGCTGCGTAGGATCGGTACAATCGTTTCCGTCTTTCACGTAAACGGTGTAAGTTCCTGCAGTCAGCCCTGTGAATTTACCGTTAGTATTGCTGTTTGAGAAATCTGCAGCAAGGCTGTATGTATAGTCTCCGTCTCCACCAGAAGCTGAAGCCGTGAAAGCCCCGTCCTTACCATCGTAACAAGTAACGTCTTTATGGTCTGCAGTTACTTCTGTAGCGTCTACTTTCTTCGGTTCAGTAATGGTAACCTTAAGCTGCGTAGGATCGGTACAATCGTTTCCGTCTTTCACGTAAACGGTGTAAGTTCCTGCAGTCAGCCCTGTGAATTTACCGTTAGTATTGCTGTTTGAGAAATCTGCAGCAAGGCTGTATGTATAGTCTCCGTCTCCACCAGAAGCTGAAGCCGTGAAAGCCCCGTCCTTACCATCGTAACAAGTAACGTCTTTATGGTCTGCAGTTACTTCCGTAGCGTCTACTTTCTTCGGTTCAGTAATGGTAACCTTAAGCTGCGTAGGATCGGTACAATCGTTTCCGTCTTTCACGTAAACGGTGTAAGTTCCTGCAGTCAGCCCGGTGAATTTTCCGTTAGCATTGCTGTTTGAGAAATCGTTTTTCAGGCTGTATGTATAGTTTCCGTCTCCACCAGAAGCCGAAGCGGTGAACGCTCCGTCCTTACCATCGTAACAAGTAACGTCTTTATGGTCTGCAGTTACTTCTGTAGCGTCTACTTCATCCGGTTCAGTAATGGTAACTTTAAGCTGCGTAGGATCGGTACAATCGTTTCCGTCTTTCACGTAAACGGTGTAAGTTCCTGCAGTCAGCCCTGTGAATTTACCGTTAGTATTGCTGTTTGAGAAATCTGCAGCAAGGCTGTATGTATAGTCTCCGTCTCCACCAGAAGCTGAAGCCGTGAAAGCCCCGTCCTTACCATCGTAACAAGTAACGTCTTTATGGTCTGCAGTTACTTCCGTAGCGTCTACTTCATCCGGTTCAGTAATGGTAACCTTAAGCTGTGTAGGATCGGTACAATCGTTTCCGTCTTTCACGTAAACGGTGTAAGTTCCTGCAGTCAGCCCTGTGAATTTTCCGTTAGCATTGCTGTTTGAGAAATCGTTTTTCAGGCTGTATGTATAGTTTCCGTCTCCACCAGAAGCCGAAGCGGTGAAAGCCCCGTCATTACCATCGTAACAAGTAACGTCTTTATGGTCTGCAGTTACTTCCGTAGCGTCTACTTCATCCGGTTCAGTAATGGTAACTTTAAGCTGCGTAGGATCGGTGCAATCGTTTCCGTCTTTCACGTAAACGGTGTAAGTTCCTGCAGTCAGCCCTGTGAATTTACCGTTAGCGTTGCTGTTTGAGAAATCGTTTTTCAGGCTGTATGTATAGTCTCCGTCTCCACCAGAAGCTGAAGCGGTGAAAGCCCCGTCATTACCATCGTAACAAGTAACGTCTTTATGGTCTGCAGTTACTTCCGTAGCGTCTACTTCATCCGGTTCAGTAATGGTAACTTTAAGCTGCGTAGGATCGGTACAATCGTTTCCGTCTTTCACGTAAACGGTGTAAGTTCCTGCAGTCAGCCCGGTGAATTTTCCGTTAGCATTGCTGTTTGAGAAATCGTTTTTCAGGCTGTATGTATAGTTTCCGTCTCCACCAGAAGCCGAAGCGGTGAACGCTCCGTCCTTACCATCGTAACAAGTAACGTCTTTATGGTCTGCAGTTACTTCCGTAGCGTCTACTTCATCCGGTTCAGTAATGGTAACTTTAAGCTGCGTAGGATCGGTACAATCGTTTCCGTCTTTCACGTAAACGGTGTAAGTTCCTGCAGTCAGCCCGGTGAATTTTCCGTTAGCATTGCTGTTTGAGAAATCGTTTTTCAGGCTGTATGTATAGTTTCCGTCTCCACCAGAAGCCGAAGCGGTGAACGCTCCGTCCTTACCATCGTAACAAGTAACGTCTTTATGGTCTGCAGTTACTTCCGTAGCGTCTACTTCATCCGGTTCAGTAATGGTAACTTTAAGCTGCGTAGGATCGGTACAATCGTTTCCGTCTTTCACGTAAACGGTGTAAGTTCCTGCAGTCAGCCCTGTGAATTTACCGTTAGTATTGCTGTTTGAGAAATCGTTTTTCAGGCTGTATGTATAGTCTCCGTCTCCACCAGAAGCTGAAGCGGTGAAAGCCCCGTCATTACCATCGTAACAAGTAACGTCTTTATGGTCTGCAGTTACTTCCGTAGCGTCTACTTCGTTAACGTCGGTCTCTAAAGTTTTTGTTTTCGAGCAACCAGAGGGAGTTGTTTCGGTAACCGAGACACTTCCATGCCCTTCAGTTTCCCATAATATATTTACAGTGCTGTTGGTTATGCTACCTATTATTGTTCCATTGCTAACTTCCCATAGGTAGGTATTCCCTGCAACAAGGGTAGTACTATAAACCATTGTTGTATTTAAACAAACACTGGAAGAGCCTGAAATATAAGGTTCAGGCAAAGGGTTTACTTTTACTTCAAATTTAACTTTATTTGGACTGATGCATTGGTTCGAAAGGCCTTCGGCAACCCAGTAACTGGTTGTTCCGGCTTCAGTGGTTGAAGGCGTGATGCTTGTTTCGGGAGTGTCATCTGTAGCAGATGTATAATAAAATAGGGTATATGAATTATCGCTTGGTGTAGCGGTTAACGGAGTGGCAACATCTCCAATACAATAATTTATATTATTTGCATTAGGAGTTGAGGTTATATCGTTAACGGTTATTGTAAATTGCCAATAACACGCAGTAATTCCCGGAGGAACTGCATAGTAGTAAGTTTTTCCAACTGTACCGGGGAAACCGGTTGCATTGGTATATTCTGTTGCAGATGAAGTTACCGGGTATTCGTTGTAAAACCGGGTTCCGGCTGGGAAATTCGCGGTAACATCAGAAAATGGAATATTACTACCTCCGAAGTTACAATAAGAGAAATCGCGGGTTGAGTAATCTCCGCTACAATTTTCAGAGACATATGTGCCTGCATTTATGGGCATTGTAAGCGGATCTTTAATTGCTGCGCCTTCACAACTGCCGGAGGTTTGATAACCTTGTATGAACCCTACATTAGAAACGGCAACTTGAGAATCGTGACCAATTCCACTAATAGAGCCGTCTAATGTTACTGCAGGAGAACAGTTGGCATTCGAAAGAATAAAACAGTCGGTCGTTACCTTAAGTTTAAATGTTAATTTTCCCAGCAGGGTTGTTGTTGGGTTATAGAGCGGCATGTCGCCAAATTCCCAAATGATTGCTCCTGTAGCTCCTTCACCAGAATCGTAATAAGGCTGATTTCCGTTGAGGCCTTGAAAAAAGGCGCCTGAACTACTTACATATTCAGCAGTGTAAGGAATTGGGATAATAATTTTACCATTTTCTATGTCTTCTGTTCCAATATTTCTTATTTCAAGGTTATATTCAATTATATCGTTAGGTAAGACTTCCGTTCCGGGGGGTGTTGAGTTAACCGACTCAATTGCTACAGTTGCTTCCGGCTCCGGCACGTAAGCATCTACAGCCATTGCTATACTGTAAATAACGTATCCATCTCCGTTTGTACCGTATTTGAAAGTGGTAGAGGTTTGGCCATTTGCTATAATTGATTTATCAGCGTTAGGGATATTAAACATCGAAATGTCCATCCCGATGTTGTTGGTTATATTCGGGTTTCTCGGATTGTTTCCGGTGTATATCGATGAATTAAAAAAGTTATCAGTTGAGTTTTCCGAATGGTTTAATCTTTCGTAATCTGATGATTGTAGTTTTTGTATAGCGAAGAAGTCTCCTGCTGCACTTATATCACCTTCGCTAGCCATCATTCCTAGCTTCATATTAACATCTCCGCTAGGGACTGTATTGAAACCTAGTACCGGAAGATAGGCGTCGTTTCCGCTTGACTTCATGTAGCCATATCCATCAAAAATGCTAACATCCCGCCATTTCATTTTCGAGTTTTCATATACAACAACGAGGCCCCATCCTCCAGAGCGGCCAGCATCGTCTTTTCCTTCTCTAAGTGCTATGTTTGCAACAGTATATTCTGCGGTACCATTTTGCCGCACATAATCAGTTACTTCGGCATATGCAACATATATTTGATCGTAAGCATCTCCTTGTGGATATAAAATGTTACTATTTGTGGCACTAACAGTACTATATGTATCTCCTGTAGCCTTAAACAATACTTCTTGCTTATTAAGTGTTACTCCACCATAGGTGACATTTGCACGAAAATCTTCGTCAATAGTATTACTTGAGGTATTTTTTCTAAGGTTATTTACTTTGATATTTGCGCTTCCTGTATTTATTATATAAGGAGTATCAAAATTTGCGGTCATGTTGTTCCAGTCGCTGGAGTATGACGCATTTATTGTTGTCGCAGGGCCTCCGCCAACACTAACTTTTACTTCTTTTGAATGGTAATTAGTAGTAAATTCAAACGTTACAACATCTCCACCTCCGGATGGGGTAAATGTGTATGTTGCAGTTCTGTTGTTGTCGTTACTCCAAGAGCCATTTTGTGAAATATTGAGTGTGTAAGCATTGTTAATTACATTGTTATTATAAACGTTTTCAGTACTTCCCCCCGTCGTCCACGTGTTTTCGTAATCGTTACGTTGCGTTCTTCCCGACCAGTAAAGTCCTGCATAAATAATATTGGAGCACTCTGGTGTTGCTCCGTTTTCCTCCGATAAAACTAAAGTAGCAGAGGATGAGTTTACTGTAGATGGGTCATTGTCTATATCCACAAAAATTACATCATTATTGTTGTTATTTTTGGTTGCAGAATAGTCTTTTAATATCAGGTTTGTATTTCCAAGCATTGTAAAATCGCCCTTTACATGGTAGATTGTTTGGTTGGGCGTATAGCTTGATGTTCTTGGGTTAAATGGAACAATAACCTGAGAGTAGACATTTCCTGACATTGCTAAAATTACTGCTATCAGTAAGGTTTTAAACCACATGATTTTGCTTTCGTTGAAAATCGATAGAATTTCGAATAGCTTAGGTAAATTTTTTTTCATATTGTTTGTGTTATATATTATTTACAATCATCATTAATGCAGTCAAAATAAATTGACGCATTTAATAGGTGTGGAGAGCAAATACAATATGAATTGCATTTATTGTCCGTTTGGTTATTTAAAAAAAATTGAAATGAAATTGTCTGGAAAGTATGAATAACCCCTTATTTTTTACCTTCTTTAAATTTCAGAATCAATCAATTACTTATGCAAATTATGACTTAATCTCATAATATCCAAATAATATTTTGTGGTTGAATTTGTCCATATTCTCAAATCGTATTATTTAGTACGTTTTGCGACATTTGTAACAATAGTTATGCCATATAGTGGCATGTGTCTGATTTGCAGGTGGATAATGGGTTGGGTGTGTCGGTCGTTCTTTTTCAATATGGGACAAGAGTCCGGTATTGATCTATTAATGACAAAAAGATATATTAGTCTTGTGTGGTTATTTTTTTAGTATGTTTTCTGTTTGTAGGGTAGTGTTTGATCTTTGTTTTAAACTTAAAACAAAACCCAAGCCTCAGCAAGGAGTGCTGCGACTCGGGTTCTAAACACAACATCAAAATATTTTAACTAGAAGTATCTCGGCGATACCACTTTTTCTTTCTTAAATCTGAGTTCGTAAGAGATCATTACTTCATGTGTTTCATGACTGTAATATTTCATATTGTTAGTCGTAAAATCAATAGCATAACCAATACGTAATTTCTGGTCGAATATCCATTGAGCAATAACACCGTAAGAAGCGCCTGTACGATACATTGCTCCCAACCACAATTTTTCTTTAATCAGGAAGTTTCCGGTAAAGTCGAACTGAAGCGGAGTACCTGTTTCCGAAGTAAACGAAGCCTTGGTAAACATGGTTGGTTTGAATTTTACATTCTCGCCCATATCAAAAACGGCACCTGCAATCAGGAAATAGTGACGTAATTCACCTTCAACCGAAAAACTTTTCATGTCGTTATCAAAAGTAGTACTCACTAATTTCGGAATTGAAAGCCCGACATAGGCTTTTTTGCTGTATAAAAAGGCCCCTGCACCAAAGTTTGGTTTGAATGCATTTTTTATTTCACCCGCAAAATTCGGATCACCCGGGTCTAAAATGGTATACTCTGCTAAATTGTTCGAGTAATTGGTAAAACCACCTTTAAGTCCCAGTCTTAGATTCACTTTGCTGCTGAGAGGAAGTAGGTAAGAATAATCGGCAAAAACATAAAAACGTTTTTCTAATCCAACTTTATCATTCATAACATTTAATCCCAGGGCCACTCGTTCATTTTTTAGTGGAGCCTGTACCGAAAAGGTATAAGTTGTAGGAGCTCCTTCCCAACCAGACCACTGATTACGTCCCAGAGCCATAAACCCGATGGATTCCCATGTACCGGCATAAGCCGGGTTAATGGTTTGTGTATTAAACATGTATTGTGTAAACATCGGGTCCTGCTGGGCATTTGAAGTAAATGCAGCTATTACTATTGCCAGAATCCCTAAACCTTTGATTATATTTAATTTTGCTTTCATCATTTTAAATTTTACAGATTGGATATTCATTAATTAATCAATTAATTATTTAGGAATACGAATCCGGTAATAGGCTCTCTGCTTCCATCATTAAAGTACAGTATGTAGTAATAGGTTGCCGTTGGTAACTGATCGCTACCTACCTGCATGTTGTGTGTTGATCTGCCGTTCCACCATGCATCTACATCTCCCCAGTAGTCTTCATCTCCATAACGTTCCTGCTCATAAACCAGGTTACCCCATCTGTTAAATATTTCTATTCTTGCATCGGTGAAATCGTCCCCAAGAACTCTTTCTTCATTTCCACCCTGGGTGCCTGTACAGTAAATCATTACTTTGAAGTAGTCATTGTAACCATCCTGGTTAGGCGAGAAGGCGTTTGGAATAACCGGATCTCCACAGGCAAATTGTTCTGGAGGAGTTCTGTCGTCAACCGCGTCTCTCCAGTCGCGTACACCGTCATCATCAGTATCCTGCAGGTAAGCATCAGATCCGATAGCATTTTGTCCGGGAGCCCATTCTTCGGTAGTGGTGTTGTAAGTCTCGTAAGCGTCATCCAGACCATCTTTGTCGGCATCGCTGCCAATGTAACTTACATCTGCTATCGAGTCGTTAGGGAATTTATCCCAACCTTCAACGTTGTCGTCTTCCCCTTCGTTATCCGTATTGGTATCCAGGTAATCCGGAGTCCCGTCCAGGTCCATGTCCCAGGGTTCGTAAGTAATACCATTGCTTGCAGGATCATAAGCATCATCCCATCCATCGCCGTTTGAATCTGTTCCCAGCGGGAAGATATAGTCATACTCACCTCCTTCAGCAATTGTTGATTGCCACTCAACGTTGTCAACAATTCCGTCGTTATCAGCGTCAATGTCTAAGCGGTCAACAATACCGTCACCATCAGAATCCAGTGATGTTTGATCTAGTGCGTTTTCTTCCTCAATAATATCAAGAATACCATCGTCATCGTCATCAAGATCATCAATATCAGGTACGCCGTCGCAGTCAGTATCAACAAGAAGCTGTATGGTCACTTCTGCGGTGCTGCAGTTTTCTGTATTAACAGTATGGCATACAGAGTAGGTGAATGTAATAACAGCTTCAGTTGGATTTTCGTTTGCATAAAGTAGATTGCCATCTGTAACACTTACACCCTCCGGTAAATCGGTAAGTATAGTAAAGTTTACATTTTCGGAGGTAAACCCTTCATCGTTGGCAAACAAATCAAGATCTCCAGAAACTGTTTCTTCCGGACAGTAAACTAAGGAAAGGATATCGTCGTTTGCTTTGAATGGTTGGAGACCACAGTCAGCATCTCCTTCCTCAACAGTAACAGTAGCAGTACATGTTGCTTCGTTTCCGCACTCATCAATTGCAGTTAAAGTAACCTGGTTTTCACCAACGTTGTCGCAGTTGAAAGTAGCCTGGCTGATAAACATGGTGTCGATATCGCTGCAAGCATCAGTTGTACTACCGTTAATATCATCAACAGTTATGGTTGCAGCACCATTTGCATCAAGCTGAACAGTGATGTCGTTGCAGGTCACTTCAGGTGCTGTGTTGTCAGAAACAACCACAGTTTGTGTATGAGAAGTTTCATTACCACAGTCGTCAGTAGCTGTCCATGTACGAATTAATGTATAGTTGTTTGCACAGTCTCCGTCAGTTTTTGTTTCGGTAAATACAACCGGAACATCTGAATCGCAATTATCAGAAGCAGTCAGTACAACAGCTTCCACAACGGCATCACACTCGGCAGTAATTTCTGTTGTTGGCAATGTTTCGTTGAAAGTTGGAGTTGTATTATCCTGGATGGAATAGCTTGCTGAAGTTGTACTTGCATTACCGCAAGCATCAGTAGCTGTAAATATAACGGTTATTGCTCCACCTTCACATTGAATATTTTGATTTTCACCATAGTTATTACTCCATGTTACATCACCACAATTATCAGTTGCAGTTGCTCCCGCGTGGTTTGCTAACCAATCACTTAATTTGTTTGCAGGATCTATTCCACATTCTATGTCAATGTTGGTTAGGTTGGTGTTGTCAATAGTTGGATCAGTAGTATCTTCAATAGTAAATGTCGCATCTTTTGTAATAAAGTTTCCACACTCATCGGTAAGAGTGAAGGTTACTGTTTCGGCACCAGTAGCACCACAATCATCGCTTAATCCGATGCTGTTGTTCGTTACTGTGGCAGTCCCACAAACATCAGAACCCGAAAAGCTGGTAAGCCATGCTGCAAATTCGCCGCTTGGATCATTTGTTCCGTCGCACTCAACCGTTTTATCAGAAGGAGCTAAAGTCCAGACAGGATCAGTCGTATCTTTAATAGTAAATGTCGCCTCTTTTGTAATAAAGTTTCCACACTCATCGGTAAGAGTGAAGGTTACTGTTTCGGCACCTGTCGCACCACAATCATCGCTTAATCCGATGCTGTTGTTCGTTACTGTGGCAGTCCCACAAACATCAGAACCCGAAAAGCTGGTAAGCCATGCTGCAAATTCGCCGCTTGGATCATTTGTTCCGTCGCACTCAACCGTTTTATCAGAAGGAGCTACAGTCCAGACAGGATCAGTAGTATCTTCAATAGTAAATGTTGCATCTTTTGTAATAAAGTTTCCACACTCATCGGTAAGAGTGAAGGTTACTGTTTCGGCACCAGTAGCACCACAATCATCGCTTAATCCGATGCTGTTGTTCGTTACTGTGGCAGTCCCGCAAACATCAGAACCCGAAAAGCTGGTAAGCCATGCTGCAAATTCGCCACTGGGATCATTTGTTCCGTCGCACTCAACCGTTTTATCCGAAGGAGCTACAGTCCAGACAGGATCAGTAGTATCTTCAATAGTAAATGTCGCATCTTTTGTAATAAAGTTTCCACACTCATCGGTAAGAGTGAAGGTTACTGTTTCGGCACCAGTAGCACCACAATCATCGCTTAATCCGATGCTGTTGTTCGTTACTGTGGCAGTCCCACAAACATCAGAACCCGAAAAGCTGGTAAGCCATGCTGCAAATTCGCCGCTTGGATCATTTGTTCCGTCGCACTCAACCGTTTTATCAGAAGGAGCTAAAGTCCAGACAGGATCAGTCGTATCTTTAATAGTAAATGTCGCCTCTTTTGTAATAAAGTTTCCACACTCATCGGTAAGAGTGAAGGTTACTGTTTCGGCACCTGTCGCACCACAATCATCGCTTAATCCGATGCTGTTGTTCGTTACTGTGGCAGTCCCACAAACATCAGAACCCGAAAAGCTGGTAAGCCATGCTGCAAATTCGCCGCTTGGATCATTTGTTCCGTCGCACTCAACCGTTTTATCAGAAGGAGCTACAGTCCAGACAGGATCAGTAGTATCTTCAATAGTAAATGTTGCATCTTTTGTAATAAAGTTTCCACACTCATCGGTAAGAGTGAAGGTTACTGTTTCTGCACCAGTAGCACCACAATCATCGCTTAATCCGATGCTGTTGTTCGTTACTGTGGCAGTCCCACAAACATCAGAACCTGAAAAGCTGGTAAGCCATGCTGCAAATTCGCCACTGGGATCATTTGTTCCGTCGCACTCAACCGTTTTATCAGAAGGAGCTACAGTCCAGACAGGATCAGTAGTATCTTCAATGGTAAATGTCGCCTCTTTTGTAATAAAGTTTCCACACTCATCAGTAAGAGTGAAGGTTACTGTTTCGGCACCTGTCGCACCACAATCATCGCTTAATCCGATGCTGTTGTTCGTTACTGTGGCAGTCCCACAAACATCAGAACCCGAAAAGCTGGTAAGCCATGCTGCAAATTCGCCGCTTGGATCATTTGTTCCGTCGCACTCAACCGTTTTATCAGAAGGAGCTAAAGTCCAGACAGGATCAGTCGTATCTTCAATGGTAAATGTCGCCTCTTTTGTAATAAAGTTTCCACACTCATCAGTAAGAGTGAAGGTTACTGTTTCGGCACCAGTAGCACCACAATCATCGCTTAATCCGATGCTGTTGTTCGTTACTGTGGCAGTCCCGCAAACATCAGAACCCGAAAAGCTGGTAAGCCATGCTGCAAATTCGCCGCTTGGATCATTTGTTCCGTCGCACTCAACCGTTTTATCAGAAGGAGCTAAAGTCCAGACAGGATCAGTCGTATCTTTAATAGTAAATGTCGCCTCTTTTGTAATAAAGTTTCCACACTCATCAGTAAGAGTGAAGGTTACTGTTTCGGCACCTGTCGCACCACAATCATCGCTTAATCCGATGCTGTTGTTCGTTACTGTGGCAGTCCCGCAAACATCAGAACCCGAAAAGCTGGTAAGCCATGCTGCAAATTCGCCGCTTGGATCATTTGTTCCGTCGCACTCAACCGTTTTATCAGAAGGAGCTAAAGTCCAGACAGGATCAGTCGTATCTTTAATAGTAAATGTCGCCTCTTTTGTAATAAAGTTTCCACACTCATCAGTAAGAGTGAAGGTTACTGTTTCGGCACCTGTCGCACCACAATCATCGCTTAATCCGATGCTGTTGTTCGTTACTGTGGCAGTCCCGCAAACATCAGAACCCGAAAAGCTGGTAAGCCATGCTGCAAATTCGCCGCTTGGATCATTTGTTCCGTCGCACTCAACCGTTTTATCAGAAGGAGCTAAAGTCCAGACAGGATCAGTCGTATCTTTAATAGTAAATGTCGCCTCTTTTGTAATAAAGTTTCCACACTCATCAGTAAGAGTGAAGGTTACTGTTTCGGCACCAGTAGCACCACAATCATCGCTTAATCCGATGCTGTTGTTCGTTACTGTGGCAGTCCCACAAACATCAGAACCGGAAAAGCTGGTAAGCCATGCTGCAAATTCGCCGCTTGGATCATTTGTTCCGTCGCACTCAACCGTTTTATCCGAAGGAGCTACAGTCCAGACAGGATCAGTCGTATCTTTAATAGTAAATGTCGCCTCTTTTGTAATAAAGTTTCCACACTCATCAGTAAGAGTGAAGGTTACTGTTTCGGCACCAGTAGCACCACAATCATCGCTTAATCCGATGCTGTTGTTCGTTACTGTGGCAGTCCCACAAACATCAGAACCGGAAAAGCTGGTAAGCCATGCTGCAAATTCGCCACTGGGATCATTTGTTCCGTCGCACTCAACCGTTTTATCCGAAGGAGCTACAGTCCAGACAGGATCAGTCGTATCTTTAATAGTAAATGTCGCCTCTTTTGTAATAAAGTTTCCACACTCATCGGTAAGAGTGAAGGTTACTGTTTCGGCACCAGTAGCACCACAATCATCGCTTAATCCGATGCTGTTGTTCGTTACTGTGGCAGTCCCACAAACATCAGAACCTGAAAAGCTGGTAAGCCATGCTGCAAATTCGCCGCTTGGATCATTTGTTCCGTCGCACTCAACCGTTTTATCAGAAGGAGCTACAGTCCAGACAGGATCAGTAGTATCTTCAATAGTAAATGTTGCATCTTTTGTAATAAAGTTTCCACACTCATCGGTAAGAGTGAAGGTTACTGTTTCGGCACCTGTAGCACCACAATCATCGCTTAATCCGATGCTGTTGTTCGTTACTGTGGCAGTCCCACAAACATCAGAACCTGAAAAGCTGGTAAGCCATGCTGCAAATTCGCCACTGGGATCATTTGTTCCGTCGCACTCAACCGTTTTATCCGAAGGAGCTAAAGTCCAGACAGGATCAGTCGTATCTTCAATGGTAAATGTTGCATCTTTTGTAATAAAGTTTCCACACTCATCGGTAAGAGTGAAGGTTACTGTTTCGGCACCTGTCGCACCACAATCATCGCTTAATCCGATGCTGTTGTTCGTTACTGTGGCAGTCCCGCAAACATCAGAACCCGAAAAGCTGGTAAGCCATGCTGCAAATTCGCCGCTTGGATCATTTGTTCCGTCGCACTCAACCGTTTTATCAGAAGGAGCTAAAGTCCAGACAGGATCAGTCGTATCTTCAATGGTAAATGTCGCCTCTTTTGTAATAAAGTTTCCACACTCATCAGTAAGAGTGAAGGTTACTGTTTCGGCACCTGTCGCACCACAATCATCGCTTAATCCGATGCTGTTGTTCGTTACTGTGGCAGTCCCGCAAACATCAGAACCCGAAAAGCTGGTAAGCCATGCTGCAAATTCGCCACTGGGATCATTTGTTCCGTCGCACTCAACCGTTTTATCAGAAGGAGCTACAGTCCAGACAGGATCAGTCGTATCTTTAATAGTAAATGTCGCCTCTTTTGTAATAAAGTTTCCACACTCATCGGTAAGAGTGAAGGTTACTGTTTCTGCACCAGTAGCACCACAATCATTGCTTAATCCGATGCTGTTGTTCGTTACTGTGGCAGTCCCACAAACATCAGAACCGGAAAAGCTGGTAAGCCATGCTGCAAATTCGCCACTTGGATCATTTGTTCCGTCGCACTCAACCGTTTTATCAGAAGGAGCTACAGTCCAGACAGGATCAGTAGTATCTTCAATAGTAAATGTCGCCTCTTTTGTAATAAAGTTTCCACACTCATCGGTAAGAGTGAAGGTTACTGTTTCGGCACCAGTAGCACCACAATCATCGCTTAATCCGATGCTGTTGTTCGTTACTGTGGCAGTCCCACAAACATCAGAACCCGAAAAGCTGGTAAGCCATGCTGCAAATTCGCCGCTTGGATCATTTGTTCCGTCGCACTCAACCGTTTTATCAGAAGGAGCTAAAGTCCAGACAGGATCAGTCGTATCTTCAATAGTAAATGTCGCCTCTTTTGTAATAAAGTTTCCACACTCATCAGTAAGAGTGAAGGTTACTGTTTCGGCACCTGTAGCACCACAATCATCGCTTAATCCGATGCTGTTGTTCGTTACTGTGGCAGTCCCACAAACATCAGAACCTGAAAAGCTGGTAAGCCATGCTGCAAATTCGCCACTGGGATCATTTGTTCCGTCGCACTCAACCGTTTTATCCGAAGGAGCTAAAGTCCAGACAGGATCAGTAGTATCTTCAATGGTAAATGTCGCCTCTTTTGTAATAAAGTTTCCACACTCATCGGTAAGAGTGAAGGTTACTGTTTCGGCACCTGTCGCACCACAATCATCGCTTAATCCGATGCTGTTGTTCGTTACTGTGGCAGTCCCGCAAACATCAGAACCGGAAAAGCTGGTAAGCCATGCTGCAAATTCGCCACTTGGATCATTTGTTCCGTCGCACTCAACCGTTTTATCAGAAGGAGCTACAGTCCAGACAGGATCAGTAGTATCTTCAATAGTAAATGTCGCCTCTTTTGTAATAAAGTTTCCACACTCATCGGTAAGAGTGAAGGTTACTGTTTCGGCACCTGTCGCACCACAATCATCGCTTAATCCGATGCTGTTGTTCGTTACTGTGGCAGTCCCACAAACATCAGAACCCGAAAAGCTGGTAAGCCATGCTGCAAATTCGCCACTTGGATCATTTGTTCCGTCGCACTCAACCGTTTTATCAGAAGGAGCTACAGTCCAGACAGGATCAGTAGTATCTTCAATAGTAAATGTCGCCTCTTTTGTAATAAAGTTTCCACACTCATCGGTAAGAGTGAAGGTTACTGTTTCGGCACCAGTAGCACCACAATCATCGCTTAATCCGATGCTGTTGTTCGTTACTGTGGCAGTCCCACAAACATCAGAACCTGAAAAGCTGGTAAGCCATGCTGCAAATTCGCCACTGGGATCATTTGTTCCGTCGCACTCAACCGTTTTATCAGAAGGAGCTAAAGTCCAGACAGGATCAGTCGTATCTTTAATAGTAAATGTCGCCTCTTTTGTAATAAAGTTTCCACACTCATCAGTAAGAGTGAAGGTTACTGTTTCGGCACCAGTAGCACCACAATCATCGCTTAATCCGATGCTGTTGTTCGTTACTGTGGCAGTCCCACAAACATCAGAACCTGAAAAGCTGGTAAGCCATGCTGCAAATTCGCCACTGGGATCATTTGTTCCGTCGCACTCAACCGTTTTATCCGAAGGAGCTAAAGTCCAGACAGGATCAGTAGTATCTTCTACTACCCCCTCAATACTACAAGTGCTACTACATCCATTCTTTGTAGTAGTTAATTCCAATATAAAACTGCCACCACAAATGGCATCTGCATCAACAAGAACAGTCTGGCCAGTTGTTGATCCGTTAATTGAAGCATCACCTGAGATACTCCAACTATATGTCATTCCTTCTTCATCGGTTCCAGAATAAATATTTCCTGCACTTGAAGGACAAATTGATAAATCTCCTGTAATACTACAGTTAGGTAGATCAGTTATACTCACAGTAACGCTTTCACCAATAATTGCACCGGAAGTACATCCGTTAGCAGAACTTACACTAACAAGCTCGTAGGTAAAGTCTTCAACAGCATTGGTCGGAACCTCAATTGTTGCGGTATTGCCATTGGATATAATGGTTTGTTCTGCACCATTGTTTAGTTTGTAAGTAAATGTATAAGGTGCTGTTGCGTTATCACCTGTAAATGTTACTACTGGCTTATCTCCGCTAAGACAAACCGTAGTTGGCGTTGCAGAAACTGATGCGGTAGGAGTCGGTTTGACTGTAATCTCAGCAGGCACTGCATACACATAGGTGTCTTCAGAACATAGTCCAGTAGCAATTTGTACTACGGCTCGATATTCCGTGGTTTCATTTAGTCCGCTAGGTTGATAAGTTGTAGAGCCTTCTGTTCCGGCGATAATGTCAGTATCGGATGCGGGCCATCCTGTGCCTGTATTGGCTTGCCAGCCAACAATTGTTCCTTGATGGCCAATTAAGTTTAGTTGTTGTACATCATCACCGGCACAGATGGTTTGAGGTCCGTCAATTTCACCACCGGCCCCAATTGTAAAATCAAGTAAAACAGCACTACACCAGGTTGAATTAATACTGTTTCCTGAAACAGATGCATAGCTACCGACATTGATAAACGTTGATAGATTAGAACATGGATCATAATTAATTGCATCAAATGGAATTTCAAATTCCATTGTATTTGACCCGTCAATGATACTCGTACCACTAGCGCCGATTATTCCGCTGGTGGTTAATGTGGTTCTGGTTTGGCCATCAAGAGAATATTCATAAAAAACATAACCACTAGCATCGTTTGAATTTACTTCAATCGCATGATCGGCACCATAGGTGTACACAATCGTTTTTCCTACTACATCTTCCTGTAATCCGGTTAACGGATCGTTGTCCGTATCAAAATAAAGGCGAAACAAAGCTGATCCACCATTACCTACACTAAAAAGCAGATACACCTTTGATGATTGAACATCAAAGGATGCCCAAACCTGATCAACCTGGCAGGTTGATCCGTTGTCGGTTATGTAAGTTTGAGTAACACCATTGTCATATTCCGTAGCTGGGTTTAGGTTTCCATCAATGCTTTGAGCATAAGATTGGATCACTCCTAAAAACAAAAACACAAGCCCCACTAACCAGGTTCGCGTAAAATTTTTCTTGGGTAAAAACTTCTTCATATCGGTAGATTTAATTGTTATTATATCATTTACCGCATAGGAAGATTCATCAATTAATAAAGCATAGCTTTATTATATTGCGTGTTACGTTTTTATAAAAAAGTTTGATGTGAAATTTGTGGAAAGTGTCGATAACCCCTTATTTTCTACCTTCTTTAAATTTCAGTATCAATAAATTACTTATGCAAATTATGACTTAATGTAATAAAAAGCAAATTTTAATTTGTGACTTGTGTTGTCCATCTCTCTATTTAAATAATGTTTAGTACGTTTGGCTTAATACATTGCAAATGATATGCCTTTGTTGTTAAGTGCTGTATTATCAGTTGTTTATGGTGTTTTGTAGGTGTTGGTATTTGTCCTTATATGGGACAATGCTCCCATCTGGGTAAAAAAATACATGTAAGTGTTTTTTTTGTCTTGAATTTCTGTTAGAGGTGTGATTATTAACGACTGTTTGGCAGTAATGCCAGTTTTATAATGGATCTCTGATAGCTTGTTTTAGAAAGAGCACCGTGAGTGATGCTGAAAAATAATACGATGTTGCATTCTATTGCAAAACAATGTAGTTCTAATTTTACTGAATGGATGTTTATCTAGTTAAAATAATCATTATATATTTACGGAGTTTGTAAAAATATTAAAATCTAAATCGATGACCAACAGATTATTTTTTCTAATTGTTTTGCTAATAACTGCTTCTTGCAGTAATGTTACTCCTCCTGAGCCTGTATTTCCTGTGCCCTCTGAAAGGCAATTGGCGTGGAATGATATGGAGTTTTACGCGTTTATTCATTTTAACATGAATACCTTTTCGAATATGGAGTGGGGATTTGGTGACGAAGATCCCGATATGTTTAATCCATCCGAACTAGATTGCCGCCAGTGGGCCCGGATTTGTAAAGAGGCAGGTATGAAAGGAATTATTCTTACAGCCAAGCACCACGACGGATTTTGTTTGTGGCCGACAGCTACCACTGACCATTCGGTAAAAAACTCTTCCTGGAAGAATGGGGAAGGAGATGTGGTTCGCGAACTGGCTGATGCATGTAAAGAGTATGGTTTAAAACTTGGGCTTTATTTGTCTCCCTGGGATCGTAATAATCCGGAATACGGTAACGATAAATACATTGAGATTTTCAAAACTCAGTTGCGTGAGTTAATGACCAATTATGGCGATGTTTTTGAAGTTTGGTTTGATGGTGCCAACGGAGGAACCGGTTACTACGGAGGAGCCAACGAAGAGCGCCGCATTGACCGAAAAACCTATTACGACTGGGAAAATACCCGGCAAATTGTGCGCGACCTTCAACCTATGGCTTGTATGTTCAGCGATGCCGGCCCAGATGTGCGTTGGATTGGTAATGAAGAAGGTTGGGCTCCCGAAACCAATTGGTCGCCATTGCGTAGAGATGAGTTTTATCCAGGATCGCCAAATTACCTGGAGTTGCGTAACGGACACGAAGATGGAGATTATTGGGTGCCTGCCGAAGTAAACGTTTCCATTCGTCCGGGGTGGTATTATCATCCATACGAGGATCATAAAGTGAAAACTCTGCCGCAACTGCTAGATATATATTATAATAGTATTGGAAGAAATGGCTCGTTGTTAATTAATTTTCCGGTTGACAAACGTGGGCTGATTCATGAAAAAGATGAAGAACAAATTCTGAAGCTGGCGGAAGCAGTTAAAGCCGATTTTGCAAATGACCTTGCGGCAGGAAAAAAGGCAGAAGCTACAAATGTGCGAGGTAATTCAAAAAAGTATAAAGCAGATAATGTAGTCGATGATGATCCTGATACTTATTGGGCAACCGATGATGGAGTTATTCAAGCGTCGGTAACTATTGATTTGGGAGAAGAAACTACTTTTAATCGTTTCCTGGTTCAGGAAGATATTCGATTGGGGCAGCGTGTTAAGAAATTTTCAGTGGAGGCATATATTAATAATAAGTGGGAAGAGATCGATTCGCAAACTACAATCGGTAGAAAACGCATTTTGCGATTGCCGGAAACTACTGCCTCGAAAGTGAGATTTACGGTTATAGATTCAAAAGCGTGTCCGGTTATCACAAAAATCGGTATCTATCATGCACCAAAAGTTATCATCGAACCAAAAATCTCACGAACAAAAGATGGTATTATTAGTATAGAAGCCTTTGATAGTGACCTTGATATATATTATACAACTGATGGAAGCGATCCTGATGTGAATTCAGTAAAATATACTACACCGTTTGAATTGCCTGAAAAAGCAACCGTTAAAGTCATTGTTGTTGATCCGAATGAAAACAAAACGAGTACGGTCTCTGTAGCTGAATTTGATGTTCCAAAAACAAAATGGAAAGTTATTGGAAAGTATAAAAACGAAGAGAAGGCGAACCTGATTTTTGATGGCAATGAAGAGACTGCGTTTACGGTGGAAGAATCAGCACCTGTTGATTTTGTTTTCGACCTTGGCGAAAGTCTGACAATTGACGGGTTTAAATACCTACCCGATCAACAGCGTTTCAAGCCCGGCATTATCTTTAATTACAAGTTGTATTTAAGTACCGACGGTAAAAACTGGAAACAGCCGGTTGCCGAAGGTGAATTTTCCAATATTCGAAACAGCCCGGTTTGGCAAATTAATAGTTTTGTTCCGGTTAAAGCGCGCTATATAAAATTCACTGCGTTATCGTCGGCCGAAGAAAATGGAAAAGTAGGAATTGCAGAATTCGATATTATTACACAATAACATGCTGTAACCTAAACCAAATAATATGAGAAGAGCAGTTTTTGCGGTAATGCTGATTCTGTTTGTGAATCAGTTGGCATTCTCGCAAAAGAAGATATGGGATGAAACCTCGGAGGAAAAAGTTGCGCGGATGAAGTGGTGGACAGATGCACGTTTCGGAATGTTTATTCATTGGGGATTGTATGCACAGGCAGCACGTCACGAGTGGGTAAAGAAAAACGAACGTATTTCAGATGAAGATTACCAGCAATACTTCGATGTTTTTAATCCCGATCTTTTTGATCCGGTTGAATGGGCAAAGAAGGCCAAAGCTGCTGGAATGAAATATGCCGTTATTACAACCAAACATCACGAAGGCTTTAATATGTTCGCATCAGATTACACCGATTATAATGTAATGAATACTCCGTATGGTAAGGACATTATAAAACAGTGGGTGGATGCTTTTCGTGCGGAAGGCCTCGGAATCGGGTTTTATTATTCCTTAATCGACTGGCATCATCCGGAATATACAATTGATCGGGTTCATCCACAAAGTGCAAGAACAAAAGAAGAATACGATGAATTGAATAAAGATCGTGACATGAGTATTTATCGTAAATATCTGAAAAATCAGGTTCGCGAAATTCTAACCAATTATGGCAAGATCGATATTCTTTGGTTGGACTATTCTTTTCCGGGAGAGTTTGGAAAAGGACGTGACGATTGGGGATCGGTGGAACTAATGAAAATGGTTCGTGAGTTGCAGCCCGGTATTATTGTAAACGATCGTGCCGACCTGAAAGATTACTGGGGCGGTTGGGATTTTACAACACCCGAACAGTTTAAAGTAGATAAATGGCCCGAAGAGAATGGTGTGCGTATTCCCTGGGAAACCTGCCAAACGTTTTCTGGCTCATGGGGCTATTATCGTGATGAGCATACCTGGAAAGACAATAAACAGTTGTTGGTATTATTAATAGAGTCGGTAAGTAAAGGAGGCAATCTGTTATTAAATGTAGGGCAACCGCTCGTGGTACTTTTGATGAGCGCGCGGATAAAGCATTATCAGAAATGGGAGAGTGGATGAAATATAACAACAGATCCATATATAATTGCACCCAGGCGTCCGACGAATTTGAAGCGCCGGATAACACATTGTTAACATACAATCCGGAGACAAACCGATTATACGTACACTTGTTGGATTACCCGTTGCAGAATTTTCTGATGCGCGGATATGGCGACAAAGTCAAATATGCCCAGTTTTTACACGATGCATCCGAGATTAAAATTGGAAAACCATATGGTCATTGGATACAGCAAAAGAATGCGGATAATGATATTAACCTGTTACTACCTGTGAATAAACCCAGGGTAGAGATCCCCGTAATTGAACTTTTTTTGAAATAGCAATGGTACTATTAAAGGATATGCAAGCCCTGAAAGTTATTTTTCAGGGCTTTTTGTTTTGTTTAAAACGAGAATTTCATCTCAATTATTTGATGCAAGAAGTGTAACCCTATTCGGATCTTCTCGTAATAAACAGTCCATTTGCTTTTTTTTGAAAATAGATGATGTCTGAATTTCAATAGCTTAAGAAAAAGAACGAAAAAAAGATGTCTAAAAAGGGCGTAAAAGTTTGGAAGAATAAAAACCTTGCTTACTTTTGCAGCCGCTTTGAGAGAAGCGCAGTTCATAGAAACGGTTGGGAAAAGGAACGGCAAAGGCAGAGCCGGTAGTTGGGACGGAGATCGAGGTCTTCGAAACGACAAAACGGTTCGAAAAAAGTTTCGAAAAAACTTTAAAAAGAGTTTGGCAGAAACGAAAATAGAATTACCTTTGCAGCCGCTTTGGAAACGAAGCGACGTTCAAAAGACAAAATGATGGTAACAGGCGAGTAGTTGGAAGGCTGGTGGAACGGCACTGAAGACTGCGCAAAATCACGGAAACGTTAGAAATAAAGTTTCAAAAAAAAGCGAAAAAAGCTTTGGTGGTTTTGAAAAAGTACTTACCTTTGTCGCCCCGTTAAAAGGGAAACGAGTTCTGGTAGTGAGAGTGATTTTAGAAGGAGAAACGCCAGAGAAAAATACAAGAAAGTAGATGGCCGGCATTGAGAGGTAAAACAGATTTGCTGGTTTTTTTACGCGAGTTCTTTAAAATTTTGAAGCACAAAAAAGCAAGGTTAATAATAAAACAACTTTGTTGATTTCTGAGAGACAAGTAAACCTGTAGCGAAAGATATTAAACTTTTTATATTTACAACGGAGAGTTTGATCCTGGCTCAGGATGAACGCTAGCGGGAGGCCTAACACATGCAAGTCGAGGGGCAGCATTACTTTCGGGTAGATGGCGACCGGCGCACGGGTGCGTAACGCGTATGCAACCTTCCTTGTACAGAGGGATAGCCCATGGAAACGTGGATTAATATCTCATAGTATCACAATTTCGCATGTTATTGTGATTAAAGTTTCGGCGGTACAAGATGGGCATGCGTAAGATTAGGTAGTTGGTGAGGTAAAGGCTCACCAAGCCGACGATCTTTAGGGGTTCTGAGAGGATTATCCCCCACACTGGTACTGAGACACGGACCAGACTCCTACGGGAGGCAGCAGTGAGGAATATTGGTCAATGGGCGCAAGCCTGAACCAGCCATCCCGCGTGCAGGATGACGGCCCTATGGGTTGTAAACTGCTTTTGTTTGCCAAGAATGGTTACTACGTGTAGTAATTTGACGGTAGCAAATGAATAAGGACCGGCTAACTCCGTGCCAGCAGCCGCGGTAATACGGAGGGTCCAAGCGTTATCCGGATTTATTGGGTTTAAAGGGTGCGCAGGCGGAACTTTAAGTCAGTGGTGAAATCTTGCCGCTTAACGGTAAAATTGCCATTGAAACTGAAGTTCTTGAATGTAGTTGAGGTAGGCGGAATGTGTTGTGTAGCGGTGAAATGCATAGATATGACACAGAACGCCAATTGCGAAGGCAGCTTACTAAGCTACGATTGACGCTGAGGCACGAAAGCGTGGGGAGCGAACAGGATTAGATACCCTGGTAGTCCACGCCGTAAACGATGATCACTCGCTGTTTGCGATACACAGTAAGCGGCTGAGCGAAAGCATTAAGTGATCCACCTGGGGAGTACGATCGCAAGGTTGAAACTCAAAGGAATTGACGGGGGCCCGCACAAGCGGAGGAACATGTGGTTTAATTCGATGATACGCGAGGAACCTTACCTGGGCTTAAATGTAGATTGCATAGATTGGAAACAGTCTTTCTCTTCGGAGCTATTTACAAGGTGCTGCATGGTTGTCGTCAGCTCGTGCCGTGAGGTGTCGGGTTAAGTCCCATAACGAGCGCAACCCCTATCGTTAGTTGCTAGCAGGTAATGCTGAGGACTCTAGCGAGACTGCCACCGTAAGGTGAGAGGAAGGTGGGGATGACGTCAAATCAGCACGGCCCTTATGTCCAGGGCTACACACGTGTTACAATGGTCGGTACAAAGGGCAGCTACCTGGTGACAGGATGCCAATCCCTAAAGCCGATCCCAGTTCGGATTGGAGTCTGCAACCCGACTCCATGAAGTTGGATTCGCTAGTAATCGGATATCAGCCATGATCCGGTGAATACGTTCCCGGGCCTTGTACACACCGCCCGTCAAACCATGGAAGCTGGGGGTACCTGAAGTATGTGACCGCAAGGAGCGTCCTAGGGTAAAACTGGTAACTGGGGTTAAGTCGTAACAAGGTAGCCGTACCGGAAGGTGTGGCTGGAACACCTCCTTTCTGGAGCACAGGTTTAGAAGTTTCAGTGACGATATTGACAATAGTTGTCCTTGCTTTTTTTAAAATATTACACAATGAGTTGCAAAGCGGGAGCTGCGCTAAAAGCCAAAGCTCAGAAGCTTGGCGCTTAGAAAAAACAGTCCCGTAGCTCAGCTGGTTAGAGTACTACACTGATAATGTAGGGGTCCCCAGTTCAAGTCTGGGCGGGACTACTGCCAAGGCAAAAGTAAAACAAGGCAAAAGTAAAAAAGTAGGAAGGCAAAAGACGTAAGTCTAGACCAATACTTTTGACTTTAGACTTTGAACTTTTAACTTGAAACCGGGGGATTAGCTCAGTTGGCTAGAGCGCTAGATTTGCATTCTAGAGGTCAAGGGTTCGACTCCCTTATTCTCCACGAGAGGCTGAAAAGTCGTAAAAAGACCACAAAACAGTGGCATGTTCATAGTAATAGTGAACAAGAGATAATGCTGGTGCACATTTTAAGGTTCGATTCCTTAATTATCTACACAAGTTGAAACAGTTTACTGTTTCTGTGCTTTAAAGTTCTTTGGCATGTTGGGAAAAAATAATTTTGATGATTACGCGAGTAATTATCGAGAGTCAAATCAAATCACAAGATAGAGACGACAATTTTACAGAGATACAATTGAATCAATACGAGGATTCTCTAAAAAGAAAGTTACTAAGGGCGTACGGAGGATGCCTAGGCTCTCAGAGGCGAAGAAGGACGCGACAAGCTGCGATAAGCTTCGGGGATTAGCAAATATGAATCGATCCGAAGATTTCCGAATGGGGCAACCCACCCGCAAGGGTATCCGCAAGGAGGCTAACCCGGGGAACTGAAACATCTAAGTACCCGGAGGAAAAGAAAATAATAATGATTCCCATAGTAGTGGCGAGCGAACTGGGAACAGCCTAAACCAATATTGTTTCGGCAATGTTGGGGTTGTAGGGCTGCGACATGGAGAAGTATTTAAAACTGGAAAGGTTTTGGAAAAGCCTACCACAGACGGTGACAGTCCGGTACAGGTAATAAATATTATCCTAGCAGTACCCTGAGTAGGGCGGAACACGAGAAATTCTGTCTGAATCTGCCAGGACCATCTGGTAAGGCTAAATACTCCTGAGAGACCGATAGCGAACAAGTACCGTGAGGGAAAGGTGAAAAGCACTCCGAACAGGAGAGTGAAATAGTACCTGAAACCGTACGCTTACAAGCGGTTGGAGTCCTGATTTATTGGGATGACAGCGTGCCTTTTGCATAATGAGCCTACGAGTTAGTCGTCACTAGCGAGGCTAAGTCTTTAAGAGACGTACCCGAAGCGAAAGCGAGTCTGAATAGGGCGTAAAGTTAGTGGCGCTAGACGCGAAACCCTGTGATCTACCCATGGGCAGGTTGAAGTGTTGGTAACACAACATGGAGGACCGAACCAGGAAGCGTTGAAAAGCTTTTGGATGACCTGTGGGTGGGGGTGAAAGGCCAATCAAACTGGGAAATAGCTCGTACTCCCCGAAATGCATTTAGGTGCAGCCTTGTGATAGTTTAGCAGAGGTAGAGCTACTGATTGGATGCGAGGGCTTCGCCGCCTATCAAATCCAGACAAACTCCGAATGCTGCTAAATGTTTCACAGGAGTGAGGGCATGGGTGCTAAGGTCCGTGTCCGAAAGGGAAAGAACCCGGACCATCAGCTAAGGTCCCCAAGTGTATACTAAGTTGAACAAACGAGGTCTGATTGCTTAGACAGCTAGGATGTTGGCTTGGAAGCAGCCATTCATTTAAAGAGTGCGTAACAGCTCACTAGTCGAGCGATCGGGCATGGATGATAATCGGGCATAAGTATACCACCGAAGCTATGGATTCTGTCATACGACAGTCTGGTAGGGGAGCATTCCAAACTGCGTTGAAGGTAAAGCGTGAGCTTTGCTGGAGTGTTTGGAAAA